>JANQFA010000257.1 GCA_028278065.1 Myxococcota bacterium
GCAGCAGGAGCGCGAGCGCCAGCTGCAGGCCCAGACCGAACAGGACCGTGCGCAGCGGAAAGCGCCCGCGGTCGGTCGAGAGGGCCCAGGCGATCCCCACCATCACGAAGATCCCGCAGAAGGCGACGAAGCGCGGGCTCACGCGGTTCCCGCGGCCGCGAAGGCATCCACCAGCGCGCGCGTGGTCTCCACCATGTCACCGGCACCGGCCACCGCCGAGATCACGGCCGCGCCACGCGCCCCGGCGCGCGCGGCGCGGCGCGCGCCGCTGGTATCGATTCCGCCGATGGCGACGAGCAGCCGGGGAGCGACCAGGGCCGCCACCTCGGCGAGCGCGTCGATCCCGCGCGCCGGGTAGGGGCTGTCCTTGGACGCGGTTCCGAACAGGGGTCCGAAGGCCAGGTAGTCCACCGGCTCGCCGCAGGCGCGCCTCGCCTGGTCGAGGGTGTGGGTGGAGCGGCCGACGGCGAGCCGCGCGCGCGCTTCTTCGGGCAGGTCCGCGGGCGCCAGATCCTCCTGGCCCAGGTGGACCGCGTCCGCTTCGGAGAGGAGCGCGAGGTCGAAGCGGTCGTTCACGACGAAGGCGGCGCCCGCGGCGCGGGTGAGGGCGCGGATGCGGCGTGCCCAGGCCAGTGCCTCGCGGTCGCCCGCGTGCTTGGCGCGGAGCTGCACCACCTGGGCGCCGCCCGTACAGGCGGCCTTCGCCTGCTCCACCGGATCGCGCTGCCAGCGCGGGTCGTCGTCCGCCAGGACGTGGAGCCCCGAGAAGGCGCTCGCGTCCGCCCTCACGCGCGCCTCGGGAGCCGGATGCCCAGCTCCGCGATCTTCTTGCGCAGGGTGTTGCGGTTGATCCCGAGGCGGGCCGCCGCCCGGATCTGGTTTCCGTCGGTCTCGCGGAGGACGGTCTCGAGGAGCGGCCTCTCGACCCGCTCGATCAGCTCACCGTACAGCCCGCAGGCATCCGCATCGGCGAGGAAGGTCTCCGCCTCCTGCACCACGGCTGCCTCGAGCGAGGCGTGGGCCGCATCGCCCCCATCGCCGTGGCCGAGGAAGGCGAAGTCGTCCGGGTCGAGCACGTCGCCCGACGCCAGCACCAGGGCGCGCTTGATCGCGTTCTCCAGCTCGCGCACGTTTCCGGGCCAATCGTAGGCGCGCAGCCGCTCGAGCGTGCTGGGGGCGAGCCGGTGTACCCCACCGGTCAGCTCTTCGCCGTAGCGATCGAGGAAGTGCTCCGCCAGGATCTCGATGTCGCCGCTCCGCTCCCGCAGCGGCGGGATGTGGATGGGCACGACCCTCAGGCGATAGAGGAGGTCCTCCCGCATCAGGCCGTCGGCTACCGCGGCGTCGGGGTCGCGGTGGGTCGCGGCCAGGATGCGCACGTCCACCTGCTCCGCGTCGCGCGCGCCCACGGCCACCACCTCGCCGCTCTGCAGAACGCGCAGCAGCTTCGCCTGCAGCTCGATCGGCATGTCGCCGATCTCGTCGAGGAAGAGGGTGCCGCCCGAGGCGTCGCGGAAGCGCCCGGCGCGGGCCTGTACCGCACCGGTGAAGGCGCCCCGCTCGTGGCCGAAGAGCTCGCTCTCGAGGAGCTCGCGCGGGATGGCCGCGGTGTTCAGCGCGATGAAGGGGCCCTCCGAGCGGGCGCTGGCGTTGTGGATGGCGCGCGCCACGAGCTCCTTTCCGGTGCCGCTCTCACCGGTGACGAGGACCGGCACGTCGCTTCCCGCCACGCGTCCGATGGTCTTGTAGATCTCGAGCAGGGCCGGACTCTTGCCCACCAGGCGCTCGCCCGCGGGAGTCTGCGCCACCTCGCGGCGCAGCTCGCGCACCTCCCGCTGCAGCGCACGGGTGCGGCGCGCCTTCTCCACGAGCGCCAGCACCTCGGCCATGCCGAACGGCTTCACCAGATAGTCGAGGGCGCCCCGCTTCATCGCCTCGACCGCATTCTCGAAGGTGTTCTGGGCGGTGATGATCACCACCGGCGTGTCCGTGCCCGAGCTGCGCAGCTGCGAGAGGATCTCCAGGCCGCTCGGGCCGGGCATGCGAATGTCGAGGAAGGCGAGGGCGAAGGACTCCGAGGTCAGCATCGCGAGGGCCTCGTCGCCCGAGGCGACCTCCACGATCTCGTGGCCGGCCTCCTCCAGGGTCTCGCGCAGCACGAACCGGATCGAGTCCTCGTCGTCGGCGACGAGGACGCGCGCGGGCTTGTCATCGATCATGTGATACTCCGTAGAGGCAGGAAGACCGTCACCTTGGCGCCTTCGCCCGGCGGGCTCTCCACCCTCAGCCGGCCGCCGTGCCGCGTGACCCAGAGATCCGCCAGGGGGAGGCCGAGGCCGGTACCCTGCTTGCGGGTGGTGAAGAAGGGCGTGGCTACCTTGTCCATCGCGTCGTCCGGGATTCCCGGGCCGCTGTCCCGGAAGCGGATCGCGATGGTGGGAACCGGAGCGCCGTCGCTGTCGGCCAGCCGGCTGGACAGGGCCATGCGCGTGCTCACCTCGAGCCGGCCCCCTTCCACCCCCATCGCCTCGAAGGCGTTGCGCGCCAGGTTGTGGAACACCTGGGCGAGCCGCTCCCGGTCCCCCGGGAGCGGGGGGATCGAGGGGTCGTAGAGACGCTCGATGGTCGCGGACTCCGCGAGCTCGTCGTGGGAGAGGAGCTCCAGCACCTCGTCCAGGACCTGATGGAGGTTGACCTCGACGGGGTGGAGAGCCTCGTCTCGCGCCAGGGCCATGAAGTCCTCGACCAGATTGGCGATGCGGTCGGTCTCGCGCACGATGAGCTCGGCCGTGCGACGCGTCCGTTCATCGCTGGCGCGAGAGGCGAGGAGCTCTCCGGCGCCGCGGATGCCGCCCAGGGGGTTCTTGACCTCGTGGGCGATGCCGAGCGCGATGCGGCCCGACCAGTCCAGGCGCTCGCGCTCGGCGGCATCGGCCTCGATGGCGATCCGCAGGGTCCGGTCGCGCAGGCTGAGGAGCGCGCCGTCCACATTGCCCAGGTCGTCGAAGATGGGCGAGGCGGAGACGTCCACGACCAGGTCGTCCTCGAGACGTCGCTCGATGGCGATGTCGGACTCCACGGAGCCGCCGGCCGTATCGAGAGCAGCTCGCGCCAGGCGCACGAGCGGGTGGTCCGCACCGTGCAGATCCTCGATCGGCCGACCCACCAGGGCATCCGCCGAGGTCTCCAGGAACCGGCACGCCGCATCGTTCAGCTGGCGCACCACTCCCCACTCGTCGACCACCACCACTCCGTCGAGGAGCGCGTCGAGCGTCTGTCTGAGGCGCAGCTCCATCAGGCGGCCTCCGGCACGGCGAAGAACACGTCGGCGTGGGCGAGGATCGCGTCGAGATCGTCGCTCTCGAGGATGTGGCGGCGGAAGTCGGCGCTTCCGCGCATCCCCTTGGCGTAGGCGGCCAGGTACTTCTTGAGGTTGGCGGCCAGGAGCTTGCGGTCCGGGAACGACGCCGCCATGAGATCGATGTGCCGGTCGATCGTCGCCCGACGCTCGGCCCGGGACGGCCGGCGCGCGCTCTCGCCCCGTGCCAGCGCCAGCGTCTGTTCGAAGATCCAGGGGTTGCCCATGGCGCCCCGGCCGATCATCACCCCGGCTGCTCCGGTCTCGCGCAGCATGTCGAACACGTGGGCGGGCAGGGTGATGTCGCCGTTGGCCAGGACCGGGATCTCCGGCACCGCCTGCACCACCCGCGCGATCGTCGCCCGGTCGGTGGTGCCCGTGTACTGCTGCGCGCGGGTGCGACCGTGTACGGTCAGGAGGTCGACTCCCTCCGCCGCCGCGATGCGAGCGATCTCCGGCGCGTTGATCGAGTCGGCGTCCCAGCCGGTGCGGATCTTCACCGAGAACGTCCCGGAGATCGCCGCGCGCATGGCGGCGGCGATCTCGCGCACGCGCAGCGGATCCCGCAGGAGCGCCGAGCCCGCGCCGTTGCGGATGAACTTCTTGACCGGGCAGCCCAGGTTCAGGTCGATCCAGACCGCCCCGTGCTCGCCGGCCAGGATGCGGCTGGCCTCGGCCAGGACCCCCGGATCGGCCCCGAAGAGCTGGAAGGCGACCGGCGTCTCGGTGGGGCTGGAGGCCAGCAGGCGGCGGGTCTTGGCGCCACCCTGAACCAGCGCCTTGGCGCTGACCGTCTCGGTGAAGGCGAGGGCAGCGCCGGCCTCGCGGGCGATGAGGCGGAACGGCAGGTTCGAGACGCCGGCCATCGGGGCCAGGACCAGGTTGTTCGGGAGCTCGCGGCCGCCGGCCGTGAGGGGGGCGATCCGCTCGGGATCGACCCGGAGCGGTGTGCTGGCGATTCCCGAGAACTCCCCGGATCCAAAAGACTTCTTGCCCATGAGCCCATCCGCGTTGCCCAATTATTAGGCAAGCTAGCTTGCGCGAGTCGGGGCGTCGAGGATGGCGTCGGCTTCGGGTACCGTGCCGGGATGCGTGAGAGCCTGAGCGTCGCCGAGGCACGAGAGGCCGTGCTCGGCGAGACCGCGCTGATCGGGGCGGAGACGCTGGCCGCTGCCGACGCGCTGGGGCGGGTGCTGGCCGAGGCCGTGGATTCGCCCCGAGCGATCCCGCCCGCGGACAACTCGGCCATGGACGGATACGCGCTGCGGGCCGCGGACCTGTCCGGCGCGTCCGAAGGCGAGCCCGCAGCGCTGCGCGTGGCGTACGAGGTGGCGGCCGGCGGCGGCGCCCCGCGCCTCCTCGCAGCGGGCGAGGCCGCCCGGATCTTCACCGGCGCCCCCCTCCCGCCCGGGGCCGATACGGTCGTGCGCCAGGAGGACACGGATCGCGACGGCGATACGGTGCGGGTGCGGCTGCAGCCTCCGGTCGGGGAGCATGTGCGGCGGGCGGGTGAGGACGTGCAGGCCGGCGAGACCGTCCTCGAGCCCGGCGAGGTCCTGGGCGCGGCCCATCTGGGCATGCTCGCCTCGTTGGGGCGCAGCGTGGTGGCGGCAAGACGGCGGCCGCGCGTGGCGGTCCTCTCCGGAGGGGACGAGCTGGTCGAGCCCGACGGCGACGTGTCCGACGGGCGCATCGTGGCCTCCAACTCCTACTCCCTGGCCGCGCAGTGCGCCGAGGCCGGGGCGGACTCGTTCTACCTGGGAATCGCCCGCGACGATCCGGCCGACATCGAGCGGCGGCTGCGATCCGCCCTGGGTGCCGACGTGCTGGTCAGCTCGGCCGGGGTCTCCGTCGGGGATCGCGATCACGTCCGCAGCGTCCTCGAGAAGCTGGGCTGCCGGCTGATCTTCTGGGGCGTGCTCATGAAGCCGGGCTTCCCGCTCGTCTTCGGCCGCTTCGAGGAGGGGCCGCTGGTCTTCGGTCTACCCGGGAACCCGGTCTCGGCGATGGTCACCTTCGAGCAGTTCGTGCGGCCCGCCCTGCTGCGCATGCAGGGACGACGGCGCATCTTCCGGCCCACGGTCCGCGCGCGCAGCGCCGAGCGCTTGACCAAGCGGCCCGGCCGGCTCCACTTCGTGCGGGTCTCCCTCGAGCGCAACGGCGACGCCTTCGTCGCGCGCCCGACGGGCAACCAGAGCTCGGGCGTGCTGCGCTCCATGACCCTGGCCGAGGGGCTCCTGCTGTTCCCCGCGGCGGCCGAGGAGATCCCGGAGGGCGCCGATGCGCTGGTCCAGATCCTCGATCCCGACGTGCTGGCGCGGGAGGCGTCGGAGATCTGAGCGTGCGCAGGGAAGGCTCGGGTCGCTTCTCCTCGGTGTCGGGTGCCGTCCTGGTGGGCGGCGCTTCGCGGCGCATGGGGCGCGACAAGTCGCGTCTGGAGTTCGCGGGCGCCCCGCTCGCCACGCGCACCGCGGGGCTGCTGGAGACCCTGTGCGAGGACGTGCTGCTCGTCGGCGGCGATCCGCCCGCCGACGCGCCTGGGCGGCGTGTACCCGATCCGGACGGCCCGCGCTGCGCACTGCGGGGCCTCGTCGGCGCCCTCGAGGCCGCGCGCGGCGAGCGCGTGCTGGTCCTGGCGACCGACCTTCCGCTCGTGACCCCAGACCTCCTGCTCGGGCTGATCGCCTTTCCCCACGCCGACGCGGTGGTCCCCCGCGATGCAGCAGGCGCCCATCCGCTCTGCGCCATCTACCGCAGGGAGAGCGTCCTGCCCGTGGCGCGGGACACCCTGGCTGGCGAGCGCCTGGCGATCCGTCACGTGCTGGATGCGGTGGAGACCGCGTGGCTGGAGGGCGACGCCCTGCGCGCGCTCGACCCCCGCGGTCGGGCCCTTGCCAACGTGAACGCCCCGGAGGACCTGGAGGCGGTGCTGGCGGGCTAGCGGGCCTCGGCGCACTTCACGGCGGCCGAGCCGAGCGAGAGCATGCGCAGGTCTCCGAACGGCGTGCCCGCGACGCGGTTGCAGACCAGGGCGACCGACAGCTCGCGGTCCGGATCGGCCCAGGCGCCCGAGCCACCGTATCCGAAGTGGCCGAAGCCGTTGGGCAGGATCCCGCGGCTCGTCCCGGCCAGGTGGTATCCGAGCCGCCAGCGCATCGGGAAGGGAACCACCAGGTCCACGCGGGTGTTCTGCACCTGGGTTGCGCGCTCGAGGGTCTCGGGGCGCAGGATGCGCACCCCGTCCAGCTCGCCGCCACCGGCCAGCGCCGCGTAGAGTCGCGCCAGCGACCGCGCCGTGAAGACACCGTTCAACGACGGGATCGGCGTATCGAGGACGCGCTCGGAGTAGATGAGCTCGGTCATGCCGGGCGGCAGCAGCGCCCCTGCGATGTGATCGATGTCGAGGGGAAGCCGGAACGTCCTGGACAGCCGCCGCGCCATGTTCTCGAGGGGCTTCGGAGCTTCGGGGATCTGGGCGCCGCTGTGGATGAGCTCGGCCACCCGATTTCGAACCTCGGCCGGCGTGCCCACGTAGACCCCGTCCAGCTCGAGGGGCTCGACCAGCTCCGTTCGCAGCACCTCCGCCAGCGGGCGCCCCGATATGCGCTCGATCAGCTCGCCCACCAGCCACGCGAAGGTGAGCCCATGGTAGCCGTTGCGCGCGCCGGGACGGTACGCGGGGATCTGCTCCTCCATCACCTCGCGCATGTACTCCCAGTCGAGCATGCGGTCGGCGTGGTCGAGGGAGTCGCGGATCTTGTGCAGGCCGGCCTCGTGGCAGAGGATCTGGCGGATGGTGATGACGTCCTTCCCGGACTCGCCGAACGCGGGCCACCACTTCGCGACCGGGTCGTCGTAGTCCGCCAGTCCCTGGTCCACGAGGACGTGCAGAGCCGTCGCCACGACTCCCTTCGTCGTCGAGAACGACATCGCCATGGTGTCGTCCTGCCAGGGCCGGCCGCGGCGGTCGCTGGTGCCCATCCAGACGTCCACCATCTTCTCGCCGCGATGGTAGACGCAGACCGCAGCCCCGCCGCGCGTCTGCCGTCGGAGCTGCCGCTCGAGAACCCGCGCGACGTTCCGGAAGTCCGGATGCACGTAGCCGTGGATCACCGCCGCAAGGCTACCACGCTAGCTGAGCGTCGCGACGACCCGATGTGCAGCGAAGCTCGCACCGTAGGCGAGTGCAAGCAGGTAGCCGAACGCGAACGCCGGCCAGCGCCACGAGTTGGTCTCGCGGCGCATCACCGCCAGCGTCGACATGCACTGCAGTGCGAACACGAAGAAGACCAGGAGCGCGGCCACGGTGGGTGGGTCGAAGGTGGGATCCGCGCGGACCGCCTCGCGCAGGGAGGCATCCTCGTCCTGGGAGGCGTAGACCTGGGCGAGGGTGGCGACGATCACCTCGCGGGCTGCGAGGCTGGCCACCAGGCCGACGCCGATCTTCCAGTCGAAGCCGAGCGGCGCGATGAGCGGCTCGACGGCATGGCCCAGGCGCCCGGCGGCGCTGTGCTCGAGCGCGTGGCGCGCGGCCTCGCTCTCGGACAGGCCGGCCGGCGCCTCGCTCCTCGGGAAGCTCAGCAGGAACCAGAGCACGATCGACACCAGGAGGATGATCGTGCCGGCCCGGCGCAGGAAGGCGCTGGCGGCACCCCAGACCTGGGACGCCACCAGGCGGGCCGGAGGGAGCCGGTAGGGAGGCAGCTCCAGGGTGAACGGGATGTCCTCCCCGCGCAGCAGGGTGCGCTTCAGCACCGCGGCGACGAGGAGCGCGGCGCAGGCTCCCGCCAGGTACAGACCCAGCAGGACGAGGCCCTGCAGGCCGAGCGGGCCCCACACGTTGGTGGCGGGAACGAACGCCGCGATGAGCAGCGCGTAGACCGGAAGCCGCGCGGAGCAGGTCATGAGTGGCGCTACGAGAATCGTCACCAGGCGGTTCTTCGGGGAGGGGATGGTGCGCGTCGCCATGATCCCCGGGATGGCGCAGGCGTACGACGACAGCAGCGAGACGAACGCGCGGCCCTCGAGCCCCACCCTGCCCATGACGCGGTCCACGACGAACGCCGCTCGGGCCATGTAGCCCACGTCCTCGAGGAGATACAGGACGCTGAAGAGCAGCAGGATCTGGGGCAGGAAGATCACCACCGAGCCCACGCCGGTGACCACTCCGTCCGCGAGGAGGTCCGTGACGAAGCCGGCGGGGAGCGTCGTGTGCATCCATCCCACCAGCCCGCCCATCGCCGCGTCGATCGCGTCCATCGCCGGCTGGGCCCAGGCGAAGATGAGCTGGAAGAAGAGGACCATCACCGCCGTGAAGAGCAGCGTTCCCGCCAGCGGGTGGAGCACCACGCGATCGACCGCCTCGGTGAGGGCGTTGCGGCCGGGGCGCACGTGCACGACCGCGTCCAGCACCGACGCCGCCCAGGCGGCCCGCGCCTCGACGTCCTCGGGCGGCAGGACGTGCGGGCGGCCCCAGGCGCTCGGATCGCCGAGCAGGCGGCGCAGCTCGTCGAGGCCGAGCCCCTTGTGTCCGACCACGCCGACCACCGGGATCCCGAGCGCGTTCCCGAGACGCGCGAGGTCCAGTGAGCCGCCGCGGGCGTGCAGCTCGTCCACCATCGTCACGGCGAGGACACAGGGCTTGCCGAGGCGCAGCGCCTGGGCCACGAGCAGGAGCGAGCGGTCCAGGCTGCACGCGTCGGCGGTGACCACCAGGGCCTGCGGCGGGTCCACCTCCGGGATCTCGCCCGCGATCACCTGCGCCACCACCGCCTCGTCCGGCGAGAGCGGAGTGAGGCTGTAGGCACCCGGCAGATCGATCACCACCACGGCGCGTCCGTTCAGACGGAGGCTCCCCTCACGGCGCTCGACCGTCACGCCGGGGTAGTTGCCCACCCGCGCGCGCAGGCCGGTGAGGGCGTTGAAGAGGGTGGTCTTTCCGGAGTTGGGGCTGCCCAGCAGGCCCAGGCGCAGGGCGGATTCGCTCATCTTCGGATCGGCTTCTAGCGCAGCAGGCGGCGGACGTGGATGCTCCGGGCCTCTCGGGCCCGCAGGCAGAGCTGGGCTCCACGAAGCTCGTAGACGACCGGGTCCCCGAGGGGGGCTCGGCGAACCATGCGGACCTCGGTTCCGGGAAGGAAGCCGAGCTCCTCCAGGCGGACGCCGACCGGGCCTTCGACGCCCATCGACTCGATCTCGCAGCGATCCCCGGGCTGCAGCCGGTCCAGGGTGGTTGACAGGGCTTCCGGCGGGGCGTTACCGTCATTTTCGAAATTGAAAAGCATTTTCAATTTCAACAAGGATACCGCTCCGAGCCGCTCCATGCCCGCTTCCGCGCCCCCCGCCCAGGTCGCCCGCTCCGAAGAGGAAGACTGCCGCTGCCACTGCGGGAGCCTGCTCGCTCGCCTCTCCGGCGCCGGCGTGGAGCTCAAGTGTCGCCGCTGCAAGCGGACCCACGTGATCGCGTGGGAAGACGTCGAAACCCAGCGACCAGAGGCCGAGAGCCCCGAGTCCCGCCGCCGCGCCCGAGCGCGGCCGAGGAGAACTCAATGGCTCGAAGCCTTGGACGAGCATGCCTGATGCTGGCCCTGCTCGCCGCCGCACCCGCCGCCTGGGGGCAGGTGACGGAGAACGAGGAGCTCGAGAACCAGGTGCGCGCCCGCGACGACCGCATCGTCGACCTGGAACGGAAGGTGGACGTGCTGGTGGACGAGATCGCGAGGCTGCGCACGCAGGTGGCGGTGCCGGAGGAGGCGGAGCTGAAGAGCGCCTACGGCCTCGGCCCGGCGGCCTCGAAGGTCTACGGCATCGAGCGCGGCCTCTCGCTGGGCGGGTACGGGGAGGCCTACTACTCCAATCGGTTGTCCGGGGGCGCCAGCGACACGGCCGATGCGTACCGCTTCGTGCAGTACGTCGGGTACAAGTTCAACGAGAGCATCGTCCTCAACACCGAGATCGAGTTCGAGCACGGGACGACCGGAAGCACCCCCAACTCGAGCGGGGGCTCGGTCTCCGTCGAGTTCATGGCTCTCGACTTCTTCTGGAAGAAGGAGGCGAACTTCCGCACGGGACTGGTACTGGTGCCGATGGGCTTCATCAACGAGGTGCACGAGCCGCCGACCTTCTTCGGCGTACAGCGACCCGAGGTGGAGACCCGCATCATCCCGACGACCTGGCGCGAGCTGGGCGTCGGCGTGTTCGGAAACGTCGGCGAGGACGTCGCCTACCGCGCCTACGTGATCAACGGCTTCGACGCGACCGGGTTCTCGTCGTCGGGTATCCGGAGCGGTCGCCAGAAGGGCAATCGGGTGCGTGCCGAGGATCTGGCCTTCGTCGGCCGGGTCGACTGGACGCCGGGCGAGGAGTGGCTGCTGGGCGCCTCGGTCTACACCGGCAAGGGGGGACAGGACCAGAACGGGATTCCCGGCTCACAGCTCACCATGTTCGACGTCCACGCCCAGTGGAATCGCGGTCCCTGGCACGCCCGGGGCCTGTTCGCGATGAACTTCCTGAACGATGCGGGTGATCTGTCCTCGGCGCTGGGCCTGGCCTCGGGCAAGCCTGTGGCGGAGCAGATGCTGGGCGGCTACGGCGAGCTGGCCTACGACGTCTGGGCCCTCCTCTCCGGGAACAACGACAAGTACCTGGCCCCGTTCGCGCGGGTCGAGTACGTGGACACCCAGAAACGCGTCCCCAACGGGTTCTCTCGCGACGGGACCAAGCGCTACTGGGTCTCCTCCCTCGGGATGAACTTCAAGCCGCACCCGAACGTGGTGCTGAAGGCCGAGTACCGGAACTTCTCGGTCAAGAGCGGCGACATCTCGGATGAGATCTCGCTTGGAATGGGGTTTGCGTTCTAGGCTCGCCTTCACGCTGGTGCTCTGCCTGGCCCTGGCCGCGACGCCCGTCGCGGCCGGGGCCAAGGTGTTCCTGTCGCGCAAGGAGGCGCTGGCCACCGCCTTTCCCCACGCCGAGCGCGTCGAGGAGAAGACCTGGCTTCTCGAGGAGGCGCAGGTGGTGGCCATCGAGGAGCGGGCGCGCGAGCGGCTCGAGTCGAAGCTGGTCACGGTCTACACGGGGATCCGGGACGGAGAGGTGGTCGGCTACGCCCTGATCGACATCCACACGGTGCGGACCCAGCCCGAGGCCTTCCTGGTCGTCGTGGATCCGCAGGGGACGGTTCGCGATCTCCGGATGGTCGCGTTCTACGAGCCCCAGGAGTACCTCCCCTCCCAGCGCTGGCTGGAGCAGTTTCGCGACGAGAAGCTCTCTCGCGAGCTGCACCTGCAGCGCAAGATCCACGTCATCGCCGGGTCGACGCTCTCCTCGCGGGCCGTCACCGGTGGCGTGCGGCGCGCGCTGGCCATGATCGAGGTGCTGATGGGAGAGGGCGCGGCCTCGCGGAAGCTGCCGGGCGCGGCCTCGCGGAAGTTGCCGGGCGCGGCCTCGCGACCGTTGCCGGGCGCGGAAGCGGCCGGTCTGGGACGCTAGAGGCGGGGTCCCGTGCGTTTCGTGGTCACTGGCGAGTGGAGCCGGAACCGGCTCCTGCAGACGATCGTCGTGCTCTACGTGGTCTACGTCGCCGGCCTCTGGCTCACCAATGCGCTGCTCTACTTCAACAAGATGGGGCTCACCCCGGGCTCGGTGACGGCCTACTACCTGGGCGACCCCGAGCGCTTCCTGCAGCCGCGTACCTACCAGGGCCTCCTCGAGGTGAGCCACTTCCACCTGTTCGCCATGGGGATGCTGCTCCTCGTCCTGACCCACCTGATGCTGTTCGTGCCCGTGGCCAACGGCGTGAAGGCCTGGCTCATCGCGCTGCCCTTCCTCTCCGCCGCCCTCGACGAGGGGGCGGGCTGGTTGGTGCGCTTCGCCCACCCCGGCTTCGCATGGCTCAAGATCGCGGGCTTCCTGTTGTTGCAGGGAAGCCTCCTGGCCCTCATGATCGTGTCCCTGTGGGCGGTCTTCCGGGGAAGCGGACGGGACTATCGGAGCGGCGAGGGTTGACCCGGGCCCTGACGGGCTCGCTCGCGATCCTGCTGGCGACCGGCTGCCAGTATCCCTTCGCCGCGCCGGCGCCGCCGTCGGGCCACATCTCGGGTCATCCCGTTCCGACCGGAGAGGAACAGAAGCCCACCGGGAAGAAGCTGCCGATCACCCGCCATACGGTGCAGGCAGGTCGCCAGTCCATGGGGACCATCCTCGAGTGCACGGTGGTGGTCAAGGACCCGGCCCGTGGGCCGCGCGCCTGCGATGCGGTCTTCGCCGCCGCCCTCGACTACGAGCGGCTCTTCAGCACCTGGCTCCCGTCGAGTGCGCTCAATCGGCTCTCGAACGCAGCGGGCCGCGGTGCCCAGCGGGTCGACGCCCGCCTGGCGCGCATCCTGATCGAGTCTGCCGCGTTCAGCCGGAGGAGCGGCGGTGCCTTCGACGTGACGGTGGGCCCGCTGGTGGACCTCTGGCGCCGGGCCGCCCGCGAGGATCGCGCTCCCAGCGAGGCGGAGCTCAGCCACGCGCTGCTGCGGGTGGGGTCGGACGCGATCACCATCAACTCGATCGGTCCCACGGTCGATCTCGAGCGGCCGGGCATGCGCCTCGATCTGGGCGGGATCGCCAAGGGCTGGGCCCTCGACCGCCTGGGAGAGATGCTGCGCCAGGGAGGCATCCGGGACTTCCTCCTCGACTACGGTCAGAGCAGCATCCTGGCCAGCGGCAAGCCCTTCGACGCGCCCGAGTGGACCGCGGGCGTGCGCGGCAAGGGGGGCGCGCTCGCGGGGACCGCCGCCCTGCGCAACCTCGGCTTCTCGGTGTCGGGCTCGCTGGGCCAGTCGGCGGAGATCGGCGGCGTGGTGTACGGGCACATCATCGACCCGCGGACGGGGCGTGCGGCCACCCGCAGCATCCAGGCCGCGGTCGTCGCCCCGACGGCCACCGAGGCCGAGGCCTGGAGCACCGCGCTGGCCGTGCTGGGGCCCGATGGGATGGCCGAGATCGAGCGCCAGGAGGGGGTGGAGGCCCATCTCCTCCTGGAGGACGGCAGCGAACGGATCACCTCCGGCTGGGCCTCGCTGGTCTCCTACGCGCCGGCCTGGTAGGCGCCCCTCGGACCCGCAACCCGCTGATTCGACGTGCTTTCGTTCTTCTATTGAAAATGAAATTCGTTTTCAATAGAATCGGTGAACCTGGGATCGAGTAGAGGAGGGCTGGGCGATGGGCTGGGCGGACGGACGTGGGCTGCGCATCCTGGCGGCCTTTGCGGCGCTCGACCCCGCGATGGCGGATGCGGCCGGCGCGGGAGCCGGACCGTGCGACGCGCTCTCGGTCGAGATGCGGCTGCAGAAGAGTCTGCGCGGCGAGGCTCTTCGCTTCGAGGGCCTCTCCTGCGGCGAGCTGGCGGAGCTCCTGCTGCGCGAGGCGGACGGGCTGTCCGGGCGCTCGCTGCTGGCGCTCCTCTGGGTACTGACCCGAAACCGCAGCCCGGCATTCCGCCCGCTCGAGGCGCGCGTGGTCTCCGAGGTGGAGCGGCGTGCCCTCTACTCCCTGGTGTCGTGTCCGACGCCGCACTCGATGGAGGCCCGCACATGAACGACGACTGCAGCCACCGGCTCCTGGCGCAGAACCGCCAGGGGCGCATCGAGCTGTGCTCCCACGGGACGCTGCACGTCACGTTCGGAGCGCTCACCCTGCGCGTCACGCCGCGCCAGCTGGGCGAGGTATTCGAGCTCGTCGAGGAGGCGCGCCGGCACCTGGCGGTCACCTCGGAGCCCGAGCGCCGACTGCTCTGCTAGGCGCCGACGGCTCCGCCAGGCGTCGACGCCTGGCGGGCGACGGCTGGCAGATGACGGCTGATGACGGCTAGCCGGCGAGCGCGCGAATCCGCTCGACGATCTCGCTGTCTTCCGGGAAGCGTCCGGTCTCGTGCTTGGACCAGATGCGCTGCCCGTCCACGTCGACGTCGAAGATGCCGTCGTCGCCCTTCACGAGCTTCGCTTCGACGCCGAACTCCTGCTGGATCGTGGCCGCCAGACCGGAGGCCGTGGGCAGGTAGTTTCAACGAACGCAGTACTTGATGCTGATCTTCACGGTCACTCCTCGGGCTTCGCTCAGACGTTCGCGAAGAAATCGTTGCCCTTGTCGTCGACGACGATGAAGGCCGGGAAGTCCACGACCTCGATCTTCCAGACCGCCTCCATCCCCAGCTCGGGGAAGTCCAGCACCTCCACCTTCTTGATGTTGTCCTGGGCCAGGATCGCAGCCGGGCCGCCGATCGAGCCCAGGTAGAAGCCGCGGTGCCTCGCGCAGGCCTCGGTGACCTGACGCGACCGGTTGCCCTTGGCCAGCATCACGAAGCTCCCGCCGTTCTCCTGGAACAGATCCACGTAGGCGTCCATGCGGCCCGCCGTGGTGGGCCCGAAGGAGCCCGATGCGTAGCCTTCCGGGGTCTTGGCCGGCCCGGCGTAGTAGACGATGTGGTTCTTGATGTACTCCGGCAGCGGCTCGTCCGCGTCGAGCTTCTCCTTGAGGCGGGCGTGGGCGATGTCGCGCGCGACCACGATGGTGCCGGAGAGGGAGAGGCGGGTCTTCACGGGGTGCTTCGACAGGGTCGCGCGGATCTCGTCCATGGGCCGGTCGAGATCGATGGAGACGACCTCGCCGTCCAGCTCCTCCTCGCTCACCTCGGGCAGGAAGCGCGCCGGATTGGTCTCGAGCTGCTCGAGGAAGAGCCCGTCGCGGGTGATCTTGCCCAGGATCTGACGGTCGGCCGAGCAGGAGACGCCGATTCCGACCGGGCAGCTCGCGCCGTGGCGCGGCAGGCGCACCACGCGCACGTCGTGGCAGAAGTACTTGCCTCCGAACTGAGCCCCGATTCCGGTCTTGCGCGTCAGCTCGTGCACCTCCTGCTCGAGCTCGAGGTCGCGGAAGGCCCGACCGTGTTCGTTGCCCGAGGTGGGCAGGCCGTCCAGGTACTTCGTGCTGGCGAGCTTCACGGTCTTGAGCGTGGCCTCGGCCGAGGTTCCGCCCACCACGATGGCCAGGTGGTAGGGAGGACAGGCCGCCGTTCCCAGCGTGCGGATCTTCTCGTCGATGAACTGCGCCAGGGACTCGGGATTGAGCAGCGCCTTGGTCTGCTGGTAGAGGAAGGTCTTGTTGGCCGAGCCGCCGCCCTTGGTGACGAACAGGAAGTGGTACTCGTCCCCGGGGTCGGCGTGGATCTCGATCTGTGCGGGCAGGTTGGTTCCGGTGTTCTTCTCGTCGTACATCGAGAGCGGCGCCATCTGCGAGTAGCGCAGATTGGTGGTGGTGTACGTCTCGTGGATGCCCCGCGACAGGGCCTCGGCATCGTCGGCCCCGGTCCAGACGTCCTCGCCCTTGTGCGCCACCACGATGGCGGTGCCCGTGTCCTGGCACGAGGGCAGTACCATTCCGGCGGAGACGTTGGCGTTCTTGAGGAGCTGCAGGGCGACGAAGCGGTCGTTCTCCGAGGCCTCCGGGTCGTCGAGGATCTTCGCGAGCTGCTCGAGATGGGCGGAGCGGAAGAGGTGCGAGACGTCGCGCACCGCAGCCGCAGCCAGCCGGCCGAGCGCCTCGGGCTCGACCTTGAGCACCTGGCGGCCGCCCTGGTCCACCACCGACACGCCGTCGCTGCCCAGCGATCGGTACGGGGTGTCGTCGTGGGCGAGCTCGAAGAGGGGCTGGAAGTGGAAGTCGCTCATGGGACGGGGGCTCTCCTGGGGCGGCGGCGTCAGCGCTCGCCGAGGATAGCAGTCCCCCCGACGGTGAGCGTGCGCTCTGGCGCCTGCGCCGAGCGATAGCGCCGGGTCTCCGGGTCGAACCAGGCGTAGCGTACGGCCGGGATCCGCACCGCACCCTCGCGGCGCGGCACGAGCTGATAGCGGAACGTGCGCCGCACGGAGATCTCGCGATCCGACTCGACGTCCAGGGTGGGCGGATCGGGAAAGACGTCCACGTGCGGGAGTGCGTCCTCGTCGAGGGGCGCATCCGCACGCCACACGTTGCCGCCCCCGCGAACCACCACCCAGAGACGCGCGCTCTCGCCGAGCGCGACCCGCTCGGGCACCAGGCGGCTGGTGACGCGCAGCGGGCCGACGAGCCCGCTGAAGTCGGCGGGTCGACCGGCCTCCGGGAGGGCCTCCACCCCGACGCGTACGCCGGGCACCTCGACCGGTCGGCCGTCGCAGTCCAGGGAGGCGGGGGGTACGAGGTGGACTCCCGCTCGGGCCGCAAAGAGCGCACGGCGCTCGAGGCCGGCCCGCCAGCCCGAAGTCCCGACGGGGTCGGGAAGCAGCTCACCGGGAAGCCACTCCGCGCGGAAGCCCGGGAAGCGGGGTGCCGAGCGCCAGTCGACGTCGCGGACGTCGCCGCGCCGTTCGATCGTCGCGATCCAGGTGATCCGCTGGCCCACGACGGCGTGGCCCGGCATCACCTCCACCTTCACCCGGCAACGCTCCGGCCGGGCTGCAGAGGGGGCCGCCGCGAGGAGCACGCCGATCAGGGAGCCGGCACGGAGCAGCGTTCCGACGCACCGGGTCGCGCCTACCACTGCGGTCCTCGCGGTCGCGAGCGGGGTCGCTCTCCGGAGCCACCCGAGCTGCGCAGGCCCCGACGCGTGTCGTCGCGCGCGGCGTCGAGCCAGCGGCGCAGCTCCTCGGCGCTGAGCGGCTCGAGCTCCGGGGCCGCGGCCTGGCCGGCCTCGCTGCTCGCCTCGGCCTGCGGGGCCGGCTCGGGCTGCGGCCGCTCTTCGCGCGGGGGCTGCTCCCGCAGCGCGCTCAGCGTCCACTCCAGGTTCCAGGTGCTGCGCCGGCGCGCCGGATCCAGGGCGAGGGCGTCGAGGAAGGCGTCGCGCGCGGCCTCCAGATCGCCCGCAGCCAGGGCGCTCACGCCGAGGTCGTGGTAGGCGGTGGCGGCGAGCCTCGGGTCGCTCGCCCGCAGTGCGGCCGCGGCGAACGCGCGCCGCGCCTCGGCGTGTCGTCCGCGCTCGGCGCGCGCGATGCCGAGCCGCACCAGGTCGCGTGGGTCGCCGGGCCGGGCGTGGAGTCGGGCTTCGAGCGCGCGCTCCTGCGGCGCTCCGGCTCCGGTCAGCGCGAGCACCGCCAGTCCCGCCGCCAGCCCGCGCCGGGGACGCAGGCCGCTCGCTTCGAGGGCCAGGATCAGGAAGGCGAGCAGGGCGAACGGCGCGACCCGCACCGCCGTCACCTCGCGCTCGACGGCGTGGCCGGGAAGCGGGCTCACGTCGCGACGCACGGCGTCCAGCACTGCGCGCGTGTCCACCTCGCCCCAGCGGTCCGCCCGGAAGGCGCGGCCGTCCGTCATCTCGGCGAGCCGTTCCAGGGGAGCGGGATCCACGCGGCTCAGCACATCGCGCCCGTGGCGGTCGCGCAGCCAGGTGTCGCCGTCCGGGACGCGCGCGCCCTCCTGCGAGCCGAAGGCGACGCCGACCACGCGCACGGCGGCCCGTGCCGCCTCGGCCCCTCCCTGGGACGGGTCCCCGCCGAGCGGATCCTCGCCGTCCGACAGGACCAGCATGACGCGCGGACGTGCGCTGGCGTCGGAAAAGGCGCCGAGGGCCTGCTGGATTCCGTCGCTTCGCTGCGACCCCCCCACTCCCACGAGACCCGCGTCCAGGAAGGGCAGCATCTCGAGGAGGGCGTCGGCGTCGTGGGTGAGCGGAGTCAGCAGGACCCCATGTCCTGCGAAGGCCGCGAGGGCGACCCGATCGCCCGGTCCCAGGCCACGCAGGACGTCCCGGGCCGTGCGTCGTGCCCGCTGCAGCCGGCTCGGCGGCGTGTCTCCTGCGTCCATGCTGCGCGACACGTCCAGCAGGACCACGAGGTCCGCACCGCGCGCCGGAAGGTGCTCGCTGCGCGTGCCGAGACGCGGTCCCAGCAGTGCGACGCACAGGCAGCCCAGCGCCACGATCAGCACCGTGTCCCGGGCTCCTCCGCCGCGCGGCGCGCCCGAGCCGAGCAGGCGCCGTCCGCGGCGGCGCGCCAGCAGCAGTCCGGCGGCGCACAGGACGACTGCCGTGCCGAGCAGGGCCGCGACGAGACGCAGGTGCTCGGGCTGCTGGAGGAGGGGCCCGGTGAGGCTCACGGCAGGGTCCTCCAGAGCAGCCGGTCGAGCAGCAGCTCAGCCAGCAGCGCTGCGGCCGCCAGCAGCAGGAGGGGCTCGGGTCGGGCCTGGGAGGCGCGCCGCGGGGGAGCCGGCCGCAGCACCCGCTCGAGGCCGTCGATCTCGGCGTAGACCGCCGCCAGATCGGCCGAGCTCCGTGCCAGGAAGGCGCTGCCGCCCGTCGCCTCGGCGAGCCGGGCCAGCGCGTCCCGGTCCAGGTCGTGGCGCTCGAAGCGCACACCGCGAGCGCCGGCGGCGACGGGCACCTCGCCTCCGGTTCCGATGCCCACGGTGTGGACCCGCACGCCGTGGCCGCGCGCCACCTCCACCGCGACGTCGAGCGGGATCTCCCCCGCGTTGCTGCGCCCGTCGGTGAGCAGGACGACGAGCCTTCCCTCCGGCTCCTCGCCGCCGCCCAGGGCGCGCCGGGTCGAGAGGACGAGGGCGTCGCCCAGCGCGGTGGCCTCGCCGGCGATGCCCGGCTCGACGCGCTCCAGCGCCGCGGCGAGGAGCGCGCCGTCGCGGGTGAGCGGGACCTGGGTGAAGGCACGCTCGCCGAAGAGGACGAGCGCCACCCGATCCCCCTCGGCGGCCCGGCGCTCGGCGAAGCGGGCGACCACCTCGGCGGCCAGGGCGAAACGGGTGCGGCTCTCGCCGGCCTGCGAGACGTCGAGTGCCCGCATGCTCGCGGAGGCATCGAGGGCCAGGACCAGATCGAGGCCGGGCGCCTCGTCGGGAAGCGGCTCGCGCGTCTGGGTGGGGCCGGCCAGGACCAGTCCGGCCGCGACGAGGGCGGCGCCGCGCAGCGCCAGGGTTGCGACGCGTCGCGCGTCGCGACGCGGGGCAGCGGCGGCGTGCGCTTCTTCGAGGGCCGGCCAGGCGAGCGTGGCCGGACGGCGGCGTACGGCGGCGGCCAGCGCCAGGACCGCCACCGCCAGGGTCACGGGGATCCAGACGGGATCCGCGAAGGAGTCGATGCCGAAGGCGTCCATCACAGCTCCTCGGGCGGAATCGAGTCGCTGACGAAGTGCTCCGCCTCTTCGAGGACCGCCGCGAGCTGCCGGCGGTGCTCGCCCGGCGGGCGGAAGCGCACGCCGTCGAGCCGCTGGAGCAGGTCGACGAAGCCCGGCCAGCGCGAGCGCATGTTGCGGGGCGCTCGCGTCGCGGCCAGCTCCTCGGTGGTGCGCACCGGCGCATCGGGACCGAAGCGGCGTGTCACGTAGCGCCGCAGCGCGCGCGAGGCGCGGTCCGCCGCGGCCACCGGATCGGCGTCCAGCTCTGCGCGCGCGGCGGCGAGGGCCTCGCGGGCCTCTTCCCAGGAACGGGCACCGGCCGCCGGGCGGCGGGCCGGAGCGCCGGCGCTGCGCCGGCGCCGCACGAGCAGTACGAGGCCGACGCAGGCGAAAGCGGCGGCGGCGCCGGCGGCCGCGGAGAGAAGCGCTGGAATCCGCCCGGCCGTCGGCTCGGGCGGCGCCTCGAGGCCGAACGGTGTGGCCTGCTCCGGGAACTCGGGGAAGACCGACGCCACCTCGAAGTCGCGTCCCTCCACGGGCAGCTCGAACGGCGTCCCGTCCGGCGTCTCTACGCTCAGCGTCAGCTCCGGCCAGCGGAAGCGCCCCACCTCGCGCGCCCGCACGCGCATCTCGATGCGATGGATCCAGCGAGCGCCGAGCTTCTCGACGCGGGGCGGCTCGACTCCGATCAGCCAGAAGCCCTCCAGCGGCTCGGGCAGGGCAGGCGTCGCGACCCGGTGGCCCGGCGGGGTGGT
>JANQFA010000258.1 GCA_028278065.1 Myxococcota bacterium
AGACGCGCATTCCCTTCGAGCTGGTCTGTATCGACGCCGGCTCTCCGCCCGCGGTGCGGCGGGTGCTCGAGGAGCGCGCCCGGCGACACGGCTTCGCACTGCACCGCGTGGAGGGCTTCCTCAGCCCCAACCAGGCCCGCAACCTCGCACTCGAGCGGGTCGAGACCGAGTACGTGGTCTTCCTGGACAACGACGCGCGGGTCGACCCCGGCTGGCTCGAGGCGCTGGTCCGCTGTGCCGACGAGACCGGCGCCGCGATCGTGGGGCCGCTGCAGCTGATCGGCCCCATCGAGGACGAGCGCATCCACCTGGTCGGCGGCGAGTGCCGCGTGGAGGAGAGGGACGGGAGGCGCGTCTTCGTCGACGTCCACCACCTGGCGGGGCGCCGCGTGTCCGACGTGGCGGATCGGCTCCAGCGTCGCCCCACCGAGCTGATCGAGTTCCACTGCATGCTGGTGCGGAGGAGCGTCTTCGACGAGACGGGTCCCCTGGACGAGCGCCTCCTCAGTCTCCTCGAGTACTCGGACCTCTGCCTGCAGGCCCGGGAGCGGGGTCACTCGGTGTGGGTCGAGCCCGCCAGCCGGGTCACGTACATGGCGCCCGAGCGACTCGGCTGGTCGGATGCGCGCTACTTCCTGCTGCGCTGGAGCGAGCGCTGGATGGCGGCCAGCGTGCGCCGCTTCGCGGAGAAGTGGGGCATCGAGCCGGACGACTCCTCGTTCCAGGAGACCATCTACTTCCAGCGCTGGCACCGCAAGCGCGTGCTGGGGACGCTCTTCGGCGTGCGCGGCCGTCTGGTGGGTCCGCTGGGCTCGGCGCTCAAGGAGCGGCTGCTGCTGCCCGCCTTCGAGACCGGCGCGGCCTGGATGGGACGGCTGGGCGAGCGTCGCTTCGAGTCGGACGCACGACGGTGAGTCCCGCGTCGCTTCCGCCCCTGGCCCAGACGCACCTGCAGCTCCTCGCGCGAGCACGGGAGCTCGGCTGGGGCGAAGGCGAGGTGGCGCGGCTCCAGGGTGCGCATCAGTGCGCGATGGCTCTCTTCGCGGGGCGGTTCCGGGCCTCCGGCGTGCCATTCCAGCACCACCTGGTGCGCACCGCGGCGATCGCGCTCGAGCTGGGCGCGCCGCCCCGGGTGGTCGCCGCCGCGCTGCTCCACTCCGCCTACACCCACGGCGATTTCGGCGGGCTGCGCCGGGCGCCGACGCGCACGCGGCGGGAGCAGGTGCGCCGCGCGGTCGGTGCCGACTGCGAGCGCCTGGTCCATGCGTATGCGCTACGCGAGGAGTGCGAGGAGGTCCGCCTCATGCTCCTCTGCGATCGGCTGGAGGACGCGCTCGACGACGGGCTCTGGCACGCCCGAGGCCTCCGCTCCGAGGCAGCCAGGCGCTTCCTCGAGGAGGGCGAGGCCGCGGCCCGGCGGGCAGGCCGGGCCGATCTGGCGGCGGCGTTCGCGGATCTGCGGCCGGGGGGCCGCCCGCTTCCGCCCCGCGCGGCCCCGGACCCGGACTTCCTGCGCGGGCTGGGGGCCCGCGACTTCGCGGGTGCCGGGACGTCGTTCCAGCTCGTCCCCCGATCGGCCCGCCCGCGCCTCGGCCAGCGCGTCGTGCGAGGCTGGCGCGCACTCGTCGGCCGACTGGGTTGAGCGGATCCGAGCCCCGGCTCCAGAGGAGGTTCCGATGAGGCGCCGATCCCGGCGCCCGCGTCGTCCACGGACCGGAAGAGGGAGCGATGACGCGAAGCCCCGGGACCGCTACTACTCGGCCAGCGATCTCTACGGGCGCGACACGGAGGACGGAGGCGAATCGGAATGAGTGGAAACGGAGGCGAGCTGGGGCCGCTGGCCCCGCTGGTGGGGATCTGGGAGGGTGACAAGGGAGCCGATGCGGCGCCCGACGACGATCCCGCGCAGACCGAGCACAACCCGTACCGGGAGCGCATCACCTTCGAGCCGACGGGCGAAGTCGCCAACCACGACCAGAAGCTGTACGGGCTTCGCTACACGACCACGGCCTGGCGCAGCGGCGAGAGCGACCCCTTCCACGAGGAGCTGGGCTACTGGCTCTGGGACGCGGCGGCGAAGGAGGTCTATCGCTGCTTCATGGTGCCCCGCGGCGTGACGGTGATCGCCGGTGGAGCCGCGGAGCCCGATGCGGACTCCTTCACGCTGCGGGCGGAGGTGGGCTCGGAGACGCTGGGGATCTGCTCCAATCCGTTCCTGGACCGCGAGTTCAAGACCGTGTCCTACGAGCTCCGGTTCGAGGTTCGTGACCGCGACACGATCCACTACTGGGAGGACACCGTCCTCCGAATCAAGGGCCAGGACGAGCTCTTCCACCACACGGACGAGAACACGCTCCGGCGGGTGGAATAGGGCGGGTCACAGCCCGCTCCGGCGGGTGGAACAGGGCGACGCACAGCCCGCTCCGGCGGGTGGAACAGGGCGACGCACCCCCTCCTAGTGGAGGCCGCGGCCGCAGCCGACGTAGTGGCGGTCGCCCCAGTCGATCTCGACGCGGACGGGGAAGGACTCCCCGCTCATGACGTCCTCGCAGGGCCTCCCCTCGAGCACCAGCTCGAAAGGGAGCTTCTCCACCTTCGTCGAGAAGACCGAGCGCCGTGCCTCGCTGTCGTTCTGCGCGTCGGGTCGGGGAGCCTCCACCCGTCGGGTGCCGTAGTCGTACACGAAGACGAGCTTCTCGGGACCCAGCTCGAGGAGCCAGCCCGGCTCGTTGCCCACGGCGCGGAAGTCCAGGCCTCGCAGCTTCGCGTCCTCCCAAACCGAGGCGCGCCGGTCGACACCGCAGCGGCGCATGCGTTCGCCGTCGATGAAGAGGGCCTGCTCCTCGCCCTTGAGCCAGAAGACGACGTCGTCGTCCGTGTACTTCGCGCCCGAGCCGGACTGCACCAGCGGGAGCTCGAGCGTGCGATCCGGAAGGAAGAGCCAGAGCTTCTCGTGGCCCTCGTTCTTCGAGACCACCCGCAGATCCTCGCAGTCCCACGCGAAGGCCGAGAGCCCGCGCGTCTCCTCCGCGGTCGGCTCTGCGGAGGCCAGGGGCGCGGCGAGGAAGCAGGCGAGGAGGACGACGGCGAAGCGCATGCGGGGACCTTCCTGCAGGCAGGCCTGCGCGGCAAGGCCTTCGCGAGACTCCGCCGCTCGTCCGTAGCCCGGCGTCAGGAGCCTGCGCGCCACTCCGCGAGGCGCTCTTCGTAGTAGGCGGCGCGGCGGGGGGCCTCGATCTCGCGCGCGATCGCGATGGCTCTCTCGAGGTAGGCATCGCGGGCGACGCTGTCGCCCCGCGTGTGCTCGATCTCGGCGCGGTCGAAGAAGACGAACATGCGGTGGACGATCCAGTCGCGCCGGATGAGCTCGGCATCGGCCTCCTCGAGCAGCCGAGCGACTCCATCCGCGCCGTCGAGTCCGCGCAGGGCCCAGAGGAGGCGCGCGTGGGCCACGATCGTGATGGGGTTGGTCACGTTCATCGCCGATATATGCTCCAGTAGTCGCTCGGCTTGGTCGCGGCGTTCGTCTCCGACTCCGAGACGGATGGCGGCCGCCGCCCCGAGCAGGAAGATCTGGGAGTATCCGCGCAGGGCCGCGGCTCCGAAGGGATCCACGGAGCGGTGGACTTCGAATGCCCGGTGCAGATCCGCCCAGCGCCGGTCGTCGGCGAGGAAGTTGAGCTCCCTGATCCAGATCACCATCTCCCAGTTCGGGGAGTCCATCTCGCCGATGACCCGGCGGCCTGCCTCGACCTGGTCGAGCGCGTCCTCGGTCTCGCCCTCGATGTGGTGCAGGCAGGCGCGCGTCCAGTGGCAGAGATACCGGGCCATCGGGTCTCCGTGGTCCCGGGCCATGGCAAAGGCGTGTGCGAGCGTCGTCCGCGCCTCCGCGAGGCGGCCGCGCAGGAACTGGGCGTTGGCGAGGGTGGTCTGCAGGGCGATGATCCCGTTGAAGCCGAAGAGACGAGCGTCGGCGGCCGCGTCGCCGTTGCCCAGCTCCAGCCCCGCCCGGCTCTGCTCCTCCGCGCGGGCCGCGTCTCCGAACCAGGCGTGGGTCCACGACAGACGCTGCAGGATGGAGATGTGGAGTTCGCGCGGCGTGTCCTCGTCCACGAGGGCGAGAGCCCTCTCGACGTGCTCGATCTGCACGTCCTCGGTCCAGCGCAGGGCGAGGAGCGCGAACGCGCTCTCCAGGAAGATCTCGGCATTGCGGTCGCCCAGCTCGCGGGCGATCGCCACGCCCTCCTGGTAGAGCCGCTCGTGGTCCTCGAAGGGCGTCTCTTCGTCGGCCCAGCCGCTCAGGATGCTCCCGGTCAGGGCGCGCAGGCGGAGGCGTCTGGTGTCCGCGGTGACGCTCTCCCCCGTGCTCGCGAGGACCTTCTCCCAGTAGCGTCCGGCGGCCAGGGACAGCCGGGGGCTGCCTTCGGCCGCGCGGGTGTACCAGTCCGCGGCCGCGTCCGCATCGCCCGCCTGCTCCAGGTGCTGCGCGATCTCGCCCGTGCGCGCATCGGCCGCCGGAGGCGCCGCCGCCGCCAGCGCGGCGGCCACGCGTGCATGGGTGGTCCGGCGAGCATCCGAGAGCTGGGCCGCGTAGGCGACCTCCTGGGTGAGCGCGTGCTTGAAGCGGTACTCCGCCTGGGGGAAGAGCTGCAGCTCGTGGACGAACTCCGCGCGGAGCAGGTGGTCGAGGGCCTCGGCGATCTCGGCCTCCGGGAGCTCCGCTGCCGCCTCGAGCACGTCGAGGGCGAAGTCGCGGCCGATCACCGAGGCCGTCTGGAGGAGGCGCTTCTCGCGTTCTTGGAGCCGGTCGATGCGGGCCGCGAGCACGCCGTGCACCGTCTCCGGGATGTCGAGGCTCCGGGCCTCGCCGACCAGCCGGCAGGCGCCGCGCTCGCCCTCGACGACACCGGTCTCGAACAGGGATGTGGCCAGCTCTTCGGCGAAGAAGGGATTGCCGCCCGCGCGGCCGAGGAGCTCTTCGCGGAGGGTCGAGAGCGACGGGTCCCGACCCAGCAGGGCGTCGAGCAGGGCCTCGCTCTCGGCGCGACCGAAGGGCCGCAGCGCGATCTGCTGGTAGCGGCTGCCCGTCATCCACCCCGCCTCGTACTCGGGACGGAAGTTCATCAGCACCAGGGTCCTGGTGCCGCGGGTCGCGGCGATCATGTCGGCCAGGAACTCGTCGCTCTCGGGGTCGACCCAGTGCAGGTCGTCGACGAGCATCACCGCGGCCTCCTGCTCGCTGCGCCGCTCCGTGATCGCTCGCAGCAGCGCCATCAGCCGGCGCCGGCGCGCCGCGCCGTCCAGGTCCGGCTCCTCCTGGCCCGGCTCCGCGACCCCCGCGAACCCGAATACCACGGGGAGGGCCCCGTGCAGGCTCTCGTCGATCAGGACGAGCGTGCCCGCGATCTTGCGGCGGGCCTCGGCGGGGGAGTCGCTCTCCGCCACGCCGCAGAAGGAGCGGACGAGCTCGCGGGACGCGTAGCCGGAGAGCCCGCTCGCGTGGGAAGGGCAACGCGTCTCGTAGACGGGAATCCCGCGTGCGCGCACGTGCTCGGCGAAGGTGTCGCAGAGCCGGCTCTTGCCCACCCCCGCCTCGCCGACGACGCCGACCACGCCGTCGTCACCCTCGAGCGCCCGATCGAGCGACGACTCGAGCTGCGCCAGCTCGGCTTCGCGGCCCACGAAGCGGGTGAAGCCGGCCGCGCGCGAGGCGTCGAGCCGCGTGCGCAGAGGGCCCACGCCCTCCAGCTCGAAGAGCTCCATCGGCGTCTCGATCCCGCGCAGCCGGGTCTCGCCGAGCGAGCGCAGCTGGAAGTAGCCCTTCACGAGTGCGGCGGTGTCGGCCGTGAGGAGCACGCCCCCGGCCTCCGCCAGGCTCTCCGCCCGCTGGGCGAGCGACACGGTGTGACCCTGCGCCGTGTAGTCCATGCGCAGGTCGTCGCCGATCCGGCCGACGACCACCTCGCCGGAGTTGAGGCCGATGCGTACCGAGAGGTTGATCTCGCGCCGTCGCAGCTCGTCGGTGAAGGCGCGCAGCGCCGTGCGCAGCTGCAGGGCCGCCCAGCAGGCCCGCTGGGCGTGATCCTCGTGGGCGATGGGTGCGCCGAAGAGCGCCATGATGCCGTCGCCCGTGTACTGGTTGACCGTCCCTTCGAAGCGGTGAACGCCGGACGTCAGGATCTCGAAGAAGCGCTCCAGGATCCGATGCCACTCTTCGGGGTCCAGCGCGCTCGTCAGACCCGTCGAGCCGCGGATGTCCGCGAAGAGGACGGTCACGTGCTTGCGCTCCCCCTCCAGCGCCGCCCGCGAGGTCAGGATGCGCTCGGCGAGATGCCGCGGGGTGTAGTCGCGCGGGTCGCGAGGGGGACTCGAGGGCTCGAGGGCCGCACCGCAGTCCGAGCAGAAGCGGTGCCCGGACGGATGGGTCGCAGCGCAGGCGGGACACGCGAGCGCGACCGTGAGCCGCTCTCCGCAGCCGCCGCAGAAGCGCGCGTCGTCGGGGCTCTCGAATCCGCAACCGGAGCAGACGGGCAAGAGGCCCTCCGTCGCCGGCCGGCCCGCCGCGCTCGGCCCGCTCGACTTCGCTGCATTGTCGGACAGTTCGGGACGGCACGCGAGTCAGTGTCGCTGAAACGACACGGCTCGCATGTGTCGGACCCCGGACACAAACGGCGTTTGTCCTGTGCTGGCCGGCCCCCACGGGTAGACCGCGCTTCACCCATCGGCCAGCGCGCTTCTGTTAGGATGGAACAGGGTCTGCCCGGAAGGGCGCTCAAACAGACAGATTCGATGGCATCCCCCGAACTGCACCGAAGCGACGACGCCGCATCGGCGGCGGAGGTCGTACGCGAAGACCCGTCGGAGACGGCGGCGGCGCATCCGCCCGCCTCGCTCGAGGGGTCCGATCTGGAGCGGCCGGAGCTTCTCCTCAACCGCGAGCTGACCTGGCTCGCATTCACGGCACGCGTCCTCCAGGAAGCCGCCGACGGGCGCGTGCCTCTGCTCGAGCGCGTCAAGTTCCTGGCGATCGTCGGATCGAATCTCGACGAGTTCATCATGAAGCGCATCGGCGGCCTGAAGCAGCAGGTCGGCGCCGGGGTGAAGGAGCTGACCGCCGACGGTCGTACCCCCTCCGAGCAGATCCGCGAGTGCTACCAGGTGATCCGCGAGCTCGAGGAGGCGCAGACGGGGCTGCACTGGCTCCTCGATCGCGAGCTGCGCGGCCACGGGATCCGCATCGCCCGCTACGGCGAGCTCGACTCGGACCGGCAGAAGACCCTGCGGGACCACTACTACGACAACGTGTTCCCGCTGGTCACCCCACAGACCTCGGATCCGGCCCACCCCTTCCCGTTCGTCTCGAACCTCTCGCTGAACCTCCTCGTCACCTACCGCGACGCTCCCGAAAGCGAGCCCGCGCTCGCCCGGGTGAAGGTTCCCGTGGGAGGCGGGATCCCGCGCTTCGTGCAGCTCGAGGGCGAGGACGTGTTCGTTCCGCTCGAGAGCATCATGATGGGGAACCTGGATCTGCTCTTCCCCGGGGCACTCATCGAGCACTGCACCCTCTTCCGGGTGACGCGCAACGCCAACATGGAGCGGAGCGAAGAGGAGGCGGACGACCTCCTGGCGCTCATCGAGACCGAGATGCGCGACCGGCGCTTCGCGCCCGTCGTCAGGCTGGAGGTCGCGCGGGACATGCCCGGCCATCAGCGCGGGATGCTCGCTGCCGAGCTGGGTCTCGACGAGCACGATGACGTGTTCGAAGCGGACGGGCTGCTCGCGAAGCGGGACCTGATGGAGGTGGCCGGGTTGGCGTGTCCGGAGCTCCACGACCCGTCCTTCGCGCCCGTGGATCATCCGGCGTTCGTGCGTTCCGATCGCTCCACCTTCCACGTGATCCGAGACGCCGGGTCGCTCCTGGTCCACCACCCCTACCAGTCCTATGCGACGTCGGTAGAGCGCTTCCTCGAGGACGCCAGTCGGGATCCCAAGGTGCGCGCCATCAAGATGACGCTCTACCGCACCGACGCGGGGTCCAAGGCGATCGACTACCTGATCGAGGCGGCTCGCAACGGCAAGCAGGTGGCCGTGGTGGTGGAGCTGAAGGCGCGCTTCGAGGAGGAGGCGAACATCCGCTGGGCGGGGCGCCTCGAAGAAGCCGGGATCCACGTCACCTACGGAGTGGTGGGACTCAAGACGCACTGCAAGGTCATCCTGGTCGTGCGCCGCGACTACGCCGGTCTGCGGCGCTACGCGCACATCGGCACCGGGAACTACAATGCAGAGACCGCGCGCCTCTACACGGATCTCGGGCTCTTCACCAACGACCCGCTGATCGGCCAGGATCTCACCGAGCTCTTCAACTACCTGAGCACCGGGTACAAGCCCAAGCGCAGCTACGCGAAGATCCTGCCCGCGCCCAAGCACTGCAAGCCGGCGCTGCTCCAGCGCATCGCGCGGGAGATCGAGCACCAGGAAGCCGGGCGCGAAGGGCACATCCAGATCAAGACCAACGCCCTGGAGGACGTCGAGATCACCCGGGCCCTCTACCGGGCCTCCCAGGCGGGTGTCCGCATCGAGCTGGTCGTGCGCGACAGCTGTCGGCTGCGGCCCGGCGTGCCTGGCGTCTCCGAAAACGTCCGCGTCGTCGGTATCGTGGGGCGCTTCCTGGAGCACTCCCGGATCTACTACTTCCGGAACGGGGGCGAGGAGGAGTACTACATCGGCTCGGCCGACTGCATGAAGCGCAATCTCGAGAGTCGCGTCGAGATCCTCGTGCCCGTGGAGGCTCCCGATCTGCGCAAGGAGCTGCGCTTCGTCCTCAACTCACAGCTCGCGGACACGCGCGGGGCGTGGGAGATGACCGAAGACGGAAGCTACGGTCGGGTCCAGCCGGCACCCGATGAGGATCCCTTCTCCAGCCAGCAGGTGCTCGAGGAGCGCGCGCTCAAGCAGCACCGGCGCGCCACCCGTCTCAAGCGCCGCGGCCCGCGCAGCACGCCCAGCTCCGACCGGGACTGAGGTCCTGCCGCACGGCTGCCCCTCGCCTGCGCGGAAGGGGAGGTCGGCTGCGCAGGTGTCGTTCAGCGGACACCGTCGCGTTGGGCGCCTCGCGATCCAACTTGTAACTTGGCGAGCATGACGAACGACCCGCACTGGGACTCCGTGGGAGCCCCGCCGCTGGCGCTCTTCGCCCAGGAGCAGCTCCGCGCCCTGGGCGACTTCGCGAACTTCCGGGCGCGGCGCCGCGTCCTGCGGGACGTGCCGCGCGGAGACGGCCATCCGGTTCTGGTCCTGCCGGGCTTCCTTGCGCCGGAGTTCTCCACGGCCCCGCTGCGCCGCTTCCTGCGCGACCTCTGCTACGACGCACGCGGCTCACACCTGGGCGTGAACCTCGGCCCGAGCGCTCGCGTGAACGAGACGATCCAGGCGCGCCTCGCTCATCTCTACGAGCGTCACGAGCGCAAGGTGAGTCTGGTGGGCTGGAGCCTGGGAGGCATCTACGCGCGTGAGCTCGCCCGCGCGCAGCCCGAGCGGGTGCGCATGGTGATCACCATGGGCAGCCCCTTCGCCGATGTCTCTGCGACCCATGCGGCGCGTCTCATCCCCTTGCGACCGGACGGAAGGCCCCTGCACCAGGCCCACGAGCTGCGGGCCGCCCTGCGCCGCCCGCTGTCCGTGCCCACCACGTCGATCTACAGCAGGACCGACGGGATCGTGCACTGGCAGGGCTGTCTCCTGGACGAGAACTCCGAGCAGGAGAACATCGAGGTCCACTGCAGCCACACCGGAATGGGCGTCCATCCCGAGGTCTTCCGCGTGGTGGCGGATCGACTCGCCCTTCCGGAAGGCGAGTGGCGACCCTTCCGGGCCGCCGAGGAGCGCGCGGAGGAGACCGCGTCCGGGGGCCGGCGTTCTCCCGCTACGGCCCCCAGCGCGGGCTGAGAGCCGAGCTCAGTCCCGGGGATCGAGCACGACCACCGGAATGGTGCGCTCGCCGGCGTTCTCCTGGTACTTGTCGTAGGGCGGGTAGATCGCGGCCATCTGCTTCCAGAGCCGCTCGCGCTCCTCGCCCTCGGCCACCCGTGCCCGGGCGCGAACGTGCTTCGCGCCCACCATCATCTCGCACTCGGGATCGGCCTCGAGGTTGAGGTACCAGAGGGGGTGGCTCGGCGTGCCGCCCTTCGAGCCGATGACCACGTAGGCGTCGCCCGCCTCGGCGTAGATGAGGGGAAGCGAGCGCGGCTCGCCCGACTTCCGGCCCTTCGTGGTGAGCAGCAGGGTGGGGACGGGGCCGGGCCCGCCGAGCGGGGACGAGTCCCACATGTGCGCCTTCTCGGGGTCGCTGCGGTAGAGCGCGATGTGCTCGGCGATCCAGGGGACCTCGCTGAAGTTGGCCAAGAGGGGCTCCTTTCGGGGACCGAGGGTAGGCTATCCGGGGCCATCCGGGAGTCCGATCGGGGGGAAACCGGCGCGCCGGGTCGGCATCGAAGGAGCTGCCGTGGACGATCCCCGCTATCGGATTTCGATCGAGCCCGCCGGACATCGGGTCCAGGTGCGCTTCGGCGGCGTCACGATCGCGGACAGCGAGCGCGGCCTCATCCTGCGCGAGACCCGCCTTCCGCCGGTCCACTACCTGCCGAAGGCCGACGTGCGCATGGACCTTCTGGAGTCGTCCGACCATCGCACCCACTGCCCGTTCAAGGGCAACGCCTCCTACTGGACGGTCCGGGTGGGGGAGCGGGTCGCCGAGGATGCGGTCTGGGCCTACGAGAAGCCGCTCCCCGAGGCGGAGCCGATCCGCGGCCATGTGGCCTTCTACCGGGACCGCATGGACTCGTGGTACGAGGAGAGCGAGGAGTCCCTGCTCGAGCCGGTGGGGGAGCGGCACGAGCACGGCAACCCCCTGGTCGACTGGCTGATGCGCGAGGCGTGGACCGCCGACGGCGTCGGGCAGCTCGTCTACAGCCTGGCCCATCGCCTGCTCGCGGAGGGCGTCGAGCTGATGCGCATGAACCTGATGCTGCGCGCCCTCCATCCACAGGTCATGGGCACGGTCAACGCGTGGACACGCGAGGACGATCACGTGCGGCAGATCGCCCTCGGCCACGAGGAGGGGTCGGAGGAGCGCTTCCTCTCCAGCCCGTTCGTACCGATCTTCGCGGGGCGCGGCGGCGTGCGCCGGCGTCTCGAGGGTGCGCACGCCCGGATCGACTTCCCCGTTCTCCAGGATCTGCGCGACGAGGGCGGCACCGACTACGCGGCCCTGCCGCTGCGCTTCTCCGACGGTCAGATCCATGCGCTGACCCTCGCCACCGACGCGCCGGGCGGCTTCCGCACCGAGGACCTGGGCCATCTCCACGAGGCGCTGCCGCTGCTCAGCCGGCTGGTCGAGGTGCACTCCCTGCGCAGGACCGCCCGCACCCTGCTCGACACGTACCTGGGGACTCACACCGGGGCCCGGGTGCTCGACGGCCGCATCCGCCGCGGCGACGGGGAGCGCATCCGTGCCGTGGTCTGGATGGCGGACCTGCGCGGCTCGACCCAGCTTCAGGAAAAGCTCGAACGCGACGTCTACCTCGATCTCCTCAACGCGTTCTTCGAGGCGACGGCCGGCTCGGCCATCGAGGCCGGCGGCGAGGTGCTGAAGTTCATCGGGGATGCGGTGCTGGCGATCTTCCCGCTGGACGACGAACCCGAGGCTCCGCGGCAGGCCCTCTCCGCCGTGCGTACGGCGTGCAGCCGCATCGACCGCTTCAACGCGAGCCCCGAAGCCGCCAACGGGCGGCTGGGGATGGCCCTGGCTCTGGACGTGGGCGAGGTGGACTACGGGAACATCGGGGTTCCCGGCCGTCTCGACTTCACGGCCACGGGCCCCGTCGTGAACCGGGTGTCGCGCCTGGAAGGTCTGTGCAAGGTGGTGGACAAGTCCGTCGTGGCGTCCGCCGCCTTCGCGGAGCGCGTGGGGGACCCCCTTCCCTCGCTCGGCAAGCACGCTCTGCGCGGAGTCGCCGAGCCGGTGGAGGTCTTCACCCTTCCCGAGCTAGCCTGAGTCATGGACTTCGACGGGAGCTTCCGCCTCCTGGGGACGTTCGATCCCGAGCCTCTCCGCAAGAGGGTGGTGGAGCTGCCGGACTCGGTCTGGCAGGAGCCCGGCAATCAGCTGCGCGGGGGCGTGTTCAAGGAGCACACGCGCACGATCTTCCTGGTCCCGGACTACCACCGGTTCCACGAGCGCACCCCGGAGCCGGGGCCGCTCTGGGCTGGCTTCGAGGCGGAGGTGGCCCCGCTGCTGGCGGAGGTGAAGCGCGCGTTCGGGAATCGCGGGTATCTGCATCGGATGGCGCTGACGCGGATCGACGCCGGCGGCTCGATCCCCCTGCACACCGCGGTCGCCGAGCGGCTGGCCTTCACGCACCGCGTCCACACGGCGCTGGTGACGTCGGAGCAGGCGACCATCACCGTGGCGGGCGAGCGCCGTCACCTTCCGCCGGGCGAGATCTGGGAGATCAACAACTTCCGCAAGCACGACGTCCACAACGGAGGCTCCGAGGCGCGGATCCACCTGATGGTCGACTGGGTCACGCCCGACGGACTCCGCCGCTGGCGCCGGAAGCAGCGGCGCGATGGCCTCCGCGCGCGGGCCGAGACAGCCGCGGACACCCTGGTGCAGCGCGCGCGCCGCGGCCGGCGCGAGGCGCTCAAGCTCGCCTGGCGGCTCCGCGCGGCCCTGTCGGGGCGTTCGAGACGGAATCGCGACGGCTGACACCGGGCCTCGAGACCCGCCGGTGGCTCCCGGCGGCTCTCTCGGAGCATGCCGCTACGACTGACTCCCGGGGTGTTCGCGCACGAAGGGTGCGCCGAGCAGCGGATCGTGCGTCTCGGCCATGTGGGCGTCGAGCCGTGACCGCAGTGCATCGAGGGTGGCGCGGTGGGCGGGATCGTCGACGAGATCGTGCTGCTCGTGGGGATCGGCGGTCAGGTCGTAGAGCTCCTCGTGCGGGCGCGGCCGCTTCCAGGGCTGCTCGGGGCGCTCGCAGAGGCGGTGCGCCCACTCCTGGTCGCTCAGCTGGTCGAGGTCGATCGAGGCGTCCGAGTAGTTGCGGATGTACTTGAAGCGCTCGGTTCGCACTGCGCGGGTGGGGATCGACTCCACATGGTGCGTCATCTCCGCGAAGATTGCGTCGCGGTGCCGGTCGGCCGCACCGCGGGCGAGCAGAGCGAGGAAGGAGCGTCCCTCCACCCGGGCGGGGATGGCGAGGCCGATCGCCTCGAGGAGGGTCGGCAGCAGGTCCAGGGTGCTGACCATGGCGTGGCGCACCTCGCCCGCCGGAAGCCGGGCGGGCCAGCGCACGATGAGCGGGACCGCGATGCCGCGATCGTAGAGGGTCATCTTGCTGCCGGGAAAGGGCGGTCCGTTGTCGCTCACGAAGACGACGATCGTGTTCTCCGCGAGATCCAGCCGGTCCAGGGCCGCCAGCAGCTCGCCGATCATCGCGTCCATCGCCATCGTCTGGCTGTAGAACCGGGCCAGCTCGGCGCGGATCTCCGGCCAGTCGGGCAGGGCCAGGTAGGCCGGGATCCGGATCCCTGCCGGGTCGACGGGGAAGGCGGGATCGAACGAGAAGCGCCCATCGTCCTGGCGATGGGTCTGCATGGTGTTGACCTCGAGGTAGAAGGGCCGCTCGCGATTGCGTTCGATGAAGTCGAGAGCGGGGCGGATGTCGCGGATCCAGGGGTCGATCCAGCTGCTCAGACGCTCGTCGTATCCGTACAGGCTGGTGGGGACCAGACTGGCGACGTGCCACTTCCCGATCAGCGCGGTCCGGTAGCCCGTCGCCCGCAGGTGATCGGCGAGGGTCTCCCGCAGCGGGGAGAGGTTGGCGCCCAGGTGTCGGTGGGTGAGCCCGGTCACGCCGTTCGTGTGCGGATACTGCCCGGTGACGAGGGTGGCACGGGACGACGAGCAGCTCGAGGCGGTCACGAAGGCGCGCGTGAAACGGAGCCCCTCGCGGGCGAGGCGGTCGATGTGCGGCGTCTCCAGGTCGGGATTCCCGTAGCTCGCCACGTCGAGCCAGCCCAGATCGTCCGCCGTGACCAGGACCAGGTTGGGCAGGCCGGGCGCGGGCTCCGGTCGCCCCGCCCCGCAGCCGAGCAGGCAGCAGGCGAGGGACGCGAGCAGGGCGGCGGCGGCGGCGCGGCTGGTGGGGCTCCTGGACACGACGGACCTCCCGGGGGCGCATTCTAGTGCAGGGCGAAGCTCCACCGAGGAGAAGGTGCTTGAGGCGGTGGGAGACCCTGTGCCAGCATCGCGCCCCGGAGGAGGACGCGATGAAGATCCCGGAGCATGGCCTCTCCCGCGATGCGGTTTTCGAGCGGCTGGAGACCTATCGCCAGGACGACACGCCCTGGCGGGAGGGGCGGACTTGGGCCTACATCTACGACCCCGGTCCCGAGGCGGAGTCCGTGATCAAGGACGCGTTCTCGAGCTACCTGGGCGAGAACGGGCTGGATCCCACCGCCTTCCCCAGCGCGCTGCGCATGGAGAACGAGGTGGTGGCGATGTCGGCCGCCCACCTGAACGGCGACGAGAACGTGGTCGGCAGCTTCACGAGCGGTGGGACCGAGAGCCTGATCTGCGCGGTGAAGGCGGCCCGGGACTGGGCCCGCGCGAAGCGGCCGCAGATCGACGTTCCGGAGATCGTGCTGCCGGAGACCGCGCACGCCTCCTTCCACAAGGCGGCGCACTATCTGGGCCTGAAGCCCGTGGTGACGCGCGTGGATCCGGAGACCTACCGCGCCGACGTGGACGCGATGCGCGACGCCATCACCCCGAACACCGTGCTCCTGGTGGGCTCGGCGATCTCGTACGCGCACGGGGTGGTGGACCCGATCCGCGAGATGGGCGAGCTGGCGCTGGAGCGGGATCTCCTGCTGCACGTCGATGGCTGCATGGGGGCGTTCCTGCTCCAGTACTTCGCGCGCCTGGGCTCCCCGGTGCCCGACTACGACTTTCGCGTGCCCGGGGTGACGTCCATCTCGATGGACCTGCACAAGTACGCCTTCGCGGCGAAGGGCGCCTCGGTGATCCTCTACCGCGACAAGGCGCTGCGCCGCTACCAGATGTACGCGTGCTCCAACTGGATGGGCTACACGGTCATCAATCCGACGGTCCAGAGCACCAAGTCGGCCGGGCCCATCGCCGGCGCCTGGGCCGCCCTCAACTTCCTCGGGGACGACGGCTACCTCGAGTTCACGCGGAAGGTGCGCGACGCCACCGCCGAGATCGTGGCTGCGATCGACGCCAATCCCGACCTGCGCATGCTGGGTCGCCCCGACATGAACCTCCTCTCCTTTGCGTCGGACACGGTGAGCGTCTTCCACATCGCCGACGAGATGAAGGAGCGGCGCTGGTACGTACAGCCGCAGCTCGCCTACGGGAGCTCGCCGGAGAATATCCACCTGTCGATCAATCCGGCCAGCGTCCACTGGACCGACGCCATGCTGGCGGACCTCCACGAGTGCACGGAGAAGGCCAAGTCGCTGCCTTCCGGGGAGCTCGCGCCGAAGATCCAGGAGGCCTTCGGCCACCT
>JANQFA010000275.1 GCA_028278065.1 Myxococcota bacterium
AGGTATTTTGGCGGCATTCTCTCCCGCGAACTAACACGTAGGGTGTGGCTTGGCGCGTAGGGTGCCCGGAAGACCTCCGCGCGAGGGTCCCACAGCACCCCGGGGATGCTCGCAGCCTGCGACTCGCTGCAGCCGGACAGCGTGATCGTTCCGCGGTCGAAGTCGAGGCGCACGGGCACGCTTCCCATGCCGAGCAAGCACCGTGCCGGCCGTTCGCTGGAACCAGGCAGGCAGTTGCGGGCTCGAAGGCGCCACTCAGCCGCAGTCGACGATCGGCCGTCCACGAACGTGAACGAGCGTCGACGCGTGTGTGGTGGGGCCTCGTTCACAGGCGCTTCTCGATCTCGAGATCGAGCCGGGTCGCAGAGCCGGACGCCTCCGTCGTATGTGATCTCCCGTGGCTCCTCCGCAGCCTGGACCGACTCTTCGCCGGACGACCGGGCCCCGGCGGCACACGAGCCGGTGGACTCGAGCGTCCCGCTCGCGGGTCGCGGGTCAGCGCTTGCGGCCGCCCAGCCAGTCGAGGGCAGCGTTTACCTCTGCCACGTCGATCCGACGCGCGGCCCTCCGGGCGCGCCCGGCCGGCCCGGAGTCCTCCGGCGCCGCCTCACCGCGACCATCGGTGCATCGCGGAAGCGCCTCCACAGGCGCGGTGGGAACGACTTCCTCGAACTCGATCGTGTGCCGCCAATCGTCCCCGAAGTCGTACGCGTAGAGCATCGAGTCGCCGCGCCGGAGGAGCACATCGCCGATGCGAACGCGATCCGTTCGCGGAGACTGACGCGCCCTGAGAGCGCCCAGCGGCGGGTGGCATCGGTACAAGCCGTCCTCCGACCGGGCGCTCCCCCACTCCCAGACGTTCTCGGCGTCGCACTCGAAGCGCGTCGTGCCCAGGGCGGCGGCGACCGTCTCGCCGAGCTCCCGGACCCCCCGGTCGCTCTGCAGCCAGAAGCAGATCTCCCGCGGCTCTTCATCGGGAGCAGGTCGCTCACGATGATCACACCGGGCTATTGGCTCCGAGGATCTTCCCATCGCAGCCCATGCCGCTCGAAGGCCTCGAAATCCAGGTCGAAGGAAGCCAACGTGGTGCCTCGCGAGATCGCCAGCGCGGCGAGGTAGGCATCGTCGATCGCGTTGCGGAGGGAACGGCGCGACGCTCGAGCGAGCTCCGCGAAGAGCTCCCAACGTACGTCGGCGTCACCGACCACTTCGACACCCGCCTCGATCCACTCTTCCACCCATCCCATCGCCTCTTCATCCCTCATGTGACCGGGGAAAGCCGGGTTCGTTCCGAGCCGGAGGAACTGAGTGATCGTCGGCCAGGCGAGGCCTAGCGGCTCGCGCGCGTTGATCGCGTCCTCCAGCCAGCGGGCGGCGGGCTCGTGCAGGTCGGAGGTCGGATCGATCGCATAGAAGAGGATCTGCACGTCGGCGATCTTCAACGGCGCGCCTTCCGCTTGCGGAGCACCTCTTCGTTGGACATCTCCGCGGCCAGGTGTTTCGCGCGTGCGATGTCGAACCCGAATCCAACCTTGCGCGGCTTGAGCCGGTAGCGGCGGCGGCGCGCGGGCAGCTGCTCCTCATCCGGCGCGCGCTGGAGAAGCCGGTTCAGCGCCTCGTTGAGGGAGATCCCTTCTCGCGCCGCAAGGCGTTCGACCTTGCAGCGCGTCGCGGGATCGAGGCGCACGGTCATGCGCGCATCATCGGCCATGAGACCCTGGGTAGCACGGCGACAGCATAGCTGTCACACGCTGTGCTCACGGGTCCGAGAAGGCGTGGGAGATCGGGCACTTGCGGCGAGGCGCGCGGGCATCGCGGAATGCCGAAATCATCAGTGATTTCAATTGCTCATGGCGGGGCGGACGGGAGTCGAACCCGCAACTTCTGGCGTGACAGGCCCCCTCTGGAATCGACCGTAACCGCGCGGAATCCCGGGTAATTTCAGCAAGTTGTTGGTCACACCCGACCGGCAGGAACTCGCACGAACTCGCAGGAATCGGCACGGATCGGAAGTCGAAGCGTCCAACGAGTCCGCATTCTCCACCAAGGGTTGTGCCGTTCCGCGACACGCCGCCGCGAGCAGGGAGCGCCCTGGGCGGTGATCGCCCGTGAGATCCGCGGCGACGTGCGCAAGATCCAGCGGTGGCAGTCGGGAGCCCGTCGACCTGCCTCGGTGCCGGTGCTGCGCCCGGTCGAGGTGCTGCCCGCGCCCGAGCCGGTGGAGGCGCATTCGAGCGGTCGCCTGGTCGAGCGCCGCGCTCGGCCCGCTACTGGAACCATGACTGAATCCACCCTCGCTCCGCCCCATGTGGACGAAGGCCGCCACCTTCCCGTGCTGAGGCTGTCTCGTTGATTCCCGTCGCGGTGCAGAACAGAAGGCAGCAATTCACGAACGCTATGAAGTACTCGAGGCCTCCGGTCAGCTTGCCACCGTAGTAGGCGACAAGGAATCCCACGCAGAGCGACACCAGAAACGGAATCCAAATCGCAGTTCTCGCTACCAAGCGTTGAACGGTGGCGGAGATAATCCAAACTGCCGTTGACGCTCCGCCGAACGTTAACACCGAGGTGGTCGTGACGAACTGCTCCGGCATCTACTCCATCCTTTCAGCCGTCAGGGTCTTCCAGGAAAGCGCTATCCGAAACGTGTCAGCAAGGAAGTCGCTTCGGAGCGCATAGCTATGCTCTCGCGGTGGCTCGGCCCCCAGTGCCACCATGCCAAACCAGACTTCTCCATCGCAGTCCGTCACCCATGCGCCTGACTGGCCAGGACGAGAGAACGGCGCGCGCCCCAACGGGAACCAGATTCCGAACCTTTGGACGTAATGCGGAAAAATCAAAGCCATTGGCCCGCGCACCTCTCGTCCGTCTTTGCACGTCGCCACGGGTACATAGCTGTTCTCGATGTAACCCTCACGACCGTCCAATCGAGGAGACTTAACTACTCGCAGCCTGCGAGTCACCGCCTCCCGGTGTTCGCTCTCTGTCGCTACACGCACGCCGTGGCGTAGCGCGTGCTCGGTCGTGAAGCACTCGGCTCCTAAGTGAATCAACGCCGCATCGTACGGCCAGGCTCCTGATCGCGAGTCCGGCTTGGGAACACGCTGAGATCCGCACCCGTTGCTTAGGACGTGCAAGCAGGTCATCCCGAGCGCGCCACTGTTCCCACCGCACAAGACACCGCCGACCACGCCATCCAGCCCACCGCTTCCTGCTGTGCAATGCCCGAGCGCGCGAACCTCGCGCGGGCGTTCCCGTTCAACACGCAGTCCAAACCAGGCGTCGTTCCCTGGAAATTGCATTGATTCCCTGAAGGCCGATTCCCCCGTTTCGACCAAAGCCAACCAATCAAAACCCTCGAGTCCACGTTCCCGAGACGGAACCAAGGACACCGTGAGAGGTCCGATCGCCTCCGAGCGCGACAGACGCCGCTGACTCACCAATGCATCCACCACGCGCTCAGCCAGAAGGAAGCGTGGATGGGAAAGCTGCCACCGAAGATGAGCCGCGTGCCACGACATCGCGAAATCATCGTTGTCGCCGAAAGCGAGCGGCTCTAGGCCCTCAAGATGCGGAGGCACCTCAATATACTCGCGGCGCACGCGACCCTGCTGGTCGCCATACTCAATCAAGTGCCGTTCGATAGCCTCGGCTCGGTGCTCGGCCACCGCCAATGCCGCCGCGTAGTCCCTACCTGCAACAGCGTTTGGCCCCTCCACTGGAGAGCGTCGTAGGAGCAGACGGCCAGTCGTGCCGGCGCGATGGCGGACCTGGGAGAGAGCGGCCAAGATCCCCCACCCCAACAGCAGTAGCAGCAGCGCACCGAGCCAATAGGGAAACTCGAAAAGCGGATCCAAGAGAACTCTCTCCAGATCATTCACAGCAGAGAGGATTAGGCAGGTGACCCTGGATTGCCACGGTTACGCGTCGGCGTGCGCGACGCGTCCCGCGGAATTTCTCGCCCGATCGTCTCGCGCCATCTGTGGGCGAACTTCGTTGGATTCCGGCGTCGGCACCAGCAGCTCTGCCACCACCGCAAGATGGACCGCCCGCCCAGACCAACAACCGTGGCACGCACCGAACTCCGGTCCCGCCGGACGAAGCGCGCGGCGATCGGGGCTGCTAGACCATATCCGACCTTATGGGGTCGATTCCCCACAATCCTGCTGTCAGCGTAGTCGCGAAGGGGACCGCTCAGCGGCAATAGGTCACAAGATCTCACTCATAAGGTCTGAGGCGCTCCACCTCTGCCCGCGAGGCTGAACCGAAACCCCACCGATCCCGAGCGTGGTAGGAGCGGCTGAAGCTGGCGTTGTAGAAGGGCGCGTGCTGGGTCGCCCTCCATCAGACCAACCCCGAACGATGGAGGAACCCATGAAGAAGGTACGAATCGACACCCAGAAGCTCCTCAACAGCTTCTTCGGGCGAGCCCATCTTGCAGCCCGGCGCTCAGGTCCGCTCGAGATTGTCGATGAAGTCCTTGGCCCGCTTTCTGGCGTGGCGGCCCAAGCCGGGGTGATCGGCAGCCCGCCGCAGGCTCTCGTATGCCCGTCGTGCAAGTCGTCGCTTGCGACCCGGTTCCTCGGTCGCCGCCCACTCTGCCAGCACCACCCGGCCCGTGGCGTAGGCCGCGTGGCCCGCGGCCGCGTGCTTCGGGTGCTCGTTCGAGAAGACCTCGAGCTGCCGGAGGGCGCGCGACCGGAGCGATGCGCGGCGGTAGTACAAGAGGCGCGCGACGGACGGGACGGCGAGGAGCTCGAGGGCTGACGCGGACCTGTGGAAGCCTCGCACGTGGAGCGGGACGCTGTTCGAGCGGATCGTGCCGCGCCGCCCCACGTCGTACTCCGCCCAGATCCGGTGCGTGCCGGGAAGCCGGAACGTGTAGCCGCCCGATTGTCCGAACAGGCTGATGTCGCGCTCGAAGCTCTCACCCGGCGCCAGGGCGATGCGATCGCTCGGACGGCAGTAGTGGTTGGGAGAGGCCCAGAGGCGAACCGCGCCAGACGGGTCTTCGATCCAGATCCGGAAGCCCGAGTAGCCCGGGTCGACGTCGCGCGAAATCCACGTGGAGCGCCGCTCGTGCTTCGGCCACGTCAGCTTCACGTCGAGCTCGAAGGGTTCGAAGGCGAAGACCTCGTCACGGGACAGGTCGATGCGAAGCTGCAGGTTGCCGTGAATCCTACGCTGGGCGCTGGCTCCTCGGAAGTCGAGACCCCCGGGCCACACGGCCTCCGAGCGGGAACACTCGCTGAGCCATCGGCTCTCCGCGAGCAGGAACCCCGTGCCGCTCGGGATCGTCGCGCCGCCCAGACTCGGCTTCCCCATGAAGGTGTCGCCGGAGTTGTCCCGGAGGTTGAACACGTGGCCCAGCTCGTGCACCGTGGTGATCGCCGTCTCGGCCGCGCGGTGAGGCGGAGTTCGATGCTGCGCGATCGCCTTGAGGAAGACGGCACACCCCTCCCGCGGGATCGCGTAGGAGCCGTTCGGAGCCCTGGTGTCGTCCTCAGTCTTGAAGCCGCGGTCGAACATCACGCCGAAGGCTCGCGTATCCCACTCGTAGCTATGGGCGAAGATCACGCCGATCCGGTGGACCCGCTGGGCGCTCGCGGGGTTGATCGTCAGTCTCCGCAATGCGTGGTGGAGATGCAGCGCGGTGACGGGTCCTCGCTTCAGGCCACGCACGTACCGATGACGACTCGTGTCGAAGGTGAGGTGGATGTCGCCGGCCGGATCCCGCTCGGACGAGGCATCCCTGAAGATCGTCGTGATCGAGCGTCCACCGACGTGCATTGCTGGTAGCGTGTCGAATCCGTCGATCCGCCCGACGTAGCAGGTTGCGCGGTACACCAGACCGCCTACTCCACCTTGTACGTCACAACCGGCGTGCCGACCACCACGTCGCCCTTCTTGAACGTGAGCTCGAGATTGAACGAGCCCGTGGCATGCCCGCTTTGCCTCGGGTTGTCAGTGGCGAAGGCGATCTTGACCTTCTTAGAACTCTCCCTCGTGATCGTCGGCTTTCCGTCCACCACGGGCTGCCCCAGTCGGGGATTCGTAGCGAAGCCCTCCACGGTGTCGAATTCCTTGTTCGTCTCAACGAAGCTCTCCTGCGTCGTGATCACGCCGAGCTCCGTCTTGTCGAGCTTGAAGGGCTCGTCAGCCCCGCTCGGCTTCTTCTTCTCCTTCGTTCCCTTGACACGGTAGACCCCGAAGTCGGTCTGGGCTGCCGCGGGGCGCAGCATGAGCCGGTGCTCGTCCCCGGTGCGCGTCTCCACGATCTGGAGGAGCAGCGGTCCCGGGACCTCTTTGAACTTGGCCGGCTGGAGGGGTTTCTGGCTCGGGGCTTCGTCAGGTTCATCGGGCTCATCGTCCGCGAGCACGCGGCCGGCGATCAACCCGCGAGACACCGAGACGAGCCCGAGCTCCTTCTCGAGCGCCTTGCGGCGCGCCTTTGCCGCATCCCACTTCAGCTTCGCCGCGTCCTTCTTGTCCTTGGGTGTGGTCGGTGTCGCTTCGTACTCCGCCTCGGCTACGGCCTCGTCGACCCGCGCAGTGGAGAGCAGGGCTTCGAGTGCCGCGACCGCTTTCCTCTCCTCGTCCGCGATTTCATCCGCCTTCTCGCGCTCCGCCTTGAGCAGGGCGATCTCCGCATCCTCCCGCGCCTTGGCCACGGCACCCGCCGCCTTTGCGGCCTCTGCCGCCACGGCGGACGAGTCGCGCGTCCACTCGACCTCGGTCAGGAGCCCCTTGCTGATCTTGAGCTGAAGATCGTGCTGGGCGAGGAAGCTCTTGGCGTGAACAGCGTACGTATGCGTGGGGTCGGGAAGCATCTCGACGCGGACGTCGAGGGTCCCATCGGACTTGGGCGTCACCACGATGAACGGCTTAGGAAGCGAGTATCGCACACCCTTCCCCTTGCCGTACACGTCGACCTTCTTCACCGACACCATTGTGCAGCCAGCGAGACCGATCGCGAGCAGCATCGTAAGAGCAGCGCGCATCACTCGAACTCCGCGATTCCGGGTCGAACGCGCATCTCGGACTCGATGCTCTTGGCTTGCATCAAGCTGGCGTTCCCGCCCGCATCGAACACGACCTTGAAGAGGATGGGCACGGGGACGGCGAACAGGTCGTCCTCGACAATGCGGAAGCCGATCTTGCTGACCGCCGCTTCGGCCAGTCCCTGGAGGCCCTCGATAACCGCCTTCGGCAGAGCCGTCCCGTCCCCCTCGAGCTTCGCCTCGTTGAGGACACCGTTCGAGAACTTCAAATTGCCCGTGTTCGATGCCAGGAACTCCCAGGGCCGGATCGAGCGGAGCCGCGTCTGGTCCGGGAGGTAGATGAGCTTCGAGATGAGGCCTCCGTTGCCGTCGCTATAGACGAGCAGGTACGGCGAAGATTCGTAGTACCGGAAGCCCCGGTTCTTCGACTCGGGATGGTCGGGCCCGATGGCACGAACGGTCGTTCCACTGCATCCCGAGAGCAGGAGAGCTGTACACGTGAGAGCGAGGGCGAGCCCCTTCAAGAGCAACCTCCGTCGACGTCTCGCCCAGAAAGCGGAGGAAACCCCGAGCGATGACGGGAGACGTTCGCGATGGCGCGATTCTCCGATGCACGCGAAGTGGAAGCAAGGGGTTTCCCCGATCGACCGGGTCTCCGTTCCGGCACGGCGTCGAGATGACCTGAACCCATAAGTAGGTCGGTTGGAAGTGAGAGTTCCGCCTCGCCCGGGCAGTCGAGACGGTCAAGCACCCGTTTCCGTCATGATTCCGAGGATTTGAGATCCCGCGCCAGCGTGGCGGTCCCCGTCTCTTCATGCCGCGGGAGCGGATCAGAACGTATGGACTAAGCCTGCCTCTACAAGTAGATCGAGCGATTGGGGATCTCCGGAGCCCGCGTCTCGCCACCCTGGGATGCGGAGCGAGCTTCCCCTGATGGGGAAGTTGGCCGAGGCGCCCGAGCAAAGTGAAAGCGAAGGGCAGCGCGGGTTCGGCATCGCGGGCGCGAGCTCCGAGCCTTAACGCACTGGGGCCACCAGTCGAGCGAGCCCGGTCGCTCCCCCGAGCATCGCGCGATCCATCGAGTCCAGGAGGGATCGAAGGAGCTTGATCCGTCTCGAATCCGAGGCGCGCATTCGATCCGCTCGGGCATGAGGAGCCGTCGGGTCGAGTCGCTTGTCCCCATCGCCGATGCTCGCTGCGTATGGACAGCCATCCACGCACGAGACGTCAAGATGGTCGATCTTGTGGGTTGCCAAGCGCTGTCGAAGCGGTCCGGGATCGCCCATGCCGCTCGGCGCGACCACGAGCGAGAGGAACTGATTGAGCAGTGCCGATGCCGCCGCAATCGAGAGGGCGGAGACGTTCTGATTCACGCGAAGGGGACTGTTCGACGGGAGTCCCGCGATGTAGACGGGATCGTCGAGGCTCCCGTCGCGCTCGAGCTGCACATCGGACGGGTCGTACTGACCGATGCAGGCGAGGCATGGACGTCCGGCCGTAACGACGTGAGACCTCCAGTACGCGTTCCGCATTCCTCCTTGGCTTCCGGCCTCCAGACGCAGGCCACCATCAATCACCGGGAGCAGGTCTGCGTAGGCCACGGTGTTCAACACATGGCGTGGCCATGGGCGATCGACGCACGAGAACACGAGGTCGAAGTCGAGCAGTGCCTCCAATCCAGCAGGCTCGCAGACGCTGGTTTCCAACAACTCGTGCAACGGGTATCCGGCAGTCGCGGCCTGGCCGAGAATCCGCCGTGCTAGATCGACCTTGGGGCGACGGAGCAGAGCATCGAGTCGTGTTGCACTAGAGAGCCGATCGAGGTTGACGAACTCGACGCGGTCGAAGTCCATCACGGCGATGTGTTGTACACCCGCCCGAGCAAGGCTCTCCACAACGTGGAGGCCTACGCTTCCTGCTCCGGCAACGAGGACGCGGAGCCTCGCGAGGCTGGCCTGAACGTCGTCGCCCCAGGCATGAACCGTTCGCTGCTGGGAGGGCTGGATCACTGGTCGCGGCCGCAGAGTATCGTTGAACGTGACGTGTAGGTGGCGCCCAATCACGCGCACCGATTCGCAATGGGTGCAGGCGATCTCGCGGCCGGCGCCCCGATCCCAGGCGCGAGCGCTCCAGGAGCGGTCGTTGCCGCCCAGAGTCATTCCCACTAACGGGAGTCCCGTCAGCCCGCGTGCGAGGTTTGCGATCGAGGCCTCGGCCCTGGCGTCGATCTCGTTCAGAGGCTGCCAACCGCTACCGCGCGGATGAGCGTGCATGAAGACAAGCCCTTCGCACCGCTCAGCGGCGACTCTCGCCGCCCGGAGGGCATAGCCGCTCTCATACGAGGCATTGCCATGGACGTGACGCTCGCCGGCCTCGGGGAGTACGGGGTCCATGATGATGGCGGTTTGCCGGTGGCGTCCTGTCGAAGGTCTCCAGGTGGCGAAGCAGAGGTCTTCCTCGCCGTCGGCGCGGATCAGGTGCGCGACAAGAGCGTCCGCCCTTCGGCCATCCATCGCGACGGCGAAGCGCTTCTGCGTCACGTGGCCGAGGCCGTGGCGAGAAGCGATCGCACATGCGCAATCCACTGACGGGCAGGGGAAAGCTCCGCGCGCCAGCAGGGATGCTTGCGGCTCCACTTGGACCAGCCGGCGCCGAGCTCGGATGCCTGTCGCTTTCCACCCGGGAGCTCGATCTTCTCCGGGAGGTGCACCCAATGGGGGGGCACCCTGGGGAAGTCATTCGGGGGGTCTGCGCCGACGCCGACGACCGTGCCAGCGAGCGGTCCGGTGGGTACGTCAACTTGGACGATGACGATCGGGCCGCGAGGCTCGGTCTCCCGACCGAGCCCGGAAAGGGATTCTGCGAACGCCTCCGGGCCGGTCATCAGACGACCGGGGTGGGACCCGTGAACAGCGAGAGGTACTGTCCCCCGGGGACCAGCTGAACCTCCTCGTTGTCCTCGAAGCGCTTCTCCTTGCCGTGGCCGACGACCTGGAGAAGGTCGTAGTCGGCCGGATCCAGGCCGCCAAGCCGCAGGATGTCACCGGCCGGCTGCCGCCGATCGTCGACGGTGTACTCGACGCCGTCGAGAGTAAAGGTGACGGGCCGCGGACCCTTGTGGTGGTGCTCGTCCATGCTGCTGCTCCCACTCCCCCGAGGGGATCTATTGATCGATATTCCGGATTCTAGTCCAGTATACAAGACCCTACAAGTTGGCTGCGGACGGTGCAGTGGTTCGATATTCTGGACCCGATGTCCACCGACAGGACCACCCGGTTGAAGGAGATCGGAGTTCGGATCAGGACACGCCGTGAAGATCTCGGGATGACGCAGGAGGAGCTCGGCCAGCGTGCGGAACTCTCGAAGAGCCGCATCAGCGAGATCGAGAAGGGCTCGAGCGCCGCAAACGGGCTTGCCTACCTGGGGATCGCGGAAGCGCTTGAAGTGCCCGTCGAATGGCTTCTGACAGGAGAAGGCCCCGCCGCGCGGAAGGTAGGACCTCCGCCAATTTCTCCCATGCTCTCCGATCTCGCTGAGAAGGAGGGCTGGAGTCACCGGCTCACCGTCGAGGTCGCGGCCGCGATGAGTGCGGTGCACGCCCGGCGAACCGCCGGGGGAAAGACGCCGGAGTACACCCGCGAGCAGATCCTGAAGCTTGCCGAAGCGCTGAAGGAGGAGCCTGACGCGTGAGCCGACGCGGCGCCATCGATCGTGATCCCAAGGTCCGTGCTCTCGCCGCTGCCATGGGGATCGAGCGGTCTCGTCAGCTGCTGACGGAGATTCCGAAGCGTGCGTGTGAGCGGGTTGGAAAGTGGATTGCCACATGCGGCATCGAACCTGCGTCCATCGATGAGCTCCATCGGCTCGTGCTCAACCAGACTCGTCTTCGGATCGAGCGCATCGAGACCGACCTCGACCTGGAACGGATCACGAACGCGTATGAGCCGGAGCAACCTGCGATCGGCACTCAGTTGGAGCTCGAGTTCGAGCAGGGAACCACCGAGGCTCTCGTCCTCCAGCGGTCTCCGAAGGATCATCAATACCTGGCCATCGTGGACGCTCGGGGCGACCGGAGGCATCGCGCCTGGTTCTCGGGCTGGCATGAGCCGAGCCATCTCGTTGTCCCTGATCCCGAGGCGAGGCTGCTGTTCCGAAGAACCCAGGTTCACCGGCCGGAGCCGCTCGAACAGGTGATCGACGCGGTTGCCTCGTCGATCGGCTTCTGGGAGCCCATCATCCGGCCGGCTCTCGTCCGTGCGCTTGGGTCGCACGAGACCGTGCTCGACGCGTTCGACGCGGTGCGCGAGGCATGCGTGCCGGAGGCGAGCCGCGAATCGACCTACCGCGCGCTGGCCGCGATGGTCGACTTCCCGCTCGTGGTCCTCCGCGCGGGATACGGGGGTCGTCGCGGGGATGTGACGGCGAAGGACAGGCTCCAGTCGTACGCGTTGCGTGCGAAGACGGTGATCCGGAATCGTCTGGCCGAGGGACAGAAGCTGGTGGTCTGGCCAAACTTCCGGATCCCGCGGCACTCTGCGATCGTCGCGGCGTTCGACCAACCGCCGGTGCGCCCGCTCGTCCAGCATGACCGGCTTGAGAACTGGACCGACAGCAAGGGCAGCCGGCTTGGGCCGTGTGCAGTGCGAGTCACCGCACACGGCACCTGGTCGGTGCTCGAGGCCGCGTCGTAGTCCAGATCCGTTCGTCGGATCAGCTGCGAGAACAGCGTTGGGCCTGACATTCTGACGTCGCTCAATCTGGGAGCTGAGACATGATACTGCTCGCGCTCGAGGTCCTCGTGCTTGCAGTCATCGTCGGGATCGAGACAAGGAGCCTCGCGTACGGGCTCCTCGCCCTGTTCGGTGGGAGCACCCTGCTCGGGGTCGTGACGGTCGCGCTGCCGCGCGTCGCGGCGCTGTTGGGCGTGGCGCTCGGACTCGCCTGGGGTGTCGTGGGATTCACCTTCGGCTACCTGGATGACGGGAACTTCCCCTTGGCGTTCGGCGTCGGCCTCGGCGGCCTGATCCTGGGGCTCGGGGGCAATTCATTCCTCTTCGCCGGGCTGTCGAGGAGGACGGGCGCCGACTCGGCGGGGGATGAGCGCCTGCAGCGCGCCGAGGAGCAGACCGCGGCCTTGCCGAGAGTGGCTGCGGATCCCGGCTGGCCCGCGGAGCCGACGAAGGCGTGGGATGCGCACGAGGTGCTCGGTGTGCGGCCCCGCGCCTCACGCCGCGACATCGAACGGGCTTTCCGATCGCGCATGAAGCAATACGACCCCGATCAGGTTGCCCATCTGGGTCCTGAGCTTCGCGAGCTCGCCGAGCGAAAGGCGGATCAGATCCGCGCCGCGCGCGACGCCCTCGTGCGCTTCGGGGGGTAGCCGACCAGTTTCGGGGTCCACAGGTAAGCCGCTGTGACGCGGTCCTGGGGGTGACCTGCCCGAGCGGCGAGCGGGCAAAGCAAGGCTTGCCGTTTCCCGGCAGAGGCGGAAGTCGTCATCCTGGGAGCTGGCTCGACGTTGGGAGTTGGACAGGATGAGGGACTTCATGCAGCAGGAGCTTGCGCGATTCGAAGGCCTGCTTTCCAGCGCGACTGCGCGGATCGCGGACGACTACTTCCAGCTGCCAGTCGCGGATGCCGATGCGGTCTATCGAGAGCGCGTCTACTGCTACGAGCTTTATCATCAGCTTCGTTGCCTCTGGGGTGACTTCCCGTTCCGGATCGGTGGCGAGGTCGATAAGCGAGGGCATCCGCACTTCGAGAATGGGCCCTATGCTCTCGCGAAACCCGATCTGCTAGTGCACGTGCCGAAGTACATGGGCAGGAACCTGGCCATTGTCGAGGTGAAGGCATGCGACCGCCCGACTCAGCAGTTCCACGAGGATTTGGCGAAGATCACTTGGTTCTGCCGGCACGCCGACTATGCTGGTGGCGTCTTTCTGATCTATGGCACGGTCGCTGACGCTGAAAAGCCGCTAGATGCTCGGGTAGCCGATGCGGCAGCCTCTGAGGTCGATATGGATCGCATCCACGTGTTTCATCACGCTGCATCTCTGACCGCCGCAACCAGAATTGTCTAGCACCGAGGGATGCGCCCAACAGAGGCAACCTGCTGGGTCACAGCGCACTCGAATCGATCTCGGGAACGACATCTGGCATTGAACTTGGGCGCTTTGCCGCTGGCGAGGCACTCACGTGCCGGGCTCGCAGCTTCAGCTAGATCCGGTCCACTGGGTAGCGGCAACGAATCACGGAGGCGAGACGTAACATGGCTGATTCGCTATGCCCGGTCTGTCAGTCATCCCTTAGCGACTCCGGGCAAGACGGCGACCGGTACCAATTCGGCTGTCCGAACTGCGGTCGCTACGTCCTGTCGGGCACGGCGAAGGCGATGGTCAGATCTCGGGTTGCCGAATCACAGAAGTTCGCTGCAATCTTGAGCCACGCGGTTCGCCGAATGCAACGTGTTGATCAATGGCCGATGGTAACTTCGTACGTTATCACCCGGATCCAACAGGAAGGCAGACTTCCCGACCCCGCTGAGCAAGCCGAGAACTTCGTACTATGGCTCGGCGAAGCGTTGGAGCACCCTGGCGACAAGATCCAGATCGTTCTCCGCAACGCTAGAGCTCGTGTTGGGGCGTTCAACGAAGACGGGGTTGCCTTCATCCTCAATTCGCTTCTCGGGCGGCAGCTCATCGAAGGAGACACGTTCAAGGATGGAGCCCACCTGAGTCTCTCATTCGACGGGTGGCAGCTATTTCATCAACTGACGCGCCGGTCATCCGCCGGACCTCGTGCGTTCATGGCGATGCCCTTCAACAACGCGGCTCTCAACGCTCTCTTCCTCCAACACTTCAAGCCGGCGGTCGCATTGGCTGGGTTCGACCTTGTTAGGCTTGATGAAGAGCCTCAAGCTGGATCGATCGATGAGCGCCTCCGTGTCGAGATCCGGAGATCCCGATTCCTTGTCGCTGATCTCACTGACGGCAATCCAGGTGCCTACTGGGAAGCAGGGTTCGCGGAAGGCCTCAGCAAGCCAGTCATCTACACTTGCGAGAGAGCAACCTTCGAGAACCATGGCACTCATTTCGACACGAACCACCTGCAGACTGTCGTGTGGGACTCCGATGAGCCAGCCAGGGCAGCGGACGAACTCAAGGCTACGATACGGGCGACTCTTCCAGACGAAGCCCGAATTAACGACCCCGAGTAGCTCGGCCGCCATGCGCTTCCGGCTGACCGACAGCTCGGTCGAATCGAGCGAGTCCCGACGACCGAAGGCCCGATGCTCGGCGCGGATCACCCGAGCAGCTCGGGCTCCCGCTCCCGCGCCGACCAGAAGCCGTTCGAGCGGGTCCAGACCACGCTGTCGAGGAGGCGGATCCCGAGAAGGTTGCCGGCCTGGGCGAGGCGGCGCGTGACGTCGCGGTCCTCCTGGCTGGGACGCGGATCGCCCGAGGGATGGTCGTGCCCGACGATCAGTGCGACTGCGCCCACGAGGATCGCCGGCTGGAAGACCTCGCGGGGATGGACCAGGGAGGCCGTGGCCGTTCCAACGGACACGACCTGGTGGGCCACGGCGCGGTGGCGGCCGTCGAGGTAGAGCGCCACGAAGTGCTCGCGCGCGTCGTCGCAGACCGCACGGCGCAGGTAGTCGACGACGGCCCGCGGTTCTCGGATCGCGGTCGGTGCGCGTCGTGCGCGTCCGACGTAGCGGACCGCGACCTCGCGGATGAGGTGAAGCCCTTCTCGGTCGATCGAAGTCATGAGACCCTCCGTGTGTGGGAGCCCGCGGTGTGCCGGCTCTCTCACCGACCGCTGGAGAGCCGGCCGCAGCGGGCCCGTCCGAAGGGCGGAAGCGGAGCGAGCGGACGAGGCAAGGCCCGTGCCCGCAGCGCAGCGGAGGGCGCGCGGCTGTGTCCGAAGTCCCGTGGAGGAGCCCGCCCGGCGGACGTCGAGTCACGGAGGGGCTGGGAACGATCGCAGAGAGGGCCGTCTCACCTGAGCCGGGTTCGGACTTCGGAGGCGAGACTGTGGTCGCGCTGGAATGCGGGCGAGCGTCTACCCTCCGGAGCGACCCCTGGAATCGAGGGATGGAACATGGCGAGTCTTGGCGAGTCGGAAGTCATCATCCAGTCGCGCATCTGTGGTCGGATGGGGGTCGCCTGGGTGGGCCAGGACGCCGCCGTCTTCCCGAGGCTCCGGATCGCCCTCTCCGTCGCGCTCCACGAGGTCAAGGAGGGAATCCCTGGAGCACCGACGGTGACGGCCTTCGAGCTGCGCGATCTCGCGGGTGAGCTCCGGCTGTCACAGGACGCCGACGCGGTCGGGAACGTGGTGTGGCAGGGACAACGCCGGCATGTTCGTTCCAACGACTACGGCGGGCACACGCAGCTGACGCTCACCTGCGACCTGGATGCGGTCCGCATCGAGCGGATCGAGCAGCGCCGTGCCGGCGCGCCGCTGCGGCTCTGGCTGGCTCTCTGGCCGACTCTCGTCGCGAACGGAGCATTCCTGGATGCGGACGTGCGCCCGATCGCCGTCGATGTGCCGAGGGACGTGTGGCTCGCGTTTCTCGAGGGCGCGTGCGGCCTCTCCTACGAGGTCTTCGACCTGGCTCTGCCGCAGCTCCTGGAACCTCAACTCGGGGACGCGACGAGCTACCTGCAGACGGCGCGCCGACGCGTTGACGCAGGCGACTACGAGTCGGCGGTGGCGACCTGCCGAAAGGCGGTCGAGGCCATCCGTCTCCTCCTCCCGAAGGTGGAGGAAGGCGACCCGCTGGCCGCGTTCCTCGCGCAGCGCACGCCCGACCGGCATGCCGAGCACTACACGGCGATTCTCTCGCGATTGAAGCAGGTGACGGCGAAGAGCGTCCACGCGAGTGCGCAGGGGACCGCGTTCTCGAGGACCGAGGCGCTCTTCATCCTCGGCATGACGGTCGTCTTGGTCTCGTTCGTGGCCAGCTTGCTCGCCGGAGGCGAACGGACCGCCTCGGACGTCGACGGGGGGTGAGCCGGAGGCCCCGGGGCCCGTGCGAGCTGGTGCTCGAGAGAACACGCGAAGGCCCCGGGGCGGCGGCGCCGCCCCGGGGCGTCGAGGACGCAAGGACCGCCGGCTACTCGCCGGGCTCGTCCGCGCGCGGCGCGCGCATCTGCACGGTGGCGCTCGGATCCGTCGGGAGGTAGTCGAACCGGAGGTTCCAGCTCCCGTCGCGATTCTCGAAGGCGGTGCCGATGCGGGTCCAGAAGCCCTTGTCCATCCCCTCGCGCTTCACGACTCCGTAGATCGCCTGCGTCGTCTTCTTGTCGGCCATGTCGTTCTCCTTTCGTTCGGTTGAGGCCCCTCCGGGCCAGGTCTCTCACCCGCACTGGAGACCTGGCCGGACGGGGCGGACAGCCCAGAGGTCGGGAAGGGAGGGAGGCGCGGGGACGCCGGCGCCAAGCGGCGCCGCGGGGCGCGGGAGCTCGAGGCAACGGGCGTGCACGAGCGGAGGCTCGGCGGAGCGAGGGCGCGGCCGTGTGCCCGAAGAGCCCGACCGAGCTCCGACCGACGGCAGAGCGAACGGAAGGGGAAGCAGGCTGGCCGACGAGGGACGCGGGCGATCGCCGGTTGGACGCGTGAGGGGGTAGCGGGCGCCCGGGTTCCGGCGAGGCCCAGCGCGCGGGGAGACAGGAGGGAGACACCCCGGCCGACGGACCGGATCCCACGCCACGGGGAGGCTTCGCCGAGCGTGACGACGAGCGAAGGTCCGATCCGCATGCGCCTCGGTGGCGAGGCGGCGGACGAGGCCCTGGGGTCCCCGAGAATGATAGCGCGACGCCGCGGGACGCGGTCGCACACCCCGTCGATCGTCTTTCCGCAGTCCGTCAAGGGCTCCATCTGACTCGCTGACACGTCTGCGAGCGTCAGGTCAGGTCGGGCGGCGGGAACCCGTGGCCGCCTCGCGGCGTCCCTCAATCTCGGAGGTTCCGTTCGGGGTGGAAGGACCCCAGGGCGCCGAGGGGAGGCGCGCGTGGTCGCGGAGCTGTGGGGTGAGGCGCGGTGCGAGCAGCGGGTCTGATTCTCGTCGTGGACGACCAGGCTCCAACCCGTGAGGCCCTGGCCTCGGAGCTCCGCGAGGCGGGCTTCGAGGTCCTGAGCGCGGGGGGAGGCGCCGAGGCGTGGGAGCTCTTCCGGCGCCGGCGCTTCGACCTGGTCGTGTCGGACCTCCGCATGCCGGAGGGCGACGGCTTTTCGCTGCTGCGACGGATCCATGGGCGTTGCTCCCCGCATCCCGACGTGCCGGTCTTCCTGGTGTCGGCCTACGGCACGAACCGGCGGATCCTTCGCGCCGGACAGCTCGGCGCGCGGGAGTTCCTGACGCTCGACGAGACCGGGATCGCCGAGGTCGTCCGGAGGGCGCGCGTGCTCCTGGCCGAAGGCCGCGTCGCGCTGCCGGCGGAGCTGGTCGGCGAGAGTGCCGGCATCCGCCGCGTCCGGGCCCAGCTCGCGGCCGCGGCCCCGCTCGAGGTGCCGATCCTCCTGGAGGGCGGAGCTGGGAGCGGCCGAGGCGCTGCGGCGCGCTATCTCCACCGCCTCGGGCCGAACGCCGCGGAACCGCTCGTGACGGTCCGCTGTGGGGTGGATGAGCGGGAGGGGGTGCCGCGAGACCGATGGGTGTACCTGGCAAACGTGGAGCGGCTCGCGCCGCAGACGCAGGAGCGCTGGCGCGAGGAACTCCAGGATCAGGAGGCGGGGAGGCCTGCGGTGGCGCGCGTCATCGCCTCGACTGTGGCCGACCTCCTGCAGCTCGCGTCCGACGGAGGATTCGACGCCGAGCTGTGGCGCCGGCTCGGCCGCTTCACGATCCGCCTCCCATCACTCTCGGAGCGGGGGCCGGACTTTGCCGCGCTATGTGAGGCTCTGGCGAGACGCGCCCAGGATGCCGTGCAGCGGCACAATGTGCGACTCGGGGCGAGAGCCGTGGAACGGCTGCGGCGGGAACGATGGAGCGACGGGATCCCGGCGCTCGAGCACGTGATCCGGCAGCTCGTGGCCTTCCATCCCGGCGGCACGTTGGGCGCCGCAGAGGTGGAACAGGTCCTCCAGGCAGGGGCGGATGCGCGCGCCGCTGCGCGATTCCGCGCGGAGCGCGAGAAGCTCGCGCGGCAGTACCGGGAGGCCGGCTCACTGACCGCGCTCGCGGAACGGCTCGGGACGTCGCGCAACGGGGCGCGCTATCGGCTGGAGAAGTACGGCTTGTATCGGCCCGGAGACCGCCCCCGCCGCGACGCGGAAGAGGCGTGAGACCGCTTCGGCACGAGGCAGCACGGACGCGTGCCTACCGTTGGGCGCTCACCGCCGTGGCTCTGGCTCCCGTTCTCGCCAGCGGCACCCTCGTGGGAACGAACCTCCTCCATGGGGGTGACCGCTACGCGCTTCCGTGTACGGTGATGGCCGACGGCCTCGTGCCGGTGGTGGTGGGCCGGGACCCGCGCTGTCCGCTGAAGCGGCACGACCGCGTGGTGGCGATCGAGATCGAGGGCGACGCGACGCCCCTCCTCGGGGATCGCGCTGCATTCGTACGGGCCGTGCAGGCGCACTCGGGGCCCGCCCGTCTCGGGGTGGTGCGGGACGGGGAGGGGATCACGGTCGAGGTGCCGCGCACGTTCGAGACCCGTGCCGAGCGCGTGCGCTTGGCGGCAACGGTCTTCGTCGCGGCGGCAACGGTCATGGGCTTCGCGCTGCGCGTCTTCTGGCTCTCGCGGGCGAGGGCGGCTGGGGCCCTGCTGGGACTCTACGCCGTGCTGGTGGCGCTCCTCCTCTCGCAGTTCGCTCAGCTTCCGGGTCCGCGGCTCACGGTATTCGCTGGTCTGCTGTGGTTCTTCATCCCTGCGACGCTGGCCCACCTGGCGCTCACCTTCCCGCAGGAGACGCGCTGGGTCCGGGAGCGTCGGTGGACGGTCGCCCTTCCCTACACACTGGCGGCGGGCGCCGATTTGGCGGCCTGGGCCGCTGGAGTGATTCAGGATCCCGCCGGCCGGGGGCGGCTCACGATCGTGGCGCTGCTGGTCACCTGGGCCGTCGTGTCGGTGCTCTGTGCCGAGGCGGCCCGGAGGGCCTGGCGGGCCGGCTCGCCGCTCGAGCGGGTCCGCGCGCGGCTCCTGCTCGTCGGCGCCTCAGGGCTCCCACTCACCGTTGGCGCCGTCCACCTCGGCTGGGGCGCCAGCGGACCGGGCGCGACGCTGACCCCCCTCATCGCAGGGATCCTGATGGTGACCCTCCCGATCGGCTTCGCGATCACCCGCTACGACCTCTTCGACCTGGGGGTGAGCGCGCGCCGCGGACTCGACACGGCGCTGCGTCTCGCCACCGTGGGCGCCCTCACGACGCTTGCGGGCCTCGCGCTCCACTTTCTGCTCGAGGCGGAGGGACCCGCGCTCTGGTTCGGGGCTGGGGTGATCGGGTGCGCTGCGACCGAGATGCTCCACAAGCGGCTGGGCGGTCAGGTCGGTCACTGGCTCTCGCGCGGCGCCGCGCGACGGCGCGCGATTGTGGCGCACAACTGGCGGCGCGCCGCGGAGCTGGCGCCCGAGGACGCGAACGCGAGGCTGGTCGGGGAGTCGCTCGTCTCGGGCCTGGAGCCGGTGCCGATCGCAATCTTCCTGCGCGATGCGGACGGGTGGCGCCCGAGCTACGTCGAGCCAGCCCGTGCGCCCTTTCGCATCGTGAACGCGAAGGCCGCAGAGCGGGCGCTCGGGAGCGCCCCGCGGCTGCACCTAGTGCGCGGCGACGTGCCGCCGACGGCGGACGTGGAGGCCCTCGCCGCCGTGGGCGTGCAGCTCGTGGTCCCCATCGCGAAGGAGGGCGAGACGCTGGGGCTGGTGCTGGTGGGGCACCCGCCCGGCGACCGCGCCTGCAGCAGCGAGGAGATCGCGTTCGTCGAGACGGTGGCGGAGCATGCGGCGGTGGCGGTCTCCAACGCACGCCGCCTCGAGGAGGAGCGGGCCTCGACCCGGCGGGTCGAGGCCGCGCGGTTCGCCGCGGATATGCTGCACGAGGCCGTGCGACCGCTCCGGACAATCGAGCGAAGCGCGCAGCGCGGGAGAGAGCGTGTGCAGGACGGGGCGGCCGTGCGGGAGAATATGACACAGATCGAGAACGTCGCAGCGTCGCTCCTCGACCTCTGCCGCGAGGCGCTGCGCCGGGCCCGTGAGGCGGGGCTCTTCGCTGATCCGCAGATGCGGGTCGAGGCGCTCTTCGAGGAGGCCCGCGCCGCGGTCGTCCCCGCCGAGCAGCAGGAGCAGGTCTGCGTTCGCGTCGAGCCCGGCCTGCCGCGGGTCGCGGGGGGCACCCGCCTGGTGCGCGCCGTCTCGAACCTCCTCGACAACGCGCTCGCCGCGACCGGGCCCGAGGGCTACGTCGAGCTGTCGGCGGAGCTGCGGCCCGACGGGCTTCACCTCCGGGTGCGCGACACGGGCGTCGGGATGGAGCCCGAAGCGCTGGCTCGCATCTTCGATCCGGGCTTTAGCGACCGGCGCAACGGGCAGGGCCACGGCGTGGGTCTCGCGATCGCGCGCGAGATCGTCGAGGATCTGGGCGGACGGATCGAGATCAAGTCGAATCCCGGGGAGGGCACGGTGGCCGAGATCCTCTTGCCCGACCCTGAACCCTGCGACCGGTAGAAACCACTCGAAGATCCCCCTCCCCGGCTGACGGTTCTTCCCCCTCCCGACCCCTTCCGACCTTCTTTGCCCGCTTCCGACGTCGCGGCGCCCCCCGCGCGGCTCATACGCTCGGGGTGTCTCGCGAGGGTGAGAGGCACCAGGCGGAGGGTCGTGATGCAGCGGAGAGAGGCGTCGGGCGGAGCCCTGGGGAGTGTGCTCGGCTGCGGCGAGCGGAACAGAAACCTCGAACGGCAGGCGACCCTCCGTCTGGACCTCCACCTCGACCCGGCGAGCGTGCTCGCGCGCGCCGCATCCGTCGAACGGAAGCGGGGGACGGCGGGCCGCCGCGCGCCCGGGAGGCGGGCGGGCGCCTCGCATCGCCCGAGCACGGAGGGCGGGCGATGAGGGGGACCGAGCGGCCCGCCGTCCTGGGGCTGCGGGAGCTCCGCGAGCGACGCCTCGAAGGCAAGCTCCAGCGCGAGCTCGGCCCCACCCTCTCGGACCTCCTCGCCGACGACGCGGTCGTCGAGGTGATGCGCAACGAAGACGGTCGCATCTGGGTGGACCGGCTCGGCACCGGCCTCGCGCCGGCCGGGTTCGAGGTCTCCGCGGAGACGGCGGAGAACCTCCTCGGCACGGTGGCGGCGCTGCTCGGAACCGTCGTGAACGAGGAGCACCCGATCCTGGAGGGCGAGCTGCCCTTCCATGGTGCGCGCTTCGAGGGCGTGCTGCCCCCGGTCGCGCGAGGACCCGTCTTCTGTATCCGCAAGCGCGCCACGTTGATCTACCGGCTCGATGAGTACGCCGCGAAGGGTCAGCTCGCGCCGCGCCACCACGCGGCGCTGGTCTCCGCGATCGAGCGCGAGGAGAGCCTCGTCGTCTGCGGCGGCACGGGCTCCGGCAAGACGACGTTCCTGAACGCGTTGCTGGCGGAGAAGGTCCAGCGCGGCGACCCCCACCAGCGGCTCGTGATCCTGGAGGACACGGTCGAGCTCCAGTGCACGGCCGCCAACACGGTGCAGCTGCGCACGAGCGCGGAGGCGGACCTCCAGCGCCTCGTGCGGGCCACGATGCGGCTGCGGCCAGACGCGATCGTGATCGGCGAGGTCCGGGGGAGGGAGGCGCTCGATCTCCTGAAGGCGTGGAACACGGGGCACCGAGGGGGACTCAGCTCCGTGCATGCCAACGGAGCGCGTGCCGCCCTCTCCCGCCTCGACCAACTGGTGCAGGAGGCGGGGGTGCCGACGCAGCCGCGCCTCCTCGCCGAGGCGGTCGACTGGATCGCCAGCATGTCGCGCGTGGACGGCGACCGGCGCGTCACCGAGCTGGTGCGCGTCGAGGGCGTGGACGCCGGCGGCGAGTTCCGGCTCACGGCGATCGAGCCGTGAGGCATGGGGGGAGAGCCATCATGAGGAAGGGACGAAACGGACGCGGGGCCGCGGGGAACGCGTGGCCTCGGGTCGCAGTGCTGGCGGTGCTGCTGAGCTTCGGCTTCGCCGAGGTGGCCTGGGCCACGCCCTCGGGCGCGTCGATGCCCTGGGACGCGCCGCTCACGACGCTCCTCGACAACCTGCAGGGGACGGTCGCCCGCGTGCTGGTCACGGTGGCCGTCGTGATCACGGGGCTCCTCTTCGCCTTCGGCGAGGCGGGCGGGGCCTTCCGGCGCGTCTTCGGGATCGCCTTCGGCGGAGCGCTCGCGCTCGGGGCCCTCACCGCGATGTCGGCGCTCGGCTTCGTCGGCGCGGTGGTCTAAGCGGGGGAAGCGCGTGATGGACGAGACGAAGGGACAGAGCCGCTTCGAGGAGGCGCGGGCGCGGACGCTGCCCGTTCACAGCGCCCTCCTCCGCCCGATCCTGATCGGCGGCGCCGACCGCGAGCTCGCGCTGGCGAATGGCGTCATCTGCGTGGCGCTGATCTTCGGGATCGGGATCTCGAAGTACACCCTGGGCGTCGTTGTGCTGCTCCTCACGGTCGGCCACTGGGGCCTCGTGCGCGTCTGCCGCTACGACCCCTTCTTCCGCCACGTCTACGTGCGCCACGTGCAGCTCCGCGACTACTACGTGGCGGCGCCCTCCCCGGACGCGCGACGCCCCCTCGTGCACGCCGCCGTGCCCTTCTCGGGATAGGAGGAGACCTGCGTGCTGGCCGAGTACCGCAAGCGACCGCAGGGGCTGCCGGACCTCCTGAATCTCTTTGCCTTGGTGGCAGACGGCGTCGTCCTCGGCAAGGACGGGTCACTGCTGTCGAGCTGGTGGTACGCCGGCCCCGACATGGAGTCCGCCACGGAGAACGAGATGGCGGTGCTCTCGGGGCAGATGAACGCCGCGCTCGTGGGCCTCGGGAACGGCTGGATGATCCAGGCCGACGCGCTCCGCCGGCCGGCCGTGGGCTACCCGGACGAGGGCGCCTTCCCCGATCCCACGACGCGGCTCCTCGATGCCGAGCGGCGCGCCTTCTACACGAGCGGCGAGGCCACCTACGAGAGCCGCTACGCGCTGACGGTGACCTACCTGCCGCCGCCGGACGTGCAGGCCAAGGTCGGCGACTTCTTCGTCGAGGGCGAGAAGGCGGAGCGGAGGGGCCATGAGCTCGTGCTGCGCGCCTTCGAGCGTCACCGCGACCAGCTCGAGGACGCGCTGTCCGACCGGCTCGCGCTCTCGCGGATGGACTCCGAAGCGCTCCTCGCGTTCCTCGCCCACTCCGTGACGGGTCTGGCCCATCCGGTGCGCGTCCCGCCCGTGCCGGTGGACCTCGACTTCCTGCTCGGAAGCCAGGACCTGGTGCTCGGCTTCGAGCCGAGGATCGGGCGCCTCCACGTGCGTCCGATCGCGATCACGGGATTCCCCGGCGAGACCTTCCCGGGGATCCTCGACTTCCTGAATCGGCTCCCCCTCGACTACCGCTGGTCGACTCGGTTCATCCCGCTCGACCCGGCCACCGCGACGGCGCGCCTGCGCGCGATCCGGCGCAACTGGTGGCAGAAGCGCCAGGGGCTGGCGGGCATGGTGAAGGAGGCGCTCAACCACGGCGGCTCGACCTTCGGCGACCGCGACGCCGTGCGCATGGCCGAGGACGCCGACGATGCCATCACAGAGGCCTCCTCCGGCGCCGTGCGCTTCGGCTACTACACGAGCGTCCTGCTGCTTCTGGGCGAGGAGCCGGACGCCGTGGAGGCCGGGGCGCGGCAGGTGATGCGCGAGCTCCAGCATCACGGCTTCGCCTCCCGCGTCGAGACGATCAATGCCGGCGAGGCCTACCTGGGATCGATCCCGGGCCACGGCTACCGGAACGTCCGCCGGCCGCTCCTCCACACGCTGAACCTCGCGGACCTCCTCCCCACGACGAGCGTTTTCCCGGGGCTCGAGGCCAACCCGTGCAGCTTCTACCCGCACGGGTCGCCGCCCGTCTTCTTCGCGGAGACCTCGGGCTCGACGCCCTTCCGCTTCCACCTCCACGTCTCGGACGTGGGCCACGCGATGGTGATCGGCCCGACCGGCGCAGGGAAGTCGACGCTCGTAGGGCTGCTGCTCGCCCAGTTCTTCCGCTTCCCGGGCGCGCGGGCGTTCGCCTTCGACAAGGGGCTCTCGTCGTACGTGCTCTGCTGCGCCGCCGGCGGCGATCACTACGAGATCGCCGGCGAGAACGAGGCGCTGGCCTTCTGCCCGCTGGCGCAGGTGGACGACCCGGCCGAGCGCCGCTGGGCGGCGGAGTGGCTGGAGGCGCTGCTCACGCTCCAGGGGATCCCCGTCCTGCCCCGGCACCAGAAGGCGCTCCATACGGCGCTCGAGCGCCTCGCCCACGGCGAGGGGCGCACGCTCACGGACTTCGCCGGCACTGTCCAGGACCAGGAGATCCGAGACGGGCTCCGCCACTACACGCTCGAGGGGGCGATGGGAGCGCTCCTCGACGCGGACCACGACGGTCTGCGCCACGGGCGCTTCCAGGTCTTCGAGATGGAGCACCTGATGAACCTCGGCGAGAAGAACGTGATTCCGGTGCTCCTCTACCTCTTCCACCGGCTGGAGCAGCGTCTCACGGGCGCGCCGAGCCTCCTCGTGCTGGAGGAGGCCTGGCTCCTGCTCGGCCATCCCGTCTTCGCGGAGAAGATCGAGGAGTGGCTCCGGGTTCTGCGCAAGCGCAACTGCGCGGTGGTCTTCGTGAGCCAGAACCTCTCGGAGGTGGAGGCCTCGCCGTGCCGCGACCTCCTCCTCGAGTCCTGCCCGACGAAGATCTTTCTCCCGAACCCCGAGGCGCGCACCGAGCAGAGCGCAGCCCTGTACCGGAAGGTCGGGCTCAACGAGCGGCAGATCGAGATCATCGCCACCGCGACTCCGAAGCGTCACTACTACGTCGTGTCGCCCCTCGGGCGGCGCCTCATCGACCCGGCGCTGGGGCCGCTGGCGCTGGCGTTCGTCGGCGCCTCGGGGAGCGAGGACATCGCGCGCGCCCGGACCCTGGCGGAGCGCGACGGCGACGGCTGGGTGCCCGCCTGGCTCCGCGAGCGGGGGCTCGCGGCGTGGGCGGAGCGTTGGAGCGAGATCACAGGAGGAGGCCATGCAGAGGGAAGCTCGTAGATCGAGAACCGTCACGCGGCGAGGGATCGCCGCCCTCGGCGCCCTCGCGCTGCTGCTGGCTCTGCCGGCACGCGCCGGGATGCCGGTCATCGACATCAGCAACCTCGCTCAGAACCTGATCACGGCCATCCGGCAGACGATCGCCGTCAGCCAGCAGGTCGAGCAGATCACGAACGAGGGCACGATGATCGCGAACCAGATCGAGCAGCTCGCTAACGAGCTCCAGATGCTGGAGGACATGTGGGCGAACTCGCGTCCGGCGAGCGATCTCACCTGGGGCGAGGTCGATCAGATGATGGCGGCCCTCGCCGACACGATGCAGCTCGGGATGGCGATCTCCTACGCCATGGACGATCTGGCCACCGCCTTCCCCGAGCGTTTCCCGGGCTACGAGGCACCGACCGATTGGAACGTCGCCTACCGAGACTGGAGCCAGACGGCCCTCGACTCGATGCTCGCGACGATGAGCGCGGCGGGGATGAACGTCGCGGACGCACCCTCGGTGGACGCCGCGCTCGACGCGCTCCGCGAGGAGAACCGCACGGCGGAGGGCCGCATGGAGGCCCTCCAGGTCGGGAACCAGCTCGCGAGCCTCCAGATCGAGGAGGCCACCAAGCTCCGCGGCCTGGTCGCGGCGCAGATCAGCGCCCAGAACGCCTACTTCGCGACCCAGGAGGGCAAGCGGGCGGCGGCCGAGGCGGCGGCCAGCGAGTGGATCTCGCGGGGCGTGCGCCCGGTGCCCCTCGACTTCACGGACGCCGGCTTCGACGAGGTGCCGCGCCCTTAGGGCCGAGCATGGAGAAGCCACCAGGAGGCTCCGGCGATGATCAACCAGATGGTCGAGCTGTTCCGCCAGGCGACGTCGAGCTGGTTCGCAGAGCTCCTGCCCATCGCCCAGAACGTCTTCGTCGTCCTTGCGACGATCACGATGATCTGGTCCGCGCTCTGGTGGATCCTCGAGCGCGACGACCCGAGCCAGGTCTACGTGGCCTTCCTGCGCCGCTTCTTCGCGCTGGGCTTCTTCTGGGCCGTGCTGCTCAACGCCGACAGCTGGATCCCGGCGGTGATCGACGGCTTCGCCGTGGCTGGGCAGCGCGCGGCGGGCGCGGCGGCGGGGGGGACGCCGCGCCTCAACCCCGGCGAGGTGCTCGACCAGGGGGTGACGATCGCCGTGCAGGCCTTCCAGGGGGCCAAGGTCTCGGGGATCCTCGAGTCGATCGGCGCGGCCCTCGTCTCGGCGATCGGCGGGGTGCTCATCCTCTTGGCCTTCGTGGGGATCACGGCGCAGCTCGTGATCACGCTGGTCGAGATGTACGTCGTGATCGGCGCGGGGGTGCTGCTGCTGGCCTTCGCGGCGTCTCCGTGGACGCTCTCGTTCGCCGAGCGGTACTTCAGCTACGCCGTCGCCGTCGGGATCAAGCTCTTCGTCCTCTACCTCATCATCGGCCTCGGGAGCGCGATCGTGACCGGCTGGCAGGCGACGCTCGCGGAGACGAACGCGAGCGTCGATGCGCTGTTCTCGGTGGTGGGAGCGGCGCTCGTCTACATGCTCCTGGCCTGGCAGGTGCCCTCACTGGCCGCGTCGCTGATCGGCGGAGGGCTCGCGCTCTCGCTGGGCGACACGATGCGAACGGGCGCCGCGGTGGCCGGGGTGACGGCCGGCGCTGTGGGCGGGGCGCTCGGCGGCCTCGCGATGGGGGCCCGGGGAACGGCCGCCATCGGCGAGGCGGTGCGGACTGGCTCCGCGCACCGCGCGAGCGGCGGGTCGCGGACAGCGAGCGTGGCCCGGGGCGGGCTTGCCGCGGGCAGCGGGATGGTCGAGAGCCTCCGGCGCCGGGCTCTGCGTCCGCCCTGGCAGACCGTCGCAGAGGTGATGCGCGAGCGGCACACGGCCTGCTACGGCGCCACCCCGATGGGGCGGACGGGGATCGAGTCCGAGGAGACGCGACGCCGTGCGTAGGAAGGCTGTTCCGGAGAATCCCTACGAGGCCGCGCGCTCCGAGTGGAACGAGCGAAATCGGAGCCTGCTCGTCGCCAAGCGCAACTGGCAGGTGCTCGCGTTCGTGCAGGCCGCGGTGGTCGCGCTGCTCGGCTGGGGGATCCTCTGGCAGGCGTCTCAGAGCAGGGTCGTCCCCTACGTGGTCCGCGTTGACGAGGTGGGCCAGACGCTCGTGCTCGGTCCCGCGGAGGGAGCCTCGGTCGCTTCCCCGGAGATCCTCGCCTGGCAGCTCCAACAGTACGTCCGGGACCTGCGGAGCGTGACGCCCGATCGCAGCGCCCAGAAGCGCGTGCTCGAGGAGGCGTACCTGCGCACGGGCGGCTCCGCCACACAGTTCCTGAACGAGCACTTCCAGGCCCACAACCCCTTCGACACGATGACGAAGGGCACCGTCTCCGTCGCCGTGCGCAGCGTCCTGCGCGTCGCCGACCACTCATGGAAGCTCGAGTGGAAGGAGATCCACCGCGGGCTCGACGGGCGCCTGGTGCGCGAGGAGCAGTGGACCGGGCAGTTCAGCGTAGCCGTCGAGCCTCCGTCGACGCCGGAGGCGCTTGCGAAGAACCCGTTGGGCTTCACCGTGACCCACATCTCGTGGGCGAGGCAGCTGTAGGCGAGAGGGAGGACAGCACGATGGAGAGGATCCGAACGCAGGCGACACGAGCGCTACTGGGTGTGGCCCTAGCCGGGCTTCTCCTCGGATGCCCCTCCCGGACCGTGCTGGGGCCCGAGGACTTCGAGCCCGCGGCGCGCGTGGTGGAGTCCCCGGTCGCGCTCCCGATCGCCGAGCCGGGGGAGTTCGCGCTCGTCGACGCCGACGACCCGGCGCTGCGCGCGGCGATGGAGGCGTTCCAAACGACGGGGAAGCCGCCCGTCGTGCGCCGCGACGAGAGCGGCTTCGTGATCTTCCCCTTCGGCGAGTCGCATCCGGTCCTCACCTGCCAGCCGCTCCGCGTGTGCGAGATCGCGCTCCAGGCAGGCGAGGAGATCCTCGACGTGGCGCTGGGCGACGCCTCGCGCTGGCACGCCGAGAAGATGGAGAGCGGCCCGGCCGACGCGCGCGTGCCGCACGTGGTGGTGAAACCGACCGAGGCCGGCCTCGCCACGAACCTCGTCGTCAGCACCACCCGCCGCGTCTACCACGTGGCGCTCGTCTCAGCCGACGATGCGTCTGGGGGCTACGCGCGTCGCGCTCGCTTCTACTACCCGCACGACCTCGTCGCGCACTGGAAGAACGAGCAGCAACGCGCGCGAGCCCGTCGAGAGGCCGAGCAGCGCGAGGTGGTCGCTCGGGGACCGCGGCTCGAGCCCGAGGCCCTGAACTTCGCGTACGAGGTGAAGGGCGACCGGACGACCTGGCGGCCGACCCAGGTCTTCGACGACGGCGTGCGGGTCTATCTCCGCATGCCGGAGGCCATGCGTGTGACCGAGGCCCCCGCCCTCTTCGTGCGGACACGAGACGGGGAGAAGGCCCTCGTCAACTACCGCGTGCGCGGCACCACGTACGTGGTTGACCGCCTCTTCGAGCGGGCGGTCCTCGTCGTGGGTACGGGTCGGGCGCAGGAGAAAGTCGAGATCGTGCGGCTCGCGCGGGAGCACCGCGCCGCGAAGACCAGGAAGCCGCGAGGGCGGCGGTGAGTGAGCGCGGCGGCAGCGAAGAGGGGAGGACCATGCCGAGGGACGACCCTCGACCGACGGAGCCGACAGGGAACCCGCCGCCCTCGCCCCTCGAGCTCGACCCGCGACCGGGTGTCACGCGCCTCAACAAGCGTGCGCTCGCCCTCGGCATCGTGCTCCTCTGTCTCGTCGTGGTGGCGGCCATCCTGTCCTTGGGAGAGGTGAGCCGCAAGCAGCAAGAGCGCGCCGAGGAGGCCCCCGGACCTGAAGCCACTGCGGATCCCTTCTGGGAGAAGCAGCCGGACGGTGTCGCGCAGCCCCCTCGTGCGCCGGAGCCAGAGAAGGAGCCCGCAGAGGGGACCCCGGTCGGGCCCACCGAGCGAGAACCGCTCGTTCCGGCGCAGATCGCGCGTTCCGTGGAGGATCCCGAAGCGCGCGAGCGGAGGGCTCGGCTGCGGCGCGCGATGGAGGCCCGGCCGCGGGTGCCGGGGTTCCAGCGCGGAGCCGTCGCGGCGGCTCCGCCCATGACGTCGCGGGCGGCCGCGCCCAGCGGACCGTCCGGACTCGCCGCCCTCGACCACGAGATCCTCCAGTCGCTCGGGGCGGGCGAACGAGAGCCCGACGGCGTCCTGGCGCAGAACAATCAGGAGGGCAAGCGGGCCTTCCTGGACGGGGCCGGCGCCGACGACCTCGCCTACGAGAGCCCGTACCGGGTGCGGCTCCCGGCTTCTCCCTACGAAGTCGTAGCGGGGTCCGTGATCCCAGCCGTGCTCCTGACGCAGGCGAACTCCGACCTTCCCGGGCTGCTGACAGCCCAGGTCCGCGAGAACGTCTACGACTCCGTCACGGGTCACGAGCTCCTGATCCCGCAGGGCACACGGATCGTCGGCGTCTATGACAGCTCGGTCACCTTCGGCCAGGAGCGCCTGCTGGTGGCCTGGCAGCGGCTCCTCTTCCCGGACGGCTCGAAGCTGAACCTGGGCTCCATGCCGGGCGTCGACCTTGCCGGCGCGGCGGGCTTCCGCGACCGCGTGAACCGCCACACGTGGCGCATCTGGAGCAACGCCCTGCTTCTGAGCGTGCTGAGCGCCGGCCTCCAGCTCAGCCAGGAGCACCAGAGCGGTGACGACGGCAGCCGGGCCGAAGACGTCCGGAGCACGCTCTCGGCAGCCCTGGGCCAGAGCCTCGGCGAAGTGGTGACGGACACGCTCCGGCGCAACCTGAACGAGCAGCCGCGGATCGAGATCCGGCCCGGGTACCGGTTCAACGTCTGGGTGCAGAGAGATCTGGTGCTGCCGGGTCCGTACGTGTCGTCCTAAGGAGGGAGAGCCGCGATGGGAATGCAGCTCAAGCGGCCCAGCCGGGAGCCTCCGCCGCGGGTCCTCCGGGTGCGGCTCCCGGGCCGCGTCGCGGAGCAGCTCGACCTCTACCGCGAGCTCTACCGCGATCATTACGGGGAGGAGATCCGCGTGGAGGTACTCGCAGCGGAGATCCTCGGGCAGTTCCTGGAACGAGATCCAGCGCTGCGGCGCCGGGCCCGGGAGCGGCGACGAGACGAAGGCAGCGAGGCGCGTCGCCACGACCAAGAGCCTGGGCGGAGTCCGCGCGAGTCGTGAGCGTCGCGGAGCGCCTCGCAGGCCGGCGCCGAGGCAGGCGATCGGTCCCCGTCGCGACAGCTCTGGTGGGGCTCGGCGGAGTGGTGATCGCCAGCGCGTTGGGCGCGGGCGTGCGCGCGAACTGGACGGAGTCGATGCCCAAAGGCCTTTACCGCGAGAAGGCGCCGCGGCGCCTCGAGCGCGGAGCCTGGGCCGTGGTGTGTCTCGAGGGCGCCACGGCACGCCTCGGGCGCGAACGCGGCTATCTGCCGCGCGGCGACTGCCCGAGCGGCGTCACGCCCGTCGTCAAGGAAATCGCGGCTGTGCCGGGGGACTGGGTGCGGATCGAGAGATCCGGGCTGCTGGTCAACGGGCTAGAGCTTCCGGGGACGGCGTTGCTCCTGCGTGACTCCGATGGACGTCCACTCCCCCATATCCGCCTGGGCGAGCGCCGGCTCGCGGAGGACGAGTTCTGGGTGCTGGGGCGCTCGTCGCCACGGAGCTGGGACAGCCGCTACTTCGGCGCCGTCGCCAGCAGGCAGATTGTGGGGACGGTGACGCCATGGCTGATCTGCGAGTGAGCGGCTTGCTTGGTGGCCCTCGCGCGGCAAAGGGGCTCGCAGCGAGCTGTAGCCGAGCGTGAGCCGGCTCATACGTACCCGTTCGGCGCTACTCGCTGGTGAACGCGATGTCCGTGATGCTCGCCGAAGGTGGGGCAGGCGAGTTCGCCGCGGTGAGCGCGCATCGAGCCTGAGTCGGCGTGAACGAGCCAGGGGACGAGGCACCGTATCATCAGAACGCCTGCGACTCGAGCTGCAGCTCGAGGATCCGTCCGCCGGCGTTCTCGACACGCCTCACCTGCAGCACCTGAAGATCCGCCGGGAGCGTTCGCACAAACTGTGCCAATCGAGCGTCCTCCGAGCGGCGCTCGAACTCGCCGGGCAGCCGCTCCTCCAGCCAGTCCACGTACTCGCGCCACGCCATCGCAGTATCGAACGACCAGGACAGCCGCATCGAGTAGTCGCCGCGCACGACGGTGTCCGACTGGTGGTGCGTCGCGTCCACTGGAAGGCTCAGATCGTGGATCGCGGCCAGCCCGGTCTGGATCCCCGGCGGCGCCTCTGACCTGAAACCCGAAATCCGGTCGGTCTAGAATGAGAGTTCTCCTCGCCAAGCAGGAGGACACAGTGCGGAAGAGCCGATTCAGCGAGGAGCAGATCATCGGTCTGCTCAGGGAGGCGGAGGCCGGTCGGAGAGTTTCCGACCTGTGCCGCGAGCACGGGGTGAGCGAGGCGACCTTCTACCGCTGGAAGTCGAAGTACAGTGGCATGGAGGTGAGCGACGCCAAGCGGCTTCGTGCCCTGGAGGACGAGAATCGCCGCCTGAAGCAGCTGGTGGCGGATCAGCAGCTGGACAACCAGGCACTGAAGGCCGCCCTGGGAAAAAAGTGGTGAAGCCCCAGGGCCGACGACGCTTGGTGCGCTTCTTCGAACACATGTTCGGTCTGAGTCGTCAGAGGGCCTGCCGCCTGGCGGGGATCAGCCGCTCGGTGATGGCCTACCAGCCGACCCGGCCGAATGATGTGGATCTGCGAGCCCGAATCCTCGAGCTCGCCCGGGAGCGACCCCGCTACGGCTATCGGAGGATCCACGTCCTGCTCCGGCGCGAGGGCTGGGGCGACAACCGCAAGCG
>JANQFA010000001.1 GCA_028278065.1 Myxococcota bacterium
CAGTACGAGTACATGGAGCGCGCCGCCGCCACCATGCGGGTGATCGCTCCGCTGACCCTCGGGATCATCTTCCTGCTCCTCTACCTGAACTTCCGCAGGCTGGGGAATACGCTCATCGTGCTGGCGGGCGTGCCCTTCGCGCTGGTGGGGGGCGTGTGGCTCGTCTGGCTCCTCGACTACGAGCTGAGCGCCGCGGTCGGCGCTGGCTTCCTGGCCCTCGCCGGGCTGTCGGCGGAGACCGGCGTCATCATGCTCCTCTTCCTGGAGCAGTCGCGCCGCCGCTTCGCACGCGAGGGCCGGCTGGCAACGCGAGCCGACCTGCGCGCCGCGGTGCTGGAGGGCGCCGTCCTGCGCGTGCGCCCGCTGCTGATGACCGTGGCCTCGGACGTGATCGGGCTCCTCCCGATCATGTGGGGAGCCGGAACCGGCTCCGAGGCCATGCAGCGGATCGCCGCGCCCATGGTGGGAGGCATCCTCACCACCATCGCCGTGACCCTGGTGCTGGTGCCGGTTTTGTACGTGCTCGTACACGGGTGGCGGCTGCCGGAGGCAGCCCGACCCCGAGCGCCCCAATAGCAAGAGCCCGCCCTCCAGGAGAGGGCGGGCTGGGGAACGGGGGCCGGGCGTCGCGTGGGGCGCCCGGCCCCGGCAAGGATCGGCCGGGCTAGATGCCCGCGCCCACACCCAGACCGGCGGTGGCCTCCTCGGCCTCCTCGACGCTGTCGATGTGGATGTTGTTGACCCAGTAGGTCCCGTCGAAGCTCTTGTAGGCCGTGCGGAAGAGCAGGCTCAGCCCGATGTGCTCGAGGAACACCAGCGGCGTGGGAAGGCTCGCCGTCCCGGCCAGCACGGAAGCGGTGATCACGGACGCCAGTGCAGCGATGATGACCAGGGTGTAGGCAGTGAAGAGCTTGTCGTTGTCCACTTGTGGTTTTCCTCGTCAGATGCGGTTGGCCGCACGTGCGGCGCCCCTGTGAATTGCAGCTTCGGTGCCAACTACTGAGGCCTTCTGCGCGCTCCTCGCGGGTGCGCTGTGGCGCCAAGGCACCGCACCCCGTGTGACACCCGAGACAGAACGTCGCAGGGCGTTGGCGGCCGCGAAAAAAGTCGAAAAAGTGCTTCAGTGACGGTGACGAAACCCCGTGGAGTGCTACTAAACGTCGGCGCCTTGCACGTCGCTTCTTGGTGTCAGGCTCCCCCGTCCGAACGGATTCGATAGGATCGGGACGGAGGTCGAGCCCGAATGCTGCACGGAAACGTCCATCCCGCCTTCGCAGACGTGGCGCGCATGTTGCGCCGCATCCTGCCCCGCAAGGGCCCGGGTGGAGCGGCCGCTTGCGTCTACCACAAGGGCGAGAAGGTCGTCGACATCTGGGGCGGCACCTGCGACACCGCCGGCACACCGTGGCAGGAAGACACGATCAGCATCTCCTTCTCCACGACGAAGGGGGTCGCCTCCACCCTGCTGCACATGTTCGTGGACCGCGGGCTCGTGGACTACGACACACCCGTCGCGGCCTACTGGCCGGAGTTCGCGCAGAACGGCAAGGAGCGCACCACGGTCCGCCAGGTGATGTGCCACGAGGCGGGGCTCTACGGGATCCAGGACATGGTGGAGCACGGCCGGGAGATGCTCGACTGGGACCACGTGACGGGCCGGATCGCCGCAGCCGCGCCGCGCCACGCTCCCGGAACGGCCCACGGCTACCACGCCCTGACCTACGGCTGGCTGGTGGGCGAGATCGTGCGGCGAGTGGCCGACAAGAAGCCCTTTCCGGAGCTCCTGGAGAGCGAGATCGCCCGGCCCCTCGGCCTGGACGGCCTCTTCTGCGGCGTGCCCGCAGACCAGCAGCACCGCTGCGCCACGCTCCTCTCGGGCCTGGTGGACGGCTCCCCGGAGAAGCGGCGCCGCAGCACCCAGAAGATCCTGACCCGGGCCGGCAAGTGGCAGCGCCGGCTCTCGCGCATGGGCTTCAGCTACGACCCCAGCGAGAGCATCGCCGCCCTGGTGGCTCCCGGCATGGAGGACCTGGACTTCAACGCTCCGGAGTTCCGCGAGGCCTCGATCCCCGCCGCCAACGGGATGTTCACGGCGCGCTCCCTCGCGCGCATGTACGCCTGCCTGGCCATGGGCGGCGAGCTCGACGGGGTGCGCCTGCTCTCGTACGACACCCTGCGCCGCGCCACCGAGCAGCAGAACCGCGGGGTGGGCCGGGTGATCCCCATCTCGATGCGCTGGCGCCTCGGCTATCACCGCGTCTTCGCGGTGCGGGCGCGGGTGCCCGGTGGCTTCGGGCACTTCGGCTTCGGCGGCTCGGGCGCATGGGCCGATCCCCAGCGCCAGCTCGCCGTGGCCCTGACCGTGAACAGCGGCGTCGGGACCCCCTTCGGCGATACCCGCATCGCGCGGATCGGCGGCGCGGCCGTCCGCTGCGCCGACCGCCGCGGGCGGCACTGACCCTCGTCGGGAGGCCCGGCATCAGTAGCGACGGGGGAACGGGCTCCACGTTCCCACCAGTTTGCCGTCGCGCACCAGGTGGATCTCCTCGAACTGGAAGATCGCGTCGCCCTGGCGCGGCCTGTAGAAGACCCATTCGCCCTCGACGAGGGTCTGGGCCGACGATCCGTTCAGCAGGCTCAGGGTGGGGACCAGGTTCTCGTTGGGCGGATCATCCACCAGCTCGTTGCGCACCAGCCCCGTCGGATGCACCACGTCCGCAGCCCAGCCGCCCCCGTTCACGTAGAAGGCGACGGCCCGATTGGGATTCCACCAGCGCCAGGCGGCGCTGAGAGATTCCAGGAAGGGCAGCGGCAAGGCCTCGATTCGCTTCAGGACCGGCGTGGCGATGAAGAGCGCCGGCTCGTGCCCGGCCAGGGTGAAGCCCGTGTAGCTCGATGGCATCACGAGCCCGCCGCCCAGGGCGACGTCGTCCACGGGCCCGCCGGGCTCGTAGAGCGCGTAGGTGCGGCTGCCGCCCCCGTTCCAGGTGGGATCACCCTCCACGAGATCGCCGTGCTCACGCTCCGCGAAGCTCCGGAACGCCGCGTAGCGCCCCAGCATGCGCCGGAAGGCGCGGTCCACGGGGGCGCGTGCCTCTTCCCAGGGCCAGCGCAGGGCCGACGGCGCGTGGGCGACGTGCCCGTCGTAGCCCATGAAGCCGCTGAAGCGCAGATGACGCGGCTCGTCCCGGATCGCCGCGAGGAGCGCGGAGAGCTCCTCGGTGTCGCGCGCTCCGCCGCGGTGCAGACCGACGTCGATCTCCACGTTGATGCGCAGGGTGAGCCCCCGCTCGCGCGCCAGCGCTGCGTACTCCGCCAGCAGCTCGGGATCGTGCACCAGCCACTGCACGCGGCGACTCGCCTCGGCGCCCCCCTGCGGCCCCAGTCCGTCGTAGAGCTCGGCCGCCGCGCCGGCCGGAACCGGCTTGCCCAGGAGGATGTCCACCTCGGGCCCGGTCGCCTCGAGCAACGCGGGCAGGAAGGGCGCGTGGAAGGCCATCAGGCGTCGCGTGCCGGATCCCTCGAGCACGTAGCGGAGGAGACCCAGCGAGGGGAGCGACTTGGTGACGATGCGCAGGCGGAGCGGCGGCGCGATGCGCTCCCGCACGCGCGCGAGGTTGGCGTCGAGGCGATCGAGGTCGATCAGGATGAGCGGACGCCGGGGCGCGTGCTCGGCCAGCTCCCGCGCCAGCGACTCGAACCACGGCTGGGGCTCGGGGGCGAGCTCGCGAGGCCGGGCCTGCCAGGCGAGCAGCGCCGCCAGCACGACGATCGAGAGGAGAAGCCGGCGCACCCTGCGTCCCACCGGTAGAGACTACCAGAGCGGCCCCGCTCCCCGGACGCGTGGCGGCTGCCCGGATGCTGCTAGCCTCCGGCCCCCACCCACGAGGAGCCGCCCCATGGACTTCCACTTCCCCGGCGTCCACGACGCCATCAGCGAGGCCGCGCCCGACCGCGAGGCGATCATCTGGCGGGACCGACGCATCACCCACGCGGAGCTGGCCGAGCGCAGCAAGCGCCTGGCCAACTACCTGCTCTCGCGGGGCGTGAAGATGCACGCCGAGCGCGATTCCCTGGCGGGCCACGAGTCGGGCCAGGACCACCTGGGGATCTACCTCTACAACGGCAACGAGTACGCCGAGGCGATGTTCGGGGCCTGGCGCTCGCGCTGCGCGCCCTTCAACGTCAACTACCGCTACGTGGAGGAGGAGCTCCTCTACCTCCTCGACAACGCCCGGGCCAGGGCGCTCGTCTACCACGCGGAGTTCGCGCCGCGCATCGCGGCGATCCGCGACCGGCTGCCGGATCTCGAGATCCTGCTCCAGGTGGCCGACGACTCGGGCGAGCCGCTGCTGCCGGGCGCGGTCGACTACGAAGAGGCCCTGGCGAGCGCGTCGGCGCAGACACCGGCCGTCGAGCCTTCGCCGGACGACCTCTACATCCTCTACACCGGCGGAACCACCGGAATGCCCAAGGGCGTCCTGTGGCGCTCGGCCGACATCTTCGTCGCCGCCATGGGCGGCCGGAAGCAGCCCTTCGGCGAGCTCGTGAAGGACTACGACGACCTGAGGGAGACGGTTGCGGCCAGCTTCGGACCCAAGATGCTCTGCGGGCCGCCCCTCATGCACGGCGCCGCCCAGTGGACCACGTTCCTGTTCTGGGCGTCGGGCGGGACGGTGGTCTTCCCCGACGACGTCAAGAAGCTCGAGCCCGCCGACTTCCTCTCCACCTGTGCGCGCGAGAAGTGCCTCACGGTGACCATCGTGGGCGACGCCTTCGCGCGCCCCATCCTCGACGAGCTGCGCCGCGGCGACTACGACCTCTCGGGCCTCTTCGTGGTGGGATCGGGCGGGGCTCCCCTCTCGACCGCCAACAAGAAGGAGTTCCTCGAGCATCTCCCGCACGTGACCATCATGGACGGGATCGGCTCCTCGGAGACCGGCGTCCAGGCGAGCAACGCCTCCAACAAGGACACGGGGGTCAGCACGGGCGACTTCAGGCCCGCCGCGGGCGCCGGCGTCGCCAGCGAGGATCTCACGCGGGTCCTGGCGCCCGACTCCGACGAGGTGGGCTGGTTCACCCAGAGCGGCCACGTGCCGCTCGGCTATCTGGGCGACGCGGAGAAGACGGCGAAGACCTTCCCGGTGATCGAAGGCGAGCGCCTCAGCGTGCCCGGCGACCGGGCCCGCTACCGGGAGGACGGCAGCATCGAGGTGCTGGGCCGCGACTCGGTCACCATCAACTCCGGCGGCGAGAAGATCTTCGCCGAGGAGGTGGAGCACGCCCTGAAGCAGCACGCGGACGTGTTCGACACGGTGGTGGCGGGCCGCCCGAGCGAGCGCTGGGGCCAGGAGGTGGTGGCGATCGTGCAGCTCCGCGAGGGCTCGAGCGCCGGCCCCGACGAGCTTCGCGCCGAGGCCGAGAAGCACATCGCCCGCTACAAGCTCCCCAAGGCCTTCGTCTTCCGGGACGCGATCCAGCGCTCGCCCTCGGGCAAGGCGGACTACCGCTGGGCCCGGGCGCAGGCGGAGGAGGACCCGGGCTCCTAGACGAGCTCGGGGAGCTTCTCTCCGGCGAAGTAGCGGCGCGGATTGTCGACGAGCAGGGTCTCGATCTGCTGGTCGCTCACGCCGACGTCCTTCAGCTTGGGGATGATGCGCCGGCTGAAGTGGCTGGGGTTCCAGGTCTCGGTCATCGCCTGCTCGAGCGCCGGCGGGAACATCTGGCCGCGCCAGCACCAGACCGAATCGTGGGAGACCACCACCCTGTCCCCCGCACCGCGCTCGATGAGGCGCGCCAGGGCCGCCACCCGCTCGTCGTCGGGCTGCAGCATGTCCAGGCCGAAGCGGTCGAAGCCCAGGTAGGAGCCGCCGCGCGCGATCCCCATGTGGTAGTCGGTGTCCGCGCTGCCGCAGGAGTGGCCGATCACGATGCGATGGGCGGGGACGCCTTCCTTGCCCAGGACCGTCTGCTGCACGTCGCCCAGGCTGCCCTCGTCGGTGTGGGTGGTGATCGGGGCGCCGGTCTCCACGGCGGCCCGGGCGGCGGCCTCGAAGATCCAGCGCTCGTAGTCGGTCATCGCGCCATGGCCCGTGGCCACCTTGATGATGCCGGGACGCACGCCGCTCCCACCCACACCCTCCTTCAGCTCGCGGACGAAGAGCTCCGCCATCGGCTCGACCACCGAGCCCAGGTTCGAGGCGAACTTCCAATAGGGCGCGCCACCTTCGGCCTCCTTGTAGAGACCCGTCGCACAGATGATCTGGAAGCCGGTCTTCTGGGCCACCTTGGCGATGAACTCCACGTCGCGGCCCAGGTCGTTGGGGCAGGGATCCACCATCGAGCGGAAGCCCAGGGCCTTCATCTCCTCGATCCGGTCGACGCAGATCGCGAAGCGCTCCGCCTCGTCGGCACTCGGGCGGATGGTGTCGGCCTCCCAGCCGGGGAAGCCGATCAGCAGATGCTCGTGCATCAGGGTGGGCCCGAGCTCGTCGGGCTGGATGGGGCCGGTGACGGTCTGGATGGTCGCGCTGGACACGGGGATCTCCTTCGCCTCCGACCCCTGCTCGGGCCGGGTCACCCAGCATGGCACGGCGGCCCCCACTCGCGTTCTGGAGTCGATTTGGAGTCGAGTTCTGGAATTTGAAATCGCATTCTAGGTCGGGCATCCTGGTCGCCGTGGCCAGCAGCAGCCCGCGCCGCGCCAGCGCCCAGGACGCCCGCCAGTCCCTCTACCGGAGACTGGTGCTCGACGCGGCGGAGACGCTCTTCGCCGAGAAGGGGGTGGGCGCAACCCGCATGGAGGAGATCGCCGAAGGCTCCGGGCTCTCCCTGGGCACCGTCTACTCGGTCTTCCGCGGCAAGCCGGCCATCGTGGACGCTCTGCACGAGGCACGCCTGCGCGAGCTGCTGGACCGCTCGACCGGAATCGCGCGCGATCTGCACGATCCCCTCGACATGCTCGTCGCCGGCGTGCGCGCCTACGTCGAGTACTTCCTCGATCATCCCGACTACCTGCGCATCCACCTCGGCGAGGGGACCAGCTGGGGCATGCCGGTCCACGGGCGCTCGATTCGCGCGGCGGCCTGGGAGGAGGGACATGCCATGCAGGAGCGGCTCTTCGGGCGCGGCATCGAGGCGGGCGTCTTCTACCCCGACGAGCCCAGCCGGCTGGCGCGAACCATGGTAGCCATGCAGCAGGTGCGGCTGGCGGACTGGCTGGCGGGCGGCATGCGGGAAGACCCGGACGAGATCATCGCGGGCATGGAGATCCAGCTCCGCCGCGCCTTCTGCCGGCGGCCCGAGGACCGCGCCGATGACCGGCGGCCCGAGGACCGCGCCGATGACGCACAGCCCGCGCAGCGCCGCCGGGTGAGGAACCCGAGGAGGAAGGCACGATGAGCGCAGCTCCCGATCCGGGCATCCAGGGCAGCGCACCCCCCAGACTCTCCGGAGGCTGGCCGGTGCTGGGCCACCTGCTCGAGCTGCGGCGCGATCCGCTGGCCCTCATGCAGCGTCTCCACGCCGAGTGCGGCGAGCTGGGCGAGTTCAACCTGGCGGGCCATCGCATCGTGCTCTTCGTCGGAGAGGAGGCCCAGGAGGCGGTCTTCCGGGCGCCCGACGAGCAGCTCGACCAGGCGGCGGCCTACCCCTTCATGAAGCCGATCTTCGGCGAAGGCGTGGTCTTCGACGCCACGCCGGAGCAGCGCAAGCAGGCCATGCGCAACCAGTCGCTGCGCGACTCGCACATGCGCGGCCACGCCGAGAAGATCGCCGCCGAGGTGGAGCGGATGACCGCGGACTGGGGTCAGAGCGGCGAGTTCGACGCCCTCGACTTCTTCTCCGAGCTGACCCTCTACACCTCGAGCACCTGCCTGATCGGACCCCAGTTCCGCGACGAGCTCGGTCCCGATCTGGTGCCGATCTTCAAGGACCTGGAGCGCGGCACCGACGCACTCGCCTACGTCAACGCCCATCTGCCCATCCCGGCGCTGCGCGCTCGCGATCGCGCGCGCAGGGAGCTGGTGACGAAGATCGAGGGGATCTTCGAGGCGCGTGCCCAGCGCAACGAGGAGTACACCGATCTCTTCCACATCCTCACCCAGCTGAAGGACGAGAACGGACGGCGCCGCTACAGCGACGACCAGATCACCGGGATGTTCATCTCGATGATGTTCGCCGGTCACCACACGACCTCGGTGGCCTCGTCCTGGGGTCTCATCGAGCTGCTGTTGAATCCCGACTGGATGCACAAGGTGGTCTCCGAGCTGGACGAGATCTACGCGGACGGGCGCGACGTCAGCTACCAGGCGCTGCGCGAGATCCCCCTCCTCGAGGCCGCCTTCAAAGAGACCCTGCGCCTGCACCCGCCCCTCGTGATCCTGATGCGCAAGGTCGTGCACGACTTCCACTACGGCGGCTACACGGTGCCCGCCGGTCATCTGGTCGCGGCCTCGCCGGCCGTCTCCAACCGGCTGCCGCAGTACTTCCCGGACCCCGATCGCTTCGAGCCCGACCGCTACCTCGGCGAGCGCGCGGAGGACCGCCAGAGCTTCGCCTGGATCCCCTTCGGCGCGGGGCGCCACCGCTGCGTGGGAGCGGCCTTCGCCATGATGCAGCTGAAGGCGATCTTCTCGATCCTGCTGCGCGAGTTCGCGTTCGAGCTGGCCCAGCCCCGCGACAGCTACCGCAACGACCTCTCGAAGATGGTCGTGGCGGTGCACCAGCCGTGCCGCATCCGCTACCGGCGGCGCGAGGCGGCCGTCCGCGCGACGCCGCCAGCGACGGCGGCCGCAGAGGTCCCGCGCCCGGAAGGCGCCTTCCGGGTGTGCGTGGACCTGGACCTCTGCCAGGGGCACGGCGTCTGCGCATCCGAGGCGCCCGACGTCTTCGCGGTCGACCGGCAGGAGGCCGAGGTCCGGCTCCTGCTCGAGACTCCCGGCCCCGAGCTGCGCCAGCAGGTCGAGACGGCCGTGCGACACTGCCCCACCCGGGCCCTTTCCATCGAGGAGTAGAACGAGATGCCCACCTTTCCCCGAGACGAGATCGAAGAGATGGTGAGCCGCTGGGTCGCCGCCAACGACGAGGCCGGCCGCAGCGGCGACTGGTCGAAGATGTCGGGCTTCTACACGGAGGACGCGCTCTACACCTGGAACAACGGACCCGGATGGGAGTTCGTCGCCCGCGGCCGCGAGGAGATCCACGACCGGGTCTTCGGAACCGAGATGGAAGGCCTCGAGCACTGGACCTACCCCTACGTGCGCACCCTGATCGACGATCGGAAGGGCGAGTTCCTCGGCATCTGGCGCCAGATCGCCCCGGTGAAGGACCCCGAGGGCGTTCCCTACGAGATCCGCGGTACGGGCGGATCCTGGTTCCGCTACGCGGGCGATTTCAAGTGGTGCTGGCAGCGCGACTTCTTCGACCACTCGAACGCGGCCGCCGTCTTCGGAGCGATGGCCAAGAACGGGCAGCTCACCCCGAAGATGATCGAGCGGATGAAGAAGGGCAGCAAGATGCCGGGCTGGACTCCGCTGGCCGAGTTCGACTGGTACGCGACCATCCCCGACCCGGAGGCCTGACGCGTGGCGGCGGGCCTCCGGTCGTCGTACGCGGGCGAGTTCGATGCGGAGCTCGCGCTCGCCGGGCTCTCCCGCCGGGCGCTGTGCGTGCTCGGGCGCGAGTACCTGCTGATCGGCCACCTGCAGGACCGGGTGGGACTGCCGCTGGCCATCCAGCTGGTCGCCGGCGATGCCTACGTCCGCTTCGCGATCGACGAGTGGATGAGCGCCAGCCCCATCTACACCCGACGCGTGCAGGAGGCACTGGGCTTCGGGGGCGACGACGTCGGAACCGTCTTCAAGAACCTGCAGCTCGACATCGGCGCGCCTCACCAGTTCATGGACTTCCAGTTCCTCCTGGAGAGCCCCGAGTACGGCGAGTTCTGGCTCCCCCACTGCGGTGCACTCCTCGACGTCGAGCCCTTCGGCGAAGGGCGCGTCAAGCTCATGTGTCACGACATCGAGGACCCGACCTTCGATGCGACCGCCGCCGCAGTCAACCCGCGCATGAAGATGCGTCCCATCCACCGCCCGCCGCGGGTGCCGGCGGACCGCTACCCGCACTGCCGCTGGTCGGTCTTCGTCGACGCCGAGGCCACGCCCTGCGAGCAGCACCCCAACCTCTCGATCATCCAGGCGAGCCGGATCGCCACGGTGCCCGTCGACGTGCCCGAGGAGGACGCCGAGCCGGGCGGCTGGCGCGACTACTCGGGCCCGTTCGATCCCGGCTTCCAGCTCGAGGACCTCTCCCACCGCGCCCTGGTCGTGGCGCTGCAGGAGGTGGCCGTCCAGATCCACCTGCTGGCACGCGCCTTCGTGCTGTGCGCGGCGCAGCGCGCCGGCGACGACACGGCCCTCGAGCTGGGGCGCCGCCAGTGGATCGGCGCGGCGGCCCTCGGCGCCCAGCGCCTGAAGCGGGCCCTGGCGATCGAGGGCGACGGCATCGACGCCGTCGCCAAGGTCTTCCAGCTGCACCCCCACTTCCATCCGCGCAGCTACGTCGACCTGCGGGTGGAGGTGACCGGAGAGCGCAGCGCGCTCGTCGGCCTCGGCGACTGCGCGGCGCTGCGGGAGAAGGAGCCCTACGGCTGGCTGGCCGGCCTCGGCGCGGAGCCCCACGCGGCCCTGGACGCCATCGCGGGCGCGGTGAACCCCAGGGCGAGCTGCCGGCCGGCGACGCCGCCCGACGACGCGGCGCTCGCGTGGGAGATCGAGATCGACCCGGGGGCCACTCCGCGCGAAGACCCTGCAGAGCTCGCCCTCGCCCGCGTCAGTCGCGGCGCCAGCTTCGAGATGGAGCCGCGCCGGCCCCTGCGCGACTGAACGCGGGGCCGCCTCTAGTGCTGGAGCCAGCGGGCGTAGTCGTCGAGGGCAGGGAGGACCTGGTCGCGGGGGGCGCTGGGAAGGCGCAGCACCGCTTCCGTGACGCCCAGCTCGCGGTAGTAGGCGAGCTTCCGGGCGTCGGGAAGGACTCCCATGGGCATCAGCTCGAGGGAGGCGAAGTCGCGGCCGCGGACCTCGCAGGCGGCGCGAAGCCGCTCGAGAGCCTCCTTCATTCCGGCCCCGCCGATGGGGAGCCAGCCGTCGGCGTACTCGGCGACGTGGTCGAAGAGCTTCGCTCCCGCGGCACCGCCGATCAGCGTCAGGGGACGCGGCTGCTGGATGGGCTTGGGCCACTGCCAGCTGGCGTCGAAGTCGACGAACTCGCCGTGGAACTCGGCCACCTCCTTCGACCAGAGCTCCTGCATGGCCAGCATCGTCTCGCGCACGCGCGCGCGGCGGCGGCGCACGTCGATGCCGTGGTTCTCCATCTCCTCGTGGTTCCAGCCGTAGCCGATGCCGAGCACGACGCGCCCCCCCGAGAGGCGGTCGAGGGTGGCGATCTGCTTGGCCCAGGAGATGGGATCGTGCTGTGCCGGAAGGGCGATGCCGGTGCCCAGCCTGATGCGCTCGGTCAGCGTCGCCGCCCCCGCCAGTGCGACCAGCGGGTCCGGGCTGCGCTTGTACTCCTCGCCCAGCTCGGGCGTGCCCGTCGGCGCCGGGGTCCGGCGACTCACCGGGATGTGCGTGTGCTCCGGGACGAAGAGCGAGTGGAAGCCCCGCTCCTCCGCCTCGCGCGCCAGCTCCGGGACCTCCATGGCGAGATCCGTCGCGTGCATCGTGACGCCGATCCGCATGGTGCGGGACGCTACGGGATCATCCGACCCGCATCAACGAACGGCGGGTCGCGCTAGACGTCGAGTCGCCAGGCGTCTCCGTCGCGCTAGAGGTCGAGTCGCCAGGCGTCTCCGTCGCGCACCAGGTGCCCGGCCGTCGGCGTCGCGAAGTGCGTGCCGATGATCAGCACGGGCCGGTCCGCGTAGCGCTCGCAGAACGCCCGGCGCGAGGCCTCGCTCATGGCCCCGTCCCAGTCTGCACGGCTGTGCCACTCGGGACGTGCGAACTGGGCCGGGTGGTGGGTGAGGTCGCCCGTGATCACGGCTTCCTCGCCGCGCGAGCTGACATGCACGCTCACGTGTCCGGGCGTGTGGCCGGGGGTGGACTCGAGCCGGACCTCGTCCGTCACCACGTGGTCCTCCGTCACCAGGTCGACGAGTCCCGCTTCGAAGACGGGGGTCACCGACTCGGCCACCACGTCACCCTGGATCTCGGAATCCGACTCCCAGTACTCGTACTCGGCGCGGTTCCAGAGGTGGCGGGCGTTGGGGAAGGTGGGCACCCAGCGCCCGTCCTGGAGGCGGGTGTTCCAGCCCACGTGGTCGACGTGCAGGTGCGTGCAGAGGACCGTGTCGACCGACTCCGGCCGGAAGCCGGCACGGATCAGATCCTCGAGGAAGCTCCCGCCGGTCTTTCGATGCCAGGCCCTCATGTGCGGGAGGTTCTTGTCGTTTCCGATGCACGTGTCCACCACGATTCGTCGTTCCTGGGACTCCACCAGAAGGGCGTGCACGCTCATGAGCGACTGCCCGTCGTCGCGGACGAAGTGGGGGCGGCACCAGTCGATCGCGAGCAGGTTCTCGCTGGTGGCCTCCGGGAGGATCCAGGTGACCTTTCCCGGGATCTCGAACTCGACCACCTTCGTGATCGTCACATCGCCGATCTTCCACTGCTGCATCGCCTACGCGACCACCCCGTCCGCCCTCGGCTTGCCGGGGCGGAAGCTCCGCACGAAGACGCCCGTCTCACGAGGCAGCTCGCGCACCGGCTCGCGTCCGGCATCCTGCTGGAGATCGACCACGATCGAGTGCTCGTTCCGGTTGCAGGCGGCGAAGAGGGCCGACATCCCCGCCCGCCGGGTGCCCAGGTAGCGCATCACGTCGCCGATCCCGGGCGGCTCGACCTGGGTGACCTCCGCTCCCCGGTCCGCGAGCATCATGGTGGCCAGGGGGCCGGTGATCATCGCGGTGAGATCGAGGATCCGGATTCCGTCGAGTGCTCCCGGCACGGCGCGACCTCCCGCCCGGGAGTCTGGCACAGCGGAGGCCCCGAGATGAAGAGGGCGGGCTAGACTCGGCGCCGAGTGGAGCCGAGCGGAGGTGCCCCATGGTCTGGCTGATCCTCGGAGTCGTCCTGTGGAGTGGAGTCCATCTCCTTCCCATCGCGGGCAGAGGCGCGCGCGACGCCCTCATCGGGAGTCTGGGCGAGGGCCCGTACAAGGGCCTCTTCTCCCTGGCCCTGGTCCTGGCGATCGTGCTCATGGTCGTGGGATGGCGTTCGAGCGGGATGGTCGCCGTCTACGCCGCTCCGGCGGGTCCGCTCGTCACCAACGCGCTGATGGTGGTGGCGCTCTTCCTGTTCGCGGCGTCCGGAGTGCCCACCAACCTGAAGCGCGCACTCCGCCATCCGCAGCTCACCGGCTTCGCGACCTGGTCCGTCGCGCACCTGCTCTCGAACGGTGACCAGCGCTCGATCGTGCTCTTCGGCGGCCTGGGTCTCTGGGCGGTCGCGGCGATACTCCTGATCAATCGGCGCGACGGCGCCTGGGAGAAGCCGGAGCCGCTGCCGATGAGCGCCGAGCTGAAGCCGATCGTGGGTACGGTGATCGCATTCGCCATCCTCTTCTTCGCCCACCCCTACATAGCGGGAGTCTCGCCGCTTCCGAGATGAGCGAACGGGGCACGCTCCTGCTGGCGACGGGCTATCGGCCCTTCTTCCTGCTCGGCGGAGCGTACGCCGCGCTCGCCACGCTCTGGTGGGCCGGCGTCTACGCGGGAATCGTGGACGCGCCGGGCGGCTGGGTCGGCGTCACCTGGCACGCCCACGAGATGATCTTCGGCTTCGCCTGCGCCGCGATCGCCGGCTTCCTCTTGACCGCGGTCCCCAACTGGACGGGGCGTGAGCGGGTGCAGGGACCGGTGCTCGGCGTGCTGGTCGCGCTGTGGCTCCTCGGGCGGGTTCTCACCGCCGCCGGCGACTGGCTCCCGCCCGGGTGGGCCGAGCTGGAGCTCTCGTTCCTGCCCGCCCTCGCCTGGGCGATCGGAGGACCCATCCTCGGCAGCACCAATCGGCGCAACCGGCCCATCCTCCTCATCGTGGTGCTGCTGTTCGCAGCGGATCTCGCCGCGCACCTGGGGCGCGCGGGCCTGGTCGAGATCCCGGTGCGCACGTCCCTGCGCGCGGCGCTCGATCTGGTGATCGTACTGCTCGCCATCATCAGCGGGCGCATCGTCCCGCTCTTCACCCGCAATGCGATCGAGCGCCGCGGCGAGGCGGCGCAGATCCGCTCCGGCGGACCGCTCGAAGGCGCGGTCTTCGCGACGGTGATCGGCGCCCTCCTCCTCGACCTGCGTGACGAGGGAGGCGCGGCCGGATCGCTGGTGGCCCTGCTGGCCGCGCTGCTCCTCGCCGCGCGCCAGGCTCGCTGGCAGCCGTGGCGCACCCTCGGCGATCCGCTTCTCTGGATCCTGCACGCGGGCCACGCCTGGCTCGCGGTCGGCTTCGCCTGTCGGGGGCTGGCCGGGCTCGTCGACCTGCTGCCCGCGTCGACGGCGCTCCACGCCCTCACGGCGGGGGCCATCGGCACCAGCGTGATCGCGGTGATGAGCCGGGTCGCCCTGGGGCACGCGGGACGCCCCCTGCAAGCGCCCCCGGCCGTCGTGCCGGCCTACCTGCTGGTCCTGGCGGGCGCCGGCCTGCGGGTCTTCGGTCCCCTGGCGGGCCTCGAGCACTACGCCCGCATCGTGGCCGCGAGCGGCATCGCCTGGGGGCTGGGCTTCGCGCTCTTCGTCGCGGTCTACGCCCCCATCCTCACCGCACCGCGGCTGGACGGGCGACCCGGCTGATCGAGGGATATGCTGTGAATCCCCTACGCATCTCGGAGGTGTCACGACCATGAAGCTCCTCTTCGCGCTGGCCGCGGTTGTCCCCCTCTTCGTCACCACGCCGGCCCTTGCCGAGGGAGACGACTCGGTTCGCGAGTGCAAGGCCGAGGCCAAGGAGATCCTCAGGACCTGCAAGACCGTCTGCAAGGAAGAGTTCCGCATGGACAAGGACGAGTGCCTGGCCCGGGACCACGAGTGCGCGGAGGCCTGCCGCGCCGGTCGCGATGCCTGCCTCGCCGCGATCCTGCTCGACCTCGAGGCCTGCATCGGGCCCTGCAACGAAGCCAAGCGAGCGGACAAGGAGGTCTGCCGGTCGCTCTACGAGCGGGACACAGTGGAGCGCGATCGCTGCATCGATGCAGCGCAGCTGGTCGCCTTCCAGTGCCGGGACGAGTGCCGCGAGAACGTGGAGGTGGGTCCGCGCACCCGGCTCTGCCGCGACGTCAACAAGGCCTGCCTCAAGGCCTGTCCGAGCGACGACGACTAGAGTAGAGCTCCGCAGCGTCCCGCGGCGGGTCGATCTAGGATCGGGACATGCCGTCGTGGGCGGACATCGCCCTGGCCCTGATCGTGGGACCCGTGCTGTGGCTGGCGGGCGCCGTCTTCTTCGATGTCGTCCACTGGCTCCTCCACGTGATGCTGCGCTCGCGCTTCACGGTGCTGCGCGCGCTGGCCTGGCCCCACGCCGTGCACCACCGCTGGATCGACCGCGAGCTGCGCGTGAACTGGGAGCTGCAGCGCGCGAACGTCGCCTGCCACATCGTCCCCGAGTTCCTGACCCAGCTCGTCTTCACCGGGGCGATGGCGCTGATCTTCCCACTCCCGGCAATCGGAGTCGTGCTGCTCCTGCAGTGCGCCGCGTTCGCCTACGTACTGTCATGTCGGGGCCTCGACCCGAACCACCGGGAGGTGGACTGGCTGGATGCGCACCGCCCCCATTGGATGCCGTTCCCCGCCTACCACGCCCTGCACCACGTCCATCCCGACGCCTACTACAGCGCCTACACCAAGCTGGTGGACTGGATGGTGGGCGCGGGCCTGCCGCTGCCCGAGCTGCGCTGCGTCGTGCGCGGACCGGACGGAGCTTTCGCGCGCGCCTTCGCGGATGCCCTGCTCCGCGCCGGCGTCGCCTCCCTGGACACGGGACCCGACGCGCGCGCCGAAGGTGCCGACGTGCTCGTGCTGCTCGACCCCGACGAGGACGTGATCGGCCGCGTGGAGGCGCTGGCCTCGGCGACGCGTCGCGAGCGCCTCCCTCCCGAAGTGTGGGCGCTGCGCGAGGCCGCGGACGACGCCGTCTCGCGCCACTATCAGTGCGACGTGCGCGTCCACTACCGCGTGCTCTCGGTGCCCGACGCGCGCTCGCTGGGGCCCGAGGCCGCGCGCACGGCCGCCGAGCGGACGCTCTTCTGGCTGCGGCGCGGCATGCACTTCGTCCCGAGCGAGGGAGGATTCGAGGCCTTCCGCGCCTGGCGCCGCTTCCGAAGCAGCGAGCCGCAGCGCCCCGGGGCGGCCGCGCCCGCGCGCCACCGGGCAGAGCTGGCGACGGCCATGTAAGCTCGGCCGCCGTGAGCGAGCGCCTACCCCTCTCCGTCATCTGGGCGTTCTCGGCGCCGCGCATCGGCATGAGCTTCATGGGGCTTCTCTTCGTGATGTACCTCATGAAGTACAGCACGGACGTGCTGCTGATCTCACCCGCGGCCATGGGCATGCTCTTCCTGCTGTCGCGGGTCTGGGACGGCGTCTCCGATCCCCTGGCCGGCTACCTCTCCGATCGAACCCGTTCGCGCCACGGCAGGCGGCGCTCCTGGATGTTCGCGGCCGCCGTACCCACCGGGATCGGCATGGTGATGCTCTGGTCGCCGCCGCCCTTCCTGGCGGGTGCGGCCCTGGTGGGATGGATGGGACTGGCGCTGCTCGTCTACGAGACCGCGAGCACCGCCTTCTTCATTCCCCACGGCGCGCTCGGCGCGGAGCTGACCCAGGATCACCACGACCGCACGCGGCTCTTCGGCCTGCAGCATCTGATCAGCGCAGTCGGAATGGTACTGGGAATCGGCCTCTTCTGGGTGCTCTCCAACTCCGAGGACCAGCGCGCTACGGCGTTCGTCCTGTCGTCCCTGGGCGGCGCCAGCGTCGCTGCCCTGATCCTCTGGTCGACCTGGCGGCTTCCGGAGCGTGAGGAGTACCAGGGCCGGGGCGGCCGCTTCATGCTGGGCTCCTTTCGCGACGTGGTGCGGAATCGCCACTCGCGACTGCTGCTGATCATGTACGGGGTCGAGACGTTCGGCGTCGCGGGCATCGCCATGCTCGTGCCCTACATGGTGCAGTACGTGCTCGAGATGCCGCTCTCCGCCACGACCGGCGTGATGGCCTGCTACCTGGTGCCCCAGTTCGCCTTCGTCCCGCTCTGGATCCGCCTGGCCCCGCTCTTCGGGAAGAAGCGGCTCTGGCTCACGGCCATGTCGCTGATGGGTGTCAGCTTCCTGGGTCTCTACGCGATCTCGCCGGAAACGCCCCTCCTGATCTACGTCCTGCCCGCCCTCCTGGGCCTGGGGGCGGGCTGCGGCGGGGTCGTCGGACCGTCCGTGCAGGCCGACATCATCGACTACGACGAGTACCTGACCCACGAGCGCAAGGAGGGCGCCTACCTCGCCGTCTGGAACTTCGTGCGCAAGAGCGCCAGCGGCCTGATGGCGCTCCTCACCGGGTTCGTGCTCGACCTCTCCGGCTTCGAGCCCAACGTCGACCAGGGCGACGGCGCGAAGCTGGCCATCCGCGTGCTCTTCAGCCTGGTGCCCGCCGGCTGCTACTTCTTCGGTGCCCTCATCTTCGCCCGCTTCTCGCTCGACGAGGCGGAGCACCGCCGCGTCCTCGCCGCGATCCGCGAGCGCGACGTCGGCGGAGGTTGAAGAGAGATCAGCCCCCCGCCCACTCCACGAAGATGGGTGACGACCAGGCGCGCTCCTCGGTGGCCGCGAGGCAGTCGTCGTCGTCAGCCAGGCCGATGCACGGACTCACCTCGAGGCAGTGCCCGCGGGCGTCTCGCTCGCAACGCAGGGGATCCGCCGCCACCGCCAGGCTCGACTCCTCGATCGCCCGCACGTAGTAGAGCGCGTCGCGGGCGCCGCTGCCCAGCTCCGGATCGGTGAAGGTCACCACGCAGCCCTGGGGATCCGCGTCGCAGGGGATCACCTTCCAGGGATCCTCGACCAGCCCGGCGATCGACTCGTCGGGCCGGAGCTGCGGGCGGATGCGGACCACCTCCACGCGACGGATGAGGCGACGACGCTCGCCCGGGTTGTAGCACTCGCCCTTGCACAGCCTCTCGAGCCGCGCGGGCTCGAGCCCCCGGACCGACACCTCCGGACAGCCCGGCTCCTGCTCCAGGGATCCCACTGCGCGCACCTGGAAGATGGGACTCTCGGACAGGCGCGCGCTGCCGCCCATCGGCACGCTGCTCCCGCGCGAGCCGGGCGGGTTCAGCAGGTCGAACCAGAGCAGGATGCGCGGCCCGCTGGTCCCGTAGACCTCGCGGCGTTGGAAGGCCGCCCAGATCGAGTCGCGGTCGCGCCCCTCGGCGTGCACGGCGGCGAGCCCTCCGGTGAGGAAGAAGGAGGCGGCTCGCTCCGCCTCGAGCAGGTTGAAGAAGCTGCCGCCGACCTGCGCGGGATCGAAGGGGCGCGCGCGAGGCACGGGATCGCCGGCCTTCACCGGGATGATCGCGCTTCCGGCGATCGGGAGGCGCGCCTCGGTCATCTCGGTGCGCCCGTACTCCTTGTAGCCCGTCCCCGGGCGGGCGCTGTGCACGTCGCTCGCGGCGATGAAGCCGAAGTCGAAGCGGCGCGCCCCGGGGTCGGCCTCCGGCCGGCGCAGGGCCATGATGTACTGCACCGAGCTTCGCGGGCGGTAGTTGAAGCTCGGCTGGAAGCAGTCGCGGCACTGGCCCGAGTCGAGCCACTCGTCGGCACCGACGCCCGGCACCGTGAGGTGGCCTCGGGTATCCGCCTCGACGTACAGCCGGCGCGCCTCGGCGGCCCGCTCCCTGCACTCGGACTCGGACTCGCCGGCCTCGGCACAGCGCGCGGCGATGATCTCGCCCGCGCGCCAGCACGAGGGCAGGAAGTCGTTGCGGGGCGGAGGGCAGTCCTTCGTGCCGTCGTCGTTCAGGATCACCTCGCGCCAGTCGCGATACTCCTCGGAGTTGCCATGCCCGGAGAAGACCTCGATCAGGCTCTGGTACTTCGGGTCGTGCTGGACGGGGGTGAGCTGCTTGTCCCAGGACGAGCCCTGGGGCGTGTAGTAGCCCCAGGTGGTGCCGTGGGGGATCACCAGGCTGTCGAGGCCCCAGTCGTCCAGCTTCTCGAAGAGGCCCTCCGGTGTGGGGGTGGACTCGCGGCAGTCCAGGGGCAGCTCGCGCACGCCCACTCCGTCCGGGCACTCGGGGGGAGCGAGCATGTCTCGCATGAAGCGGATGATGTCGAGGGAGTCCTGGCCCGGCCGCGCCACGCCGAGCAGGCCCATCGTGAGCATGCCCGGCATCGCGGCGCGCTGGCGGTCGGAGGCGTCGTCGGGCGGGCGGGCGTAGATCGGGCGCGAGGGGATCTCCTGCTCGCCCACGCCGCGAAAGATCACGTTCTTGTGTCCGTAGTGGTTCTCCGGACGCGTGCCCATCTGGGTCCACTCCCAGCCGAGGAACGAGACCAGGTCGGGATTGGTGGGGTCGGATGTCGCGTCGCACTGGCGGATCGAGTCCACCGTCTCGCGCCAGGTATCGGGTGAGTGCGCGACCGCGTGGTCGTTGATGGACCAGAAGTCGATCTGCGAGCAGAAGCGCGCGAAGTCGCAGGCCTCTGCCACCGGATGGGCGCCCTCTCCACCCGCCATCGGCAATGCCATCAGGAAGGCGTCCACGGAGAACGTGCTGTGCACGTGCAAGTCGCCGAAGAGGATCTGTCGCGGGGCGGACAGACCGACACCGCGGGCGGCTGTCCGCTGCAGGGTGCCGCGGCGCCCCAGGTCCTGGGGCGGTATGGCACTGCCCTGCACCGTGCCCGCGCCCCAGCTCCTGCCGAGGACACCGCTTCCGATCACTGCGAGAACGGCGACCGCCAACGCGGCCACCACGCCTAGCCCGACGATCACGCGAGTCAGCATGTCACGCAGTCTAGAACAGACGCACCGAACGATGTCGGCCCTGTGACAGCCCCGTCGTCGGGCGAGACCTAGCCTCTTCATGGAGGTAGCGAAGATGCGAGCGCTTCTACTCGGCCTCCTGGTATCGCTCCCGTGTGGGGGAGCGCATGCGTTCGACCTTCCCGGCCTGGGGTTGGACAATCCCGGCCTCGCCGATCTGAGCTTCGGCAACTACCAGGGCTTCGGAGCCGTCGCGGCGGTCAAGGGGGCCCGGACGGGCTACCTCACCAGCGAGGTCATCGGTCGCCTGCGGGCGGGCCAGTTTCCCGCTACGGGGCGACCTCTCGACTACCGCTTCCCGACGTACAGCGGCGCCGTGCCCCTCGGCTCCACCTCCCAGCTCAGCGACACGCTCGTCCCGCCCTTCGCGCTGGGTGTGGTCGGCCTCGTCACCTACTTCGATACCAACATCGGCAGGATGTTCGGACCGTTCGTGCAGGCCGTGGTCTACGAGCCGGACCAGGTGAAGCGCAAGGGCGGCCCCGGCGAGAAGGCGCGTCTGCAGATGAAGCAGAACGACTACCTCGCGTTCCGCTTCGGCCAGTTCAGGGGGACGGGCTTCGGCTATCCCCAGACGCTCTCGCGCGGAATCCAGATCGCGGACTGCAAGGCCCAGGTCGACATCAAGTCCGACCCGATCAAGGACGCACCCGCGAAGATGAAGGTGAAGTGCAGTGGGAAGAGCGCCGCCGTCGAGGACCTCAAGAACCGCCTGGGGCTCATCCTCGGCAAGCCGAAGAGCGGCTTCTCCCTCACCGCGAAGATCGGCCCCTAGGCCCGGCAGGAGGCAGCACTCGTGAAGGCGCTACTCGCGGCTCTCGTCCTGGCGGCCGTGCCCGGCGCGGCTCAGGCGATCGACGTGCCGGGCCTGGGGCTGGACAACCCGGCGCTCGAGGACGTCCACTTCGACGCGAGCGGGTTCTTCGGCAGGATCGCCCGGGTGAAGGGCGTGGACAACGCCTTCGACTACGAACCCGGCCGCGACTACGCCTTCGGGTACATGAAGGCCGGACAGCTGCCGAGGCTCCCGCACCGCTACGTGTTCTACACGTTCCCGACGGAGTTCGGCAGCCACACGCCGTCGACATCGAAGCTCTCCCAGACGCTCGTTCCGATCTTCGCCCACGGCATGGTGGGGAAGGTCGATCTCGAGACGGGCATCGGGCCCAACCGCTTCGGCCCCTTCCTGCAGGCGATCGTCTACGAGCCCGACCAGATCAAGCGCAAGGGCGCGCCCGGCGAGAAGACGCGCCTCCAGTTCAAGCAGAAGAGCTGGGTGGCCGTGCGCCTGGGCCGCTTCAACGGCTCGGGCCACCCGTTCGGGATCACGAGCCTCTCGGGCGGTCTCCAGATCGAGGGCTGCAGGGCGCAGGTCGACCTGCGCAACGACCCCTCGAAGACGGCACCGACCGGAACGGCGAAGATGAAGGTCAAGTGCAGTGGCAAGGGCAACGAGGTGCAGCGCGTCCGCAACAAGCTCGAGGAGATCCTGGGCAAGGCGAAGAGCGGCTTCGACCTGAACGCCGACTTCTGGTTCTGAGGCGCAAGAACCGCTACGCCGCACGCATGGCGCCGATCCGCCCCCGAGCGGGTGTGTCCGCGCCGAGCCAGGGTCGAACCAACAGGGGAGAAAAGCCATGAGACGATTCGCTGCCGTACTTCTCATCGCCGCGCTGCCCGGCGTGGCGCACGCGGTCGACGCGCCCGGACTGGGGCTGGACAACCCGGGGCTCCAGGATCTCGACCTGGGACGCTACGGCCTGGGCTTCGTGGCCAGCGTCAAGGGGGCCCGGCTGGCGAGCTCCCCGGCCTCGAGCGACGTCGCGGGCGCCATCAAGATCGGGAAGCTCGACGACCCGCGAAACCTCTATGTCGGGTTCCCCTCGGCCTACGGGAACGCGCCGACCTTCGCAGCCGGTCTGAGCAGCACCCTCGTGCCCCCGTTCGCCGCGGGCGCCGTACTGCACGCCACCAACGGGCCGGCCACCCAGGGGCCCTTCGTGCAGGCGATCATCTACGAGCCGGACGAGGTCAAGCGCAAGGGGGCTTCCGGCGAGAAGTCCCGCATCCAGCTCAAGCAGAAGAGCTACGTCGCCATCCGCTTCGGCCGCTTCGGCGGAACGGGTCTGAACTACATCCCCAACCCGACGACGATCTTTGGGGGCCTCCAGGTCGAGGCCTGCAGGGCCCAGGCGGAGATCACGAACAACCCCAAGAAGACCCCGCCCATCGCCGCGAAGTTCAAGGTCAAGTGCAGCGGCAAGAGCACAGAGGTGCAGCGCGTCAAGGCCGCGCTGGAGGCCGTCCTGGGGAAGGCGAAGAACGGGTTCGACCTCAAGGCCGTAGCCAACTGATGAGCCGGTCGGATCCGCAGTGAGCCTGAATGGCCTGGAAGGAGGTCCGGAGACATGCGGAAGCTCTGCGTCGCCCTCGCGCTCGTCGCCGCGCTGATCCCGAGCGGCGTTCATGCGATCGACGTACCCGGCCTCGGTCTCGACCACCCCGGCCTGGAGGATCACTTCTTCGGCTTCTACGGCGACCTCGGCCGCTACGCGTACGTCAAGGGGGCACCGACGGGCTCCGCCCCGAGCGGCCTGCTGGGTCACCTGAAGGTGGTCCAGATGCCCCGGGCCGCCTACGCGTTGAGCTACGGCTGGCCGTGGGCCAGCTCCGACATCCTGTCCTCGACGCTGGTTCCGGTCTTCGCCGCGGGCGCGGTCGGACACAACACCGGCGGCGGGGGCTACCTCCGCGGACCCTTCGCGCAGGCCATCCTCTATGAGCCCGACCATGTCAAGCGCAAGGGAGGCCCCGGCGAGAAGTCCCGCCTCCAGCTCAAGCAGAAGAGCTACCTGGCCTTCCGCTTCGGCCAGTTCGCGGGGACGGGAGGCGGGGTGGCGGACACGATCTCCGCCACCGTCGTCCTCGAGAGCTGCAAGGCGCAGGTCGACTCGCGCAACGACCCCTCGAAGCCCGCGCCGACCGGCAGCGCCAGGATGAAGGTCAAGTGCAGCGGCAAGGGTGCCCCGGTCCAGAGCGTCAGGGACCGGCTCGGGGCGATCTTCGGCAAGTCGAAGAGCGGCTTCGAGGTGCGCGCGCGCTTCTAGGAGCGTCGTCGGCACCAGAGCGACGACCCGTGATAGCATGCCCCCCGTCCAGGAGGCTGCCGATGAGGGACTTCGCGGGTCGCATCGCCGTCGTGACGGGCGGTGGCACGGGGATGGGACGGGAGCTTTGCCGCCAGCTCACCGCCGAGGGCGCGCACGTGGCCATGTGCGACGTTTCCGTCGAGCACATGGAGGAGACCGCGGCTCTCTGCGGCCAGGACGCCCCCGACGGCGTGCGCATCAGCACGCACCCGTGCGACGTCTCGGAGGAGGAGCAGGTGCTGCGCTTTCGGGACCAGGTTCTGGAGCGGCACGAGACCGACTGCGTCCATCTGCTCTTCAACAACGCGGGCATCGCCGGGGCAGGGAGCTTCCTGACCGATCCGCGCGAGGAGTGGGAGAAGACCTTCGGCGTCTGCTGGGGCGGCATCTACTTCGGCTGCCGCGCCTTCCTGCCCCTCCTGGTGGCCGCGGACGAGGCGCACGTGGTCAACACGAGCAGCGTGAACGGATTCTGGGCGGCCCTGGGGCCCGGCGTCCCCCACACCTCCTACAGCGCGGCGAAGTTCGCCGTGAAGGGCTTCAGCGAGGCGCTCATCAACGACCTGCGCGTGAATGCGCCGCACGTGAAGGTCTCGCTGGTGATGCCCGGACACGTCGGCACCTCGATCGTGATGAACAGCACGGCGGTCCTCGGCCGCCCCAGCCCCAAGGAGATGACCGCGGAGGACCTCGAGCCCATCCGCGAGCGGATGAAGCGCCAGGGCCTGCCGGTGGACGCGATCAGCGACGACCAGATCCGCGAGGTGATGCACCAGGCCGGACTCGCCTTCCGGGACGCCGCTCCGCTCTCGGCCGCGGACGCGGCGACCCAGATCCTGGACGGTGTGCGCGCCGAACGCTGGCGCATCCTCGTGGGCGAGGACGCCCACGTGCTGGACGACGCGGTGCGCGCCGATCCGGAGTCGGCCTACGAGGCGAGCTTCATGCAGAAGCTGCAGGCCAAGGGCGTCTTCGATCGGATGCCGCTGCAGGCTCTCGGCGCCGAGGACTGAGCACCGCGTGAAGGACCTGCGCGACAAGGTGGCCGCGGTCACGGGGGCGGCCTCCGGGATCGGACGCGCGCTGGCCCTCGAGCTGGCCGAGGCGGGCGCCGCACTGGCCCTCTGCGACGTCGACCGCTCGGGACTCGGAGAGACCGCAGGACTGGCCCGCGAGCGGGTCGAGGTGACCGACGAGGTCGTGGACGTAGCCGACCGTGCGGCCGTACACGCCTGGGCGGACCGCGTAGCAGCCCACCACGGACGCGTGAACCTGGTCTTCAACAACGCCGGCGTGGCGGTGGACGCCTTCGTCGAGGACATGTCCTACGACGATCTCGACTGGCTCCTGGGGATCAACCTCTGGGGCGTGATCCACGGCACCAAGGCCTTCCTGCCCCATCTCATCGCGTCCGGCGACGGCCACGTGGTCAACGTGTCGAGCGTCTTCGGACTGATCGGGGTCCCTGGACAGAGCGCCTACAACGCGGCGAAGTTCGCCGTGCGCGGCTTCACCGAGTGCCTGCGCCAGGAGCTCGAGATCGCGGGGCATCCGGTGAGCGCCACCTCGGTCCACCCGGGCGGGATCCAGACCAACATCATCCGCAACGGGCGCATCCGGGAGCGGGAGGGCGGCCCCTCGCGCAGGGAGTTCGAGGAGCGCTTCGACGAGCTGGCCCGGACCCGTCCGGAAGACGCCGCCCGCGCCATCCTCGACGGCGTGCGGCGCGACGAGCGTCGTGTCCTGGTGGGCTGGGACGCCCGCGTCATCGACTGGGTGCAGCGCCTGCTCCCGACCGGCTACCAGAGCGGCATGGTCGCCTTCGCGAAGCGCCGCGGCGGGACCCTCTAGCGCGCGATCTCGTACTCGGAGGGCTTGAAGCGACGCGCGCGCAGGATGTACTCGGCGGCGAAGCCCGGATAGAGCGAGTGGTTCTCCCCGTCGGCGGAGAGGTACCAGCTGCTACAGCCCGAGGACCAGACCATGTGCTTCATGCGGCCCTGGATTCCCGCGTTGTAGGCGTCCTGGACCTCCTGCTTCACGTCCACCCAGCGCAGGTCCTCGCGCATGATCTCGCGGATCGCCTGCAGGGCGTACTGGATCTGCGCTTCGGTGTAGACCAGCACCGACGTGTGTCCGGGCCCCGTGTTCGGTCCCATCAGGATGAACCAGTTGGGGAAGCCGGAGACCGTCATGCCCTTGTACGCCACCGCGCCGCCGCTCCAGACTTCGTCCAAGGTGCGCCCGTCGCGCCCGGTCACCGGGAAGGGCGCCGTGGCGATGTTGAGGCTGAAGCCCGTGGCCATGACGATCGCGTCGAACTCGTGCAGCGCTCCGTCCCGGGTGCGGATTCCCTCGCGCACGATCTCCTCGATCGGCTCGGTGACGAGCTCCACGTTGTCCCGCTCGAAGCTCCTCCAGTAGTCGTCGGAGATCAGGATGCGCTTGCAGCCGAACTGGAAGTCGGGCGTCAGCTTGCGGCGCAGCTCCGGGTCCTTCACCTGCTGGTGCAGGTGCCTCATCGACATCCGCTCTCCGAGACGCGAGAGGCGCGGCGCATCGAGGAAGACCAGCGGGCCGAAGAGCTCACTGCCCCAGTAGCGAAGCGTGCGGGAGAGCCAGAGCCGCCAGGGCTGCCGTCGCAGGCGTTCCTTCTCCTCTTCGCTGTAGATGTGGTCGGGCTTGGGAACGACCCAGGCCGGCGTGCGCTGGAAGACGGCGAGCGTCTCGACCTGGGGCGCGATGGAAGGGACCACCTGGACGGCGCTGGCGCCGGTGCCGATCACCGCCACCCTGCGTCCCGTGAGGTCGTAGTCGTGGTCCCAGCGCGCCGTGTGGATCATCTCCCCGGCGAAGCTCTCGATGCCCTTGATGTCGGGAAAGGAGGGGTCCACCAGGCCGCCGGCTCCGGCCACGACCACCCGGGCCCGGAAGGTGTCGCCGGATCCGGTGGTGAGGGTCCAGGCGCCCTCCTCCTCGTCGAAGCGCGCCTCGACGATCTCGGTGTCCAGGAGCATGTGCTCGCGGAGCTTCCACTTCTCGACGACGCCCAGCAGGTACTCCTGGATCTCCCAGGACTCCGCGAAGGTGCGGCTCCAGTCGGGCTTGGGCTCGAAGGAGAAGGAGTAGACGTGGGACGGCACGTCGCAGGCTGCGCCCGGGTAGGTGTTGTCCCGCCAGGTCCCGCCGATCTCTCCCGCGCGCTCGAAGATGGTGAAGGAGTCGATCCCCGCCTTCTTGAGCTGGATCGCCGTGCCGATCCCCGCGAATCCCGCACCGATGATGGCGATGGGGAAGTCCCGGCGATCCGCCCGGGGAGCGGAGCTGGAGCTCGTCATCCTGATTCCCTCGGTCTTCCGACCCGCCGCGATAGAGTCTAGCCCTTCGCTCCGCTTGCGAGGGAACGCCGATGCGATCCGTCCCGCTCCTCCTTCTCGCGCTGGTCCTCGGACCCGGATCCGCCGCCGGGGCCGAGGCGATCCGCCCCAACATCCTCCTCCTGGTCGCCGAGGACATGAGCGCGCGGGTGGGCGCCTTCGGCGATGCCGTCGCCGTGACGCCCCACCTGGACCGCCTCGCCGCGGAGGGCATCCGCTATCCGAACGCCTTCACCGCCTCCGGGGTGTGCGCTCCCAGCCGCGCAGCGCTGATCACCGGCGTGCACCCGAACCGCCTCGGTGCCCAGCACATGCGCTCCTCGGACTTCCGTCCGGCTCCCGGCCAGCCCGGGCCCAGCGGCTACACGGCGGTGCCGCCACCCGAGGTCAAGGCGTTCCCGGAGCTGCTGCGCGCTGCGGGCTGGTTCACCTCCAACAACGCCAAGCTCGACTACCAGTTCAGCGGGGCCCTGCCGGGGAGCGGTCCCTTCACGATCTGGGACGCGGACGGCTGGCGCACGGACTGGCGCGACCACCCGGACGACCGCCCCTGGTTCGCGATGCAGAACTTCCTGGTCACCCACGAGAGCGGCCTCTTCCCCGTGCAGATCCCGCGCAACCTCACCCAGGCCCTCATGCTCCTGATGCGGATCGGGAGCTGGTTCCCGCCGCAGGTGGTGGAGACGCAGGCCGTCACGGTCCCGCCCTACTACCCGGACACGCCCACGGTGCGCGCCACCCTCGCGCGCCACTACGCCAACGTGGCGCTGATGGATGCCCGCGTAGGAGAGATCCTCGAGCAGCTCGACGCCTCCGGCGAGGCGGAGCGCACCATCGTGGTCTGGACGACCGATCACGGCGACGGCCTGCCGCGCGCCAAGCGCGAGCTCTACGACTCGGGGATCCGCGTGCCGCTGATCGTGCGCTGGCCGGAAGCGCTCCGTCCGCCCGGGGCCGCGCCCGGCCGTGTCGACGAACGCCTGGTCAGCTTCGTCGACCTGGCCCCCACGATCCTCGCGATGGCCGGGCTCGAGACGCCCGACTGGATGGACGGACGGGTGTTCGCCGGTCGCACGGCTGCGCCGCCGCGCGAGTTCGTGTTCGCCGCCCGGGACCGGATCGACACGGTGGCGGACCGGGGCCGCGCGGTACGCGACGCGCGCTTCAAGTACATCCGCAACGAGCGCAGGGATGCCCCGGCCGCCCACCGCTCCGACTTCCGCGAGAACCTCGAGATGATGCCCGAGCTGCGCCGCCTCTTCGAGGCGGGAAGGCTCGATCCGGTCCAGTCCGCCTGGTTCGAGACCCCCCGCCCGGGCGAGGAGCTCTTCGACACGCGTGCCGATCCCGACGAGGTCGTGAACCTGGCGCGCGATCCGGCGCACGCCGCCACGAAGGCGCGACTGCGCGCCGCGCTCGACGCGTGGCTCGCGAGCCAGGGGGACGCGGAGGCCACGCCGGAGGCCGAGCTGGCGGCGCGCTTCTGGCCGGACGGTGTGCAGCCGACCACCGCGACTCCGTCGCTGGCCTTCTCGCCGGGCGAGGGCGACGCGGCGCAGGCGACCCTCGCCTGCCCGACCGAAGGGGCCTCGATCGGCTACCGGGTGGACGGCGACGGAGGCCCGTCGGACTGGCGCCTCTACACGGGCCCCTTCACGGTGCCGACTGGCGCGAGGGTCGAGGCGAAGGCCGTGCGCTACGGCTGGGAGGAGAGCCGCGTCGCCGCCGCGCGCTCGCCCTGATCGGCGGTGCTCTCGAGACGTTCGAGGCCGCGATCCGGCTCGTCGGGAAGCGGGAGCAGGCGTCTCGGCGCGAAGGGGTCGCGGGTCATCGGCGCGCCGGCGCCGCCGCTGCGCACGGTCTGCTGGAAGCCCGCGATGAAGTCCAGCCCGCTGCGGTTCCCGTCCACCCGCAGCTCCGACTGGAGGTCGAGGGTCGGGTAGCCGCCACAGGCCTCGCCCGTGTGACAGAGCGCGAAGTCGTTGTCCAGGTCGGAGCCGGCCGAGAGCAGGTAGTCACCCACCTCGACGGCCGCGAACTCGAACGGGTAGCTCCCGTCCGGCTCCTGGCTGACGTCGTCCTGGTAGACCGTGGCGCGGGTTTCCGGGTCCCGGAGGAGCACGTACACGATCCCGAGCGACGACTGGCCCGCGGCGCCCACCTGCATCACCACGCCCACCTCGATGTCGTTGGGCGTCGACATGAAGGTGACCGTGCCGTTGTACGTGCCGTCGCTCTCTCCGCTGCGGTCTACCGAGATCGTCCAGGTCCCGATGCCGTCCCCGTCGACTGCATTCGGTGCGACCGAGAGCCAGGCCCGATCGTCGCTGGCCGTGACCGTGCCGACGCTACCGTCGCCACCATTCGACACCGCGACATCCAGGGACGTCAGCACGGCGCCGAAATTCAGGGCACCGGGGCTCACCCGCAGCACCGGGTCCAGCACCGGCGGAGTCCCGTCCTCGAGGTCCTCCGCCGCCTGAACCGCCGCAGCCGCATCGATCAGGCCGTGGCCGTAGATGTCGTCCCGCCCCGGTGCCCCGAGATCGTCGGTCAGGGCACCGGAAGCGAGCAGGGCGTCGAACGAGTCCGCGTCGAGCATCGTCGGCGCGACCGACTTCATCAGCGCCGCCACACCGGCGATGTGCGGCGCCGCCATCGAGGTGCCCTGGTAGAAGGCGTAGAAGAAGTCCCCGAGGTCGTCACCGAGCGTCGAGAGCACGCCGTCGACATAGCCGTCGCCGTCCCGATCGACGGTCGTGTCGCCTCCGGGTGCAGCCACGTCGATCCGGCTCCCGAAGTTCGAGTAGTAGCTGCGGTTGCGGTTCTGGTCGACGGCGCTCACCGAGACGACGCCGTCGTAGGCAGCCGGGTAGGAGGGCGCGCTGCTGTTCTCGTTCCCCGCCGCGGCCACTACGATCAGGCCCTCCGCGCGCGCCAGATCGTAGGTGTTCTGGGAGGTCTGGTTGAAGCCCGGTCCGCCCAGGGAGAGGTTGATGACGTCGGCCGCCGCCGCGGGCAGCGTGTTGGAGTCGTTCGAGAGCCGCGCGGCGAAGCGCACCGCCTGGATGATGTCGTAGTCGGTGCCGCCGTTGATGCCCAGGACGCGCAGGGGCATCACCCGGGCATCGCCCGCGACACCCGCCACCCCCAGCGCGTTGTCGGTGGCGGCGGCGACCGTACCCGCCACGTGGGTCCCGTGGAACGAGCTCGGCGTGCCGCCGGCACCGTCCCCGACGTCGTCGGGGTTCGGGTCGATTCCGTCTCCGTCCGCCGCGTTGAAGACGTTGCTGATGAAGTCGTAGCCGGCGACGAGCTGGCCGGCCAGGTCCGGATGGGCGAGGAGCACGCCCGTATCGATCACCGCGACCACCACGTCGCTGGCGCCCCGCGTGACGTTCCAGGCCGTGGGGAGATTGATGAGCGGGTAGTGCCACTGGAAGCCGAGGAACTCGTCGTCGGGCGTGAAGAGGGGGCGGCGCACGTGGTTGAGATCGGCCGTCGCCACGTCCGGCCGGCCGCGCAGCGCCTTTCGCGCCATGAGGGTGTCGAACTTGAGCGCACCCTCCGCGTCGAGGCTCGCCGGCGCGGGGCGGAGGGGGCCCCTGTCCGCCTTCGGCGCCCGGTCCAACCCGCGCAGGGTCCGGGACCGCGCCGAGGCCGACTCGGCCAGGGCGAAGAGCATCTCGCGATCGGGAGCCCCGCCTCGGGCGCTCATCCCCAGGTCCGCGCCGAAGTCCTGGGCGGCCGCCGCGAGCCCGCGGGCGCGCACCTCTTCGGCGCGCGCGTCCAGGGTGACCAGCAGCTCGCCCGGAACGAAGTCGTCGCTGAAGCGCGGCGGCCGCGGTCGACCCTGCAGCGCAGGGATCGGCTGGCCCAGGGTGAGGACGTAGGCCGACCCGCCCGCGGCCGCCCAGACCTCGACGATGTACTCGCCGGGGTCGGCGACCGCCAGCGTCTCGAAGTCGCTCACCCCGTTGGAGCCGTCCACGAACGATCCCGCCTGGTCGTAGAGGAAGAGATCGAGGTCCCCGAACTGCGGCTCGAGCTGCAGGGTGATCACCTGGCCGGCGGCGAGGGATACCCGGTAGTAGTCCGAGATGTCGCCGGAGACCCGCGATCGGCCGGGCGGCCCCGCGCCGGGCTGGTTGGCGAACCCGCCCAGGCTGGAGGGCACGTCGAGGAGCTGCGCGGCGGCCTGATCGGCCGCGGACGGCTCGACCGTGTCGCCGTCCTGGCCGTCGTTGGGGGTGAACGGCGCGAAGGGATCGTTGACGTCGCCGTCCACGAAGGAGGCCGCCGCCGGCAGGACGGTCCCGGTCACCTGGAACGAGCCGCCGCTCGGCGGATCGCTGTCCGCGACGAGGCCGTCCACGAGCGCCTCGAGCGCGTCGGCCAGGGACCCTGCGGGCAGACCCAGGTAGCTCCAGCCCTTGCCGAGGCCGCGTGTCTCCGCCTTCTCCATCTTGCCGAGGAACTTGCCCAGCTCCTTGGCGCGAGCGGCGATCCGCTTCGTCTCGTCCGGCTTCTTCGCGTCGCGCGCCTCCGCCTTGAAGAGCTTGTTGCAGTAGCGCCCCGCCACCTTGAGGACGTCGGAGTGGAGCTTGTTCTCGTGCTTGTCCGCCCGGAGCCAGCCGCTCAGCACGTCGGCCCCGAGGGCGGGCGGATCGAGGATCATGATCTCGTCGGACGCGAGGTTGAGCGCGTTCATCACGTCGACCGGGGAGTCGTCGAGGCTGCAGCTGCCACCGCGCTTCAGGGCGCGCGCGTCGGCGTTCCGCCAGCGCTCGATGAAGCGCGAGTCGGCGCGGGACCAGCACTGGAGGAGCTTCTGGAGGTCCGGATCCGCCTGCGGCTTCTTGACGAACTTGGCCACACAGGTGAAGTTGGCCCGGCACTGAGCCGCGGCGGCCTTGAGCTGGTCCGACTGGCAGAGCTGTGCGGGGCTGGTGTCGCCCAGGGCCGGACCTGCCGCGAGCAGCACGAAGGCGCAGACCAGCCCGATCCGGAAGCAGCGCACGGGGACCCTCCACACCCAACGCGGAAGACGCACGGGGACCCTCCACACCCGACGCGCAAGAGTATGGAACAATCTCGGACGGACGTCGCGCCTCGACCGTGCGCCCGGTCACCGAGGCCGCTGAAGGGGAAGAAGGAACGTGCCCGAAGACCTGAAGCTGTACTTCGACTACAAGAGTCCCTTCGCCTACCTGGCGGCGGAGCCCGCCCTGGCCCTGCCCGAGCGCTGGGACGTCAACCTGCGCTGGCTGCCCTTCCAGCTGCGCATCAAGGGCAAGGGCGAGCGCAGCATCTACTCGGAGTGGAAGGTCCGCTACTCGTACCAGGATGCCCGGCGCTGGGCGAACCGGCGGGGCGGCTTCAAGATCATGGGTCCGCCCAAGATCTACGACTCGACCCCGGCGCTGATCGGGGCGCTCTTCGCCCAGCGCGAGGACTTCTTCCCCGAGTACACCCGGGAGGCCTTCCGGCGCTTCTTCGAGCGCCGCCTGGAGCTGGACGTGCCGGACGAGATCGCGGCCCTCGTGCGCGAGTGCGGGGGCGATCCCGACGCCTACCTGAAGTGGGCCCAGGGCGAGGGCGCCGCGGCCCTCGAGGCGTGCATCGACGAGGCTCACGAGGACCAGGTCTTCGGCGTCCCCATCTTCGTGCTGCGCGGGGAGCTCTTCTGGGGACACGATCGCATCCCGCTCCTCGAGGAGCGCCTGGCGGAGTACGGCCTCGCGCGAGCCTGAGTCAGGCGGGCCCGCGGCCGGACATGCCCGCCGCCAGGATCGCGATGGCTGCCTGCGACCCTACACGCCGGGGCCGGCCGCGAGGACGAGAAGCGCGCGCGCGTTGAGGCCGGAGTGGATCGCGCTGCAGACGGCGAGGGGCGCACCCGCGCAGCGCAGCGCGCCCAGGGCGAGGCCGACACAGCCGCTGCCGAGCGCAGCCCAGGAGCCGAGGTGGGGGAGCGCGAAGAGCGCGCTGCTGAGGAGGAGGGCGGGGACGGCCCCGATCCGGGGGCGCAGCGCCGCCAGCACATGACCGCGGTAGAGACGCTCCTCCCAGAACGGAGCGAGCACCAGCGCCGTGACGGCCGTGGCGGGAGCGACGCTGCCGGTCACGGCGACGGGCGCGAGCCCCAGGCCCCTGCCGAGCTCCGCAATCAGCGCGACGCAGAGCGGGTAGCCGGCGAAGCCGGCCGTCCACGCGGCGACGAGTACGGCGGCCGACGCTCTCTCCGAGGTCGCGCCCCGCACCAGCCACGCGCACGCGGCCCCGGAGGCGAGGCCGCCGATCCCGCCGCCCACGTGGGGCGCGACGCAGGCCCCGAGCGCGAGGAGCGTCCAGACCGCGAGGAGCAGTTGGAGCACACGCAGCACGGATCCGCTCGGAAGCAAGCGCAGTGCCGAGGCACCGGCACGCCGCGTGCAGCATCGTCCGCCGTGGACGGCTTCGCGCAGCTCGCCGCCTGGTGCGCCGCCTTCCAGCTCTCGATGGCGGGCTTCGCCGCGCGAGAGCGGAGCGGCGCTGCACGCCTGCGCATGGCCGTCGGGCTGGGGCTCGGAGCGGCGGCGGCGCGTCTGGCCTGGGGAATCCTGAACGCGCCGCGCGTGCTCGGGGATCCGTTCCTCCTCCTCGATGTGAACGGCGGCTTCAGCCTGCTCGGCGTCCCTGCCGGGCTGGTCGCGGCGGCGCCGCGCGGGACGCGGCGTCCGTCCTGGCTCGCCGCCGCCTGCCGCCCCCTGCCCTGCGCGCTGGCCGTGGCGAAGCTGGGCTGTCTGGCCGCGGGCTGCTGCGCGAGCCCGCTCCGGGATGCGGCCTCCCTGGCGATCCTCGGACTGCTCGCGTGGAGCGTGCCCCGCCGCACGGTGACACCGACGGTGCTGCTGGGCGTACCGGCGCTGTGGCTGGCCCTCCAGGCCCTGCCCTCAGCCTGACTCCGGGCGCGTGTACCACCAGGCCCACACGATGAAGACGGCCTGGAAGGGGAGCCGGATCCAGTTGGCGGCGCCGATGCCCGTGCCGGGCCCGTCCGGGCCGACGTTCTCCATCGCCACGTAGAGGTTGGCCGGGAAGACCGCGACGAGGAGCGCGATGAGGCCCCAGGCGGCGTACACACGGGTCCGCGGCTCGAGGACGAAGACGCCGAGCACGATCTCCGCCAGCCCGGAGAGGAGGTTCAGCCACTCGGGATTCGGCAGGCCGGGCGGCATGATCGCGAGGTAGAACTCCGGGTTGTAGAGATGGTTGAAGCCGGCCCCCATGTAGGCGACCGCCATCACCCAGAGCAGGATCCGCTTCGCGCGGCTCATGGGGCGTCCTCCCGCGTCACGAGACGAGCCCCCTTCTACCGGGCGGGAACCCGTCACGAGACGAGCCCCCTTCGACCGGGCGGGAACCCCGTCACGAGACGTGCCCCCTTCTACCGGGCGGGCACCCCCGCCGTCAACGGGACGCGGCGAAGCCGATCAGTGCTCAGCGAGATGCGGGCGGCCCGGCGCCCACCGGCGGGAGCGACGGGAGCGGGGCGTTGCCGGAGACGAAGTCGCACGCGGAGGCGTCCAGCAGCTCGGCGCAGGCGTCCTTGGCCGGTGCCTCGGCCGGCGAGTCGAAGAGCTTGGTCATGCAGTTCTCGATGCAGTCGCGCTGGGGCTTGGCGCGTCCGTGGTGGAACTCCGCGCAGAGGCGATCGCACTCCCGATAGCGCGCGCTCTCGAGCCGGCGGCTGCGCTCCTCGGCGACCTGCGACGGGTCCTTCTCCTGGACGTGCCGGGCGCGCCCGGCCTCGCCCTGTGCCGGAACCGGCCGGGTCGACACCGTGTTGATCCCGACGAACGTGAAGGCGAGGAAGGCGACTCCGGCCAGCGCCCCGCCGCCGCGGGTCACCCGGCGAAAACGGGTGCGCGGCGCGGCCATCCAGGGCAGGCGGCGCCCCGAGTGGACCCGTCGGCCTCCGGGCTGCAGCTCGGGCGGCGGAGCCGCCCCGGGGTCGGCCTCGATGCGGCGGCGCGACGCGCGCGACTCGCGGATCAGCTGGGAGCTGCTGCAGGCGGGACAGATCCGGCGCTGCTGCACGTTGCGCCAGGCACAGTAGAGGAGGCCGGGCAGGAGAAGGAGACACCAGAGCGCGAGCTCGACCGTGTCGGAGCCCACCACCCGCGTGTCGGGCCGCGCCACGGTCCCACAGTGCGCACACAGCATCCGCGTCTGGGATCCACCTGCCATCGCCCTTCCCATCGGCAGACCGGGGCATCGGCTTTTGCCCGGAGATCGGGCCTCTGGCGCGTGGACCTGCGGCCTGCCGATGCGGGCGGAAGAGCCTGCATCCAGTAGCTTCAGGCTGCGAGGAGCGCGGCCCGCCCGACACACGATCCCTTCGAGGAGCGCGGCCCGCCCGACGCACGATCCCTTCGAGGAGCGCGATGAGCCCGACACACGATCCCTTCGAGGACTTCCGAACCCGGATGCAGAGGGAGGGGCTTCCCGACCTCGCCGTCGAGACCTTCCGGCGCTACTACGACGCGTTGCGCTCGGGGCGCACCGGGCTGATCCCGCGCGACGAGATCGCCCCCCTGGAGGGAGTCCCGGACGCGGCCGACCTCGAGGGGCATCGCTCTGCCGGCACCGCCGCACTCGACCGCTGCGTCGTGATCAAGCTGAACGGCGGCCTGGGCACTTCGATGGGCATGACGAAGGCGAAGTCGCTCCTGCCCGTGAAGGACGGGCGCACCTTCCTCGACCTCATCGCGCTCCAGGTGCTGCACCTGCGCCGTACCCACGGCGCGCGCCTGCCTCTCGTGCTCATGAACAGCTTCCGCACGCGGGAGGACTCGCTGGCCGCGCTGGCTGCACATCCCGAGCTGGCCTGCGACCTGCCGCCCGACTTCCTGCAGCACAAGGTCCCCAAGGTGCGCGCGGACGACCTCGCTCCGGCCTCCTGGCCGCAGGACCCGGAGCACGAGTGGTGCCCGCCCGGACACGGGGATCTGTACACGGCCCTGCTGACCTCCGGGATGCTCGAGTCGCTGCGCAAGGCCGGCTATCGCTGGGCGTTCGTCTCCAACTCGGACAACCTGGGCGCGGTCCCGGACCCCGCCCTGCTCGGCTTCATGGCGGAGCGCGCCACGCCCTTCCTGATGGAGGTCTGCCCGCGCACCGAGGCGCATCGGAAGGGGGGACACCTGGCGCGACGCCGCGACGGCGGCCTCGTGCTGCGCGAGCTGGCCCAGTGCCCCGACGACGAGCTCGACGAGTTCCAGGACGTCTCCCGGCACCGCTTCTTCAACACCAACAACCTGTGGGTCGATCTCGACGCCCTGCACGCCGCCCTCGACGCCCGGAGCGGTGTCCTCGAGCTGCCCATGATCCGCAACGAGAAGACGCTCGACCCCACGGACTCGAGCAGCCCGAAGGTCTACCAGCTGGAGACCGCGATGGGCTCGGCCATCGAGGTCTTCGAGGGGGCCGAGGCGGTCTGCGTTCCCGGAGAGCGCTTCGCCCCGGTGAAGACCACCGCGGATCTCCTCGCCCTCTGGTCCGACGCCTATCGCCTGGCCGAGGACTTCCGCGTGCTCTCGGCCCGGGACGCGGACGCCCCCACCCTGGTGGTGGAGCTCGACGCGTCGTTCTACAAGCGGATCGACCAGCTCGAGGCGCGCTTCCCCCAGGGCGCGCCCTCCCTGGTCCGCTGCCGGCGCTTCGCCGTGCACGGCGATGTCCACTTCGGGCGCGACGTGGTAGCCGAGGGGGATGTGGACGTGCGGGCCGACGACGGCGCACCGCGCCAGGTCCCCGACGGGACGCGGCTGACCGACGGCGGATCCTGAGCCGCACTCGCGGCGGACCGACGGCAGATCCTGAGCGTTCCCGACGCCGGGTCTTGAACCCCGCCGGGCGGCGTGGTTGACTGGGCCTTTCTTCGACGAGGGGGGTACCCGTGGGAATCGATCTCGGACTGCTTCGCGAGCTCTGCAGCAAGACGCTGGAGACCACCGATTTCTCCGGCCTCGGCCGGCGCGAGGAGGGGAAGGTCCGCGACAGCTACGTCGCCGACGACACCCGCACCATCGTGGTCACCGACCGGGTGAGCGCCTTCGACGTGGTGATCGGCACGCTGCCCCTGAAGGGTCAAGTCCTGAACCAGGTGGCCGCGTTCTGGTTCGAGCGCACCAAGGACATCGCCCCCAACCATCTGATCGCGGTACCCGACCCGACCGTCTCGCGGGTACGCGAGTGCAAGCCGCTGCCGGTGGAGTTCGTCTACCGGGGCTACCTCACCGGCTCCACCTCCACCTCGATCTGGACCGCCTACGAGCGCGGCGACCGCAGCTACTGCGGCCACACGCTTCCGGAGGGCATGAAGCGCCACGAGCCCCTGCCGGAGCCGCTGCTCACGCCTACGACCAAGGCGGCCAAGGGCGATCACGACGCGCCCGCCTCGCGGGAGGAGCTGATCGAGCGCGGCCTCATCAGCGAGGAGCTCTTCGACTCCGCGGCCGGGATCTGCGCCAGGCTCTTCGCCGAGGGCCAGCGCTTCGCGGAGACCCGCGGCCTCATCCTGGTCGACACCAAGTACGAGATCGGCGTCGACGAGTCCGGTGAGCTGGTCGTGATCGACGAGATCCACACCCCGGACTCGTCGCGCTACTGGTACCGGGACGCCTACGACCGGGCGATGCGCGAGGGCCGCAATCCCGAGGCGCTCGACAAGGAGTACGTGCGCCACTGGCTCGGTGACCAGGGCTACAAGGGAGACGGAGAGCCTCCGGCCCTGCCCGACGAGGTGCGCTGCGAGGCGGCGCGCCGCTACATCGAGGCCTACGAGCAGGTGACGGGCCTGGCCTTCGAGCCCGACACCGAGGAACCCCTGGGTCGGATCCGGCGAAACCTGGAGCTGGACGACGCCTGACCCGGCCTCCCGCTCAAGCCCACTCCGGCGCGGACCGATTCCATCCGCATGGCTGAGCCTCGCATGCTGGGGAGCTTCGTGCAGGGGACGCTCGAGGCCGTGGACCGACACGATGCGGAGCTGGGGCGGCGCGTGCGCGAGGCGCTCGCGCCGGAGACCCTCGAGGCCATCGAGCGCTCCAGCCGCATCGCCCTCGTCCCGATCGCCCTCGACGTCGAGGTGACCGAACGGCTCTACGAGATCGCCGGTGCCGAGCGCGCCCGCTCGATCCTGCGCGAGAACCTGGCAGCCGCCTTCCATACGCCCATCCTGCAGTCCTTCGTGCGCATGGCGCTGCGCTTGCGCGGGCGCGACCCGGCGGGGCTCTTCGCGTTCGCCTCCAAGGTGTGGGGGCAGCTCTACCGGGACGCCGGAACGCTCCGCTACGAGGCGCTGGGACCCTGCGAAGGCCGGCTCGAGGCGTCCGCGCTGCCCCCCGAGCTCTCCGGCCATCGCGACTACTTCGACGGGGTGGCCGCCACCGTGTCCGCCCTCTTCGACCTCGTGGAGCTGGACGGCCACGCCGAGCTGAAGGCGGTGGACGCAGGGGCCGGGCGTGCCATCATCTCGGTCGTCTGGGACGCCGGGGACTGAGCCCGGCGCGAAGGCGAGGAGAGAGCCCTGTTCGGGAGACGCCCCGACGCGGTCCTGGTTCGCGAAGCCTCCGCCGTGCGGCGCTTCATGCCCTTCCTCTCTCCGCGGCGCAACGACTCCACGGTCCTCTTCACCCAGGAGCTCGACGTCACCGAGACCTTCGCGTTCATCGCCGAGCGCAACGCCGCCCGGATGGACGAGCCCCCGCTGACCCTCTTCCACATCCTCGTCTGCGCGCTGACCCGGGTCCTCGACCAGCGGCCGCGCCTCAACCGCTTCGTCGCCGGAGGGCGTCTCTGGCAGCGCGACGGGATCTGGATCACGTTCAGCTCGAAGAAGCAGCTCAGCGACCGGGGCGACCTCTCCACCGGCAAGCGCCGCTTCGACCCCGGAGCGTCCCTCGAGGAGACCGTGAGCGTGCTCCTCGGCGGAATCCGCGAGAGCAAGAGCACGGACAAGAAGACGAGCGACAAGGAGGTGGACCTCCTGCTGCGCCTCCCGCCCCCGCTGGCGCGCCTGCTGGTGTGGCTGTCGCACAAGGCGGACGACCTGGGCCTGCTGCCGCGCGCCATGATCGACAGCGATCCGATGTTCACGTCGGTCTTCATCGCGAACCTGGGATCCGTGGGCCTGGACGCCGGCTACCACCACCTCTGGGAGCACGGCAACTGCCCGATCTTCTGCGTAGTCGGACGGGTCCGCGATGAAGATGGGCGCAAGACCGTCGAGCTCAAGTGGACCTACGACGAGCGCATCGAGGACGGGCTCTACTGCGCCGCGGGTCTGGAGATCATCCGCGAGCTGGTGGAGAACCCGGCGAAGCTCGGCTGACCCGACCGCGCCGGGGATCCGTCACGGAATCAGCACCACCTTGCCCGTGACCTTGCGGTCCTCCATGTCCTTCATCGCCTTCGCGACATCGTCGAGGGGATAGCGCGCCGAGACGTGGGGCTTGATGCGACCGGAGTCACACCAGGCGAGGAGATCCTCGGTGTTCGCGCGGTTCTGCTCCGGGAAGCGCCCGGTGAAGGCACCCCAGAAGACGCCCACCACCTGACAGCTCTTCAAGAGCACCAGGTTCAACGGGATCTTCGGGATGCCGGCGGCGAAGCCGATCACCAGGAAGCGGCCCTCCCATGCGGTGGCGCGCAGGGCCTGCTCGGCCAGCTCGCCTCCCACAGGGTCGTACACCACCTCGGCTCCGAGACCGCTCGTCAGCTCCTTGACCCTGTCCTTGAGGTCCTCGCGGCTGTAGTTGATCAGCTCGTCGGCGCCCTTCTCCTTGCACACCGCCAGCTTCTCGTCGCTCGACGCGGCGGCGATCACCCGCGCCCCCATCACCTTCCCCAGCTCCACCGCAGAGAGACCCACGCCGCCGGCGGCGCCCAGCACCAGCAGGGTCTCGCCGGGCTGGAGCGCCGCGCGGTCCTTGAGCGCGTAGTGGGAGGTCCCATAGGTGAGGAGCAGCGAGGCCGCCTCGTCGAAGGACATCGAGTCCGGGATCTTGACGGCGGAGCCTGCCGCACACTTCGCCTTCTCCGCGAAGGCGCCCACCCCCAGCATCGAGAGCACGCGATCCCCGGGCTCGACCTCGCTGACGCCCTCACCGACCTGGCTCACGACGCCACCGACCTCGTTGCCCGGCGTGAAGGGAAGCGTGGGCTTGAACTGGTACTGGTTCTGGATGATGAGGATGTCGGGGAAGTTGAGGCTCGCCGACTTCACGTCGATCACGACCTCGCCCGGGCCGGCGGTCGGGTCCGGCACCTCCTCGACGCTCAGGGTGTCGGGCGGACCCCAGGCCTTGCAGACGACGGCTCTCACGTTGCACCTCCAGAGCGAGTGGAGCAGGAGCGTATCGCGGGGTCCGTTCGCAGGCGAGCCGGCCTGGAGCGATCCCCCGAGGAAGCTGTAACTTCGGGACGGCGCTCCGGCCGGGGGGACCGCACTCGCCCCGCCGAGGGGTGGAGGGGGATCTCTCCGTCCGATGTGTGGGATCTTCGGATTCGCCGGCTTCGAGAAGCCGGACCTGCTCGCCCGCATGGCGGCCGCGGTCGGACACCGCGGCCCGGACGGCGAGGGATTCCTGACGGACGGCCGCTTCTCCATGGGGATGCGCCGCCTCTCGATCATCGACCTCGCGGGCGGCGACCAGCCGATCGAGAACGAGGACGGCACTCTCGCCGTCTGCTTCAACGGCGAGATCTACAACTACCTGGAGCTCCGCGAGGAGCTCGAGAGCCTGGGCCACGCCTTCCGCACCCGGTCGGACACCGAGACGATCGTCCACGCATTCGAACAGTGGGGAGAGGCCTGCCTCGAGCACCTGAACGGGATGTTCGCCTTCGCGCTCTGGGACCGGCGCGAGAAGTCCCTCTTCCTGGCGCGCGACCGGGCAGGGCAGAAGCCGCTCTACTACTGGAACGAGGGCGGGCGCTTCCTCTTCGGCTCGGAGGTGAAGTCCCTGCTGGAGGCGGACTTCGTCGAACGCCGCCCCAACCTGGCCGCCGTCGACGCCTACCTGGCGCTCCGCTACGTGCCCCAGCCGGAGACCCTCTTCGACGGGATCCGCACCCTGCCCGCCGGCCACTGCGCCACGCTTCGGCGCGGCGAGCTTCGCGTGCGGCGCTGGTGGGAGCTCCCGCTCGGCGCTCCCGACAGGATCTCGGACGCCGATGCCCTCGACGCCTTCGAGGAGCTCTTCCTCGACGCGGTCCGGCTGACCCTGCGCAGCGACGTCCCGGTGGCCGCCTACCTCTCGGGCGGGATCGACTCCAGCCTCGTGGTCGCGGCGATGGCGCGCTTCACCGACCGCATTCACACCTACTCGATCGGCTTCGGCTCGGACATCGACGAGACCGACCAGGCAGCCGCCACCGCGCGCCACCTGGGCACCGAGCACCACGAGATCCAGGTGCGCGCCGAGCACTTCGGCGAGCTCGGCCGGATCGTGCACCACATGGAGTGCCCGGTCGGCGACCCGCTGGTCCTCGCCTACTGGAACCTCGCTCGCGAGACGGCGCAGGACTTCAAGGTGGTGCTCTCCGGCGAGGGTGCCGACGAGAGCTACGCCGGCTACTCGTTCCACAAGATCATCCTGTGGACCGAGCGCCTGCGCCGGACCGCACCGGCCGCGCTGCTGCCCATGGGCGGAGCCGTCGTCGACGGCATCCCGGCTCGACTCCTCGACAAGCTCTTCGTGTACCCGGCCTTTCTCGGCGAGCGGGGCAAGGCCAGGACGGCCGACTACCTGCGCCGCTACCCCGAACGCGACCTGGCCCAGAGCTACGTAGCCCTGAAGGCGCTGTGGGACGCCGACGAGCGCCGCGCGCTCTACGCCGGGTCCTTCGTCCGTCGGCTCTCCGAGGACTGGCTGCACCGCTCCCGCTCGAGCGACGGCACCTTCCTGGCGCGACTCCTGGCCCTCCAGTACGACGACTGGCTGCAGGACAACCTGCTGCTGCGCCAGGACAAGAACACCATGGCCCACGGGCTGGAGCTGCGCTGCCCCTTCCTGGACCACCGCCTGGTCGAGCAGGCCTTCCGCTGGCCGGACCGCCTCAAGGTGCGCGGCCTGCGCGACAAGTGGATCGAGCGCGAGCTGGGCAGGCGCTGGCTTCCGGCGGAGAACGCGCGCCGCAGCAAGGTGCCCTTCTACCTCCCGCTCGAAGTATTCTGGCAGCACCCGCAGCTGCGGGAGCAGGTGCGCGCGAGCCTCGATGCGGAGCGCGTGCGAGCCCTCGGCTGGTTCGACCCCGCCTACACCAGCTGGCTGGTCGACCCGATGCAGGGCGGGGAGTTCCTGCACCTGAAGCAGGTGCTCTCGCTGGTGATCCTCGATCTCTGGCACCGGGTCTTCATCGAGAAGGAGACGCCGTGACGATCCGCCGTGGGGGAGGAAGGCGATGATCCTGGTCACGGGTGGCGCCGGGATGATCGGCTCGACCCTGGTGCGGGGCCTCGTCGAGCAGGGGCACAAGGTCCGGGTCCTGACCCTCCCCGGCGATCCCTGCGTGAGCCGCCTGGAAGGGCTCGACGTGGAGGTCTTCTACGGCGACATCAGCGACGCCTCGAGCCTCGACGGCAGCTGCGACGGCGTGGACACGGTCTTCCACCTGGCTGCCGTCCTGCTGAGCGACAACCCGGCCCTCTTCGAGCGAGTCAATGCGGGCGGCACGCGCAACGTGCTGAACGCCGCGAAAGCCGCCGGCGTCGGGCACTTCGTGCTCTGCTCGTCGATCTCCGTCACCTACCCCTTCACCACACCCTACAACGACTCGAAGCGCGAAGCGGAGCGGGTCGTGCGCAAGGAGAGCGGGGACCTGGCCTGGACGATCGTCCGCCCCACGCTCGCCTACAACGAGATCGGCGGCGAAGAGTACCGGGCCTTCGTCGACTTCCTGAAGAGGTGGCCGATCGCGGTCTTCGTGGGCCGCGGCGAGGCCCGCAAGAACCCGGTCCACTGCGACGACCTCGCGAGAGGATTGCTGGCGATACGCGGCAACCTCCAGGCGGTCGGGAAGACCTATCCCCTCTGCGGCGGCGAGGCGATCTCGCTCTGGGAGATGGGCCGCCTCTCGCTGGAGCACGAGGGCGTGAAGCGGATCTTCCTCCCGATCCCCGTCTGGATCTGCCGCCTGGCGGCGCTCTTCGTCGCCAGGGTCCTGGGGCGCCCGGCCTTCGCCGCACACGTGATCGCCGGGCTCACCCTGGATGCCCTGCCCGACTGGAGCCAGGCCCGCGAGGATCTGGGCTACCAGCCGCGCGGCTTCCGCGCAGGACTGGCGGGCCTGCCCCCCGACGAGGGCGGCTAGGCGGCGATCCGCGCCGGCTGGGTGCGCTAGGGGGCGGGAGAGACCGCGATCCCGATGCGGGTCACGCCCTGGCTGCGGGCGAGGCCCAGCACCTCCACCACGCGCCCGTGCTCCACGCTCTTGTCCGCGCGCAGCTCCAGCTCGGCCTCGTCGTCGGCTGCCCGTTCGAAGGCATCCTCGAGACCGCTCGAATCGATCTTCTCGCCGTCGAGGAGGGTCGTGCCGTCCGCGGCGAGGGTGACCTGCCAGGTGGCGCGGCCCGGCGCCTCGGCGGACTTCGACTCGGGCAGCTCGATCCCGAGACGCGGCTCGGTGAACGAGGTGGTCACCAGGAAGAAGATCAGGAGAAGCAGGACGACGTCGATGAGCGGTGCGAGACCGAGGCCGGCCTCTTCGTCCTCGACCCGGGCGAAGCGCATCTAGCGGGCCGCCGGCGCCAGCCCCGCCGCGGCGGCCGCCTCCTCGGCGGCGTCGATGGCACCGCCTTCGTCGAAGAGATCCGTCGCGATTCCCTCGAGCTTGGTGAGCCACGAGTCCGCGCGGCGTCGCAGCAGCGCGTGGCAGGAGAGGGCCACGATCCCCACGGAGAGGCCCGCGGCCGTGGTGACCAGAGCCTGGAAGATCCCGCGCGCGACCACGCGGGCATCGCTCGTCCCGACGACCGCAATCACGTCGAACGCCTGGATCATGCCGAGCACGGTCCCGAGCAGGCCCAGCATGGTGGCCAGGTTGGCCAGCGCCGCCAGCAGCGGCAGGTTCTTGCGCAGGCGCAGGGCCTCGGCGTCGCCCGCTGCAGCCGCGTGCTCCTGCGGATTGCCCGAGCCGGCCACCGCCGCACGGATGCCCGCGCGCACGATGCGGCCCAGGCTGGAGGGGTGACGATCGCAGAGCTCGCGCGCAACGCCGACGCGCCGAGCGTCCCAGCCCTCGCCGAGCTCCTGCACCAGCGGCCGAGGTGCCACCGCGCCGGTACGCAGTGCCCAGCTGCGTTCGAGTACGATGCCGAAGGCCAGCACGGAGATCACGGCCAGCCCGTGCATGATGAAGCCGCCCAGGTCCCACCAGTCGCGCAGGGTGCGCTCGGGGACCTCGGGGACCGAGGCCGCCGCCTCGACGGCTTCGGCCGCCGCGGCGCCGGCCAGCAGCAGGGCTACGGCTGCGCCCAGCCAGGCGATTCGACTCGTGGCGGTCATGAAGCCTCCTGCAGGACGGCTCGCACGGGCCGGCTCTCGCCGGCCCGTGCGACGCCCTCTAGTCGCGGCGCGTTCTGCCGACCGCGAGACCCAGCAGCCCCACGCCCAGCATCAGCGCGGTGGACGGCTCGGGCACCAGACTCACCTTGTCGATGCCGAAGTTCACCGTCACCCCGGCTCCGGGCTCGCCGATGACCTCGCTCGGCGCGTTCGTCCCGATCTGGAAGTTGAACACCGCGTCGAGGATGTCCGCACAGGTGTCCGTCGGATTGAACGACTCGGCCGTGCAGGGCGGGTCGGTCAGCAGGAACTGCCAGGAGATCTGTGTCCAGGTGTTGGGCTGGACCAGGTTGGTGTTCTCCAGCGCCCCGGCGGGGAAGTTGATCGCCCCGGCCAGGCGCAGCAGGGAGAACTCCATCGCAACCGGCGCGTCGTGGATCACGAAGGCCGTGATGCTGGCCACGCCCGCCGCGATCCAGTCCCCGATGAAGGCGCCGCCGCTCGCGTTGTCCGAGCCGCTGGCCCGGAACACGATCGGCCCCGCCCCCGGAAAGGGCTCCACGAAGTCGGTGAAGTCGAACGAGCTCGTCGCATAGCTGCTCCCGTCCGGTCCACCGGTGGCCTGCCATCCCATCGGGTTGTTGAGGCTGTCCTCCCAGTTCGCATTGTCCGTCGGGAACTCTTCCACGAACGGAACCGTGACAGCGCTTGCTTGCGCCGCCACGAAGGTGGCCGCCAATGCGGCCCAGAGCATCCGTTTCATCGCTACGTCCTTCTCCGAGCGCTCCCCTTCCCATTTTGGAGAGAGCTGGCTGGCCGTCGCAAAGACGGCGGGCGAGCGATTCGTGCCGTGCATGCGCTCGATTCGATGCACGGCTTCCCCGTGAGATCATCATCCTCCGATCGTCTCCAACATCCCGAAACGGGTGTCGAAGGTCGACTGGTGTCTGAAGTGGACCACGACGCACCCGTCGGCGAAGCCGTGGAAGAGTGCGTTGTGCCACCACACGTTGTCGTAGACCGGGCCCTCGCTGAGCACCTCGGCCACCGCGTTGAGCTGCAGGCAGCGCAGCCGGCCCACCTCGCTCCGGTCCTCCATGTCGAAGACGTGGAAGACCAGCGCGCAGCGCGGATCGGCGCGCAAGGCGTCGATCAACGGCAGATCGTCGGGCAGGAGCGTCGTGACGCTCTCGGTGTCGAAGTCGTCCGAGCTGGTGTAGTAGCCCTTCAGGTACTCGAGCCCGGTGTCGTAGACCGCCTTGGCGCCCTCGGCGATCTGCCCCTCGTACATGCCGCGGAAGTCCCGGGTCTTCTCCTCCAGGAGGTCCGGCCGCGGCAGCAGGCCACAGATCACCGAGTGGGACACCACCCCGACGTCGACGCCCGGCCGCCTGGCCGTCACCAGGGGCGCCACGCCCACGTGGGGCGCCCCGCGTCGCTCCTCGGCGGTGTGGCGGCGGAGCGCCACCTGCCAGTCGACGAACTCCTTGGGGAGGGCTCGGAACTCGGACGATCGTCGCATTCGAATGGGTCTCCTCAGAGGCTCCGCAGGGGATCACCGGGCCCCTGCACCCGCACGTAGAGCATCTCGTCCTCGACGAGGACCCGGCTCTCGACGCCGAAGACGTCGAGCAGGGTCTCCTCGCCGAGGATCTTCTCGGGCGCTCCCACGGCGTAGAGGCGCCCGCGGTACAGGACCGCCACGCGGTCGGCGATGCGTGCCGCCTGCTCCAGGTCGTGGATCGAGATCACCAGGGTCGTGCCGCGGGTGCGGTTCACCTGCACCAGGAGATCCAGCACCTGCCACTGGTGGCGCAGGTCGAGGGCTGCGGTGGGCTCGTCGAGCAGCAGCACCTCGGGGCGCTGGGCCAGCACCATGGCGATCCAGGCGCGTCGGCGCTCGCCGCCGGAGAGGGTGTCGACCCCCCGGCTGCGCATGTCCTGGAGCTCCATCGACACGATGGCATCGCGCACCGCGCGCTCGTCCTCGACCGACGTCCCGTGGCCGAAGCGCTGGTACGGATGGCGCCCCATGTGGACGAGGGCGTCGACGGTCAGGCCCTCGGGGCAGGCGGGGTCCTGGGGCAGCCGCGCCATGCGCCGGGCCAGGGCGCGGGTGCGGATGCGCCGCGCATCCTCGCCGTCGAAGCGCACCACACCCGACCGCGGCTGGATCTGGCGACCGAGTCCCGCCAGCAACGTGGACTTGCCCGAGCCGTTGGGTCCCACCAGAGCGAGGATCTCGCCGGGCTCGACGCGCAGGGTGACGTCGCGTACGGCATCGCGGTCCACACCGTCGTGGCGCAAGAAGACGCGCTCGGCCTCGAGAGAGGTCGCAGTCACGGGAGCTTCTTCCACAAGATGCCCAGGAAGGTGGGGCCGCCGATCAAGGCCAGGATCGCGCCCACCGGCAGCTCGAGCGGTGCGATCAGGGTGCGCGCGACGGTGTCGGCCAGCAGCACGAGGCTCGCGCCACCCAGCGCGGCGCGTACGAGGAGACGGGAGTGCTCCGGTCCGGAGATCACGCGCACCGCATTCGGGACCACGAGACCCACGAAGCCCACCAGGCCCGCCACGCTCACCGCCGCGGCCGCCAGCAGCGCCGACAGGGACGACGCCGCGAGCCGGGCGGGCTTCACCGACATGCCCAGTCCGCCCGCGGTCGCATCGTCCAGCAGCATCACGTCGAGCGGACGCGCGGCAGCCTGCGCCGCAGCCAGGCCGATCAGCGTCGGCGGCGCGAGGAGGGCGAAGTCCTGCCAGCCCAGACCGTTCAGCGACCCCACCAGGAACGCCGCGAAGGCGGGCGCCCGCTCCGCGAACGCGAAGGTGAGGAGAGCCATCGCCGCGATGAAGATGGCCTGCACGGCGACGCCCGAGAGCACCAGGCGCAGGGCGCTCAGCGTGGCGCCACGGCTCCAGGAGAGCGCGAGGAGCAGGCCAACGGTGGTCAGCGCGCCCAGGAACGCGAAGAAGGGCACCCAGGCCGCCCTGTCCGGGGCGAAGATCAGCGTGGCCACGGCGGCCAGTCCGGCGCCTGCGCTCACACCCAGGATCCCCGGATCGGCCAGCGGATTGCGCACGACGGTCTGCAGCAGCACGCCCGCGACGGCCAGCGCCGCTCCCACGGCGGCACCGGCCGCGACCCGCGGCATGCGCACGTCGGCCACCACCGTGTGATCGGGATGCTCCTCCTGCAGGAGGGCCCGCGGGATGTCGAGCGGCCCCACCTCCACCGCCCCACTCCCCACCGACACGAAGAAGCTCACCACCAGGAGCGCCAGCAGGAGCGACGCGCTCCATCGGGGATGATCGCGAAGCCGTTGAAGCTGAATACGCAGTCGGGCAACCCATCGCTTCACCGACGCGCCTCCACGACCGGACGCGCTCCCTCCACCAGGGCCCGAGCGGCCTTCGGGATTCCGAGCCCCGGGTTCGTGGCGAAGAGGTCCGGATCGAGCGCCCGCACGCGGCCGCCGGACGACTCGCGGATGCCCTTCCAGGGTCCGCCGGACGCGATCTTCTCCTCGAAGGCGCGCCGGATGCGCTCGGGCTCGCCGTGGGCGACCACCAGGACCAGCTCGGGTCGCAGGCTCGCCACCGCCTCGTCGCCGAGCGGGACCAGGCCCGGGTAGCGGCCGAGCGGGGACTCCGGCGGCTCCACCACGTTCTGGAAGCCGAGCCTCGCCAGGAGATCGCCCAGCCAGGTCTCGTCCGTCATGGCGAAGAAGCGGCCCGGCGCGCCGAAGACCGCCAGCACCGGGATGGGGCGGTCCACGACCAGTCGCTCGATCTCGCGCTCGGCCTCCGCCACGGCGGCGTCCAGCTCGTCGGCCGCGCCGACGCGCGCGCCGATCTGGCGCAGGGCGTCGAACGTGGCCGCGACGCCGGGGGTCTCCACCAGCATCACCTCGACGCCGCCGCGGCCCAGCCGCACCGCATCCCGCGCGTGAAGTGCGGCGTCCCCGATCACGAGCTCGGGGCGAGCCTGGGCCAGCGCCTCGAACGAAGGCGAGTGGGGGTTGCCGAGGTCGAGGGTCGGCTCCGGTACGGGCTGGCGCAGATCGCGCCGCACCGCGGCGACGACCGTGGCGTGGTCCGGCACGGTGCGCAGGGCGTCCTCGACCCAGGGCAGCAGCGTCGCCACCCGCACCGGCTCGGCGGCTCGCGCCGACACGAACGAGAAGAGGAGCAGCCCGGCAGCCGCGAGCGTCCCGAGCCGGCGCATCACGACGACGCCTCGGGCTCGAGGGTCACGCCGTCGGCGAGCTCCGCGTGCGCCTCGAGGGTCACGCCGTTGGCGAGCTCCGCGTGCGCCTCGAGGAAGGCCTTCTCGCAGGCGGGATCGAACTCGGCGCCCTTCTCGCGGTGGACGTAGACGCGCAGGAAGGGCGTGGCCTCCGGCGACTCCGCGAGCAGCAGGAAGAGCACGCGGCGCCCGGAGCGCTTGTGCACCTCGTCCCGGCTCGCCACGTGGCGGAAGCGATCCAGCGCCATGTGCCAGTGGTAGGCGGGCGTGATCGCGTTCATGTGCCCGCCGGCGAAGCCGTGGGCGTCGAAGCGGCACAG
>JANQFA010000045.1 GCA_028278065.1 Myxococcota bacterium
CACCGGGTCCACGATCGACAGGTCGCTCTTCAGCGACTCGTCCTCGATCATGGCCAGCACGATGCAGGTGACGCCGGCGCGCAGGTAGTTCGAGACCTCGGAGAGGTTCGAGTCGCCCACGATCACGTGCAGGCGCCGGTACTTGTCGCGGTCGGCGTGGGGCTCGTCACGCGTGTTGACGATGGGCCGCTTGACCATCGTGTCGAGCGCCACCTCGGTCTCGAAGAAGTCCGCGCGCTGGCTGATCTGGAAGTCGCAGGGCATCTGGCGGTTCTCGCTGCCCACCTTGCCCGCGCCGCAGAAGATCTGCCGGGTCACCAGGAACGGCGTCATGTACTCGACGACGTCCTTGAAGGGGGTGCGACGGCTGATCAGGTAGTTCTCGTGGCAGCCGTAGCTGTTGCCCTTGCGGTCGGAGTTGTTCTTGTGGATGACGATCTGCTGGCCTTCCGGCAGCAGCGCGCTGGCCGCGCGGCGCGCGGTCTCCATCGTGCGCTCGCCCGCCCGCTCGTAGGCGATCAGGTCGCGGACGTTGGTGACCTCCGGGGTCGAGTACTCCGGGTGCGCGTGGTCGACGTAGAAGCGGGCCCCGTTCCGCAGCGTCTTGTTGCGGGCGATGTTCTCCTGCTGGTTGGGCGTGTACTTCTCGCCCTCCACCTGGAAGCCACGGGCGTCCGCGAGCGGATTCTCCTGGTCGTAGTCCCAGAGGATCTTCGCGTCGTGGTCTTCGCGGTAGGCGTTGACGAGAAGCACGCAGCTCGAGATGGGATCGAAATCGCGATCGTTGCGTACGGTGATCCCGTACTCGATCTCGGTTCCCATCACCTTGGGTACTGCCATCGCCTCTCCGCTTCGGGTGTAGAGCCCTCTGCGGCCGCTACAGGTACTGCCCCGACGTGATGTTCTCGATCTGCTGCTTCTCGTCCCGGGTGATGCCCGTCATCAGGGTGCGGACGTTGATGATCCGCTCGCCCTTGCGGCCGGAGATCCGCGCCCAGTCGTCCGGGTTGGTGGTGTTCGGGAGATCCTCGTTCTCCTTGAACTCCTCCTGGACGGCCTGCTTCAGGTCCTCGGCCTTGATGCCGCGCTCCCCGCCCTCGATCAGCCGCTTCACGGCCTTCTTCTTGGCGCGCGCGACGATGTTCTCGATCATCGCGCCGCTGGAGAAGTCCTTGAAGTAGAAGATCTCGCGCTCGCCCTTGGCGTAGGTGACCTCGAGGAACTTGTTCTCGTCACCGGTCGAGTACATCATCTCGATGGTGTCGGTGAGCATCCCGTCGACGATCTTCTGCGGGTCGCTCCCGTAGCGCTCCTCGGCGCTGGCGTGGAACGGCAGGTCCGTGGTCAGGTACTTGTCGAAGATCTCCTTGGCCGCCCTCGCGTCGGGCCGGTGCACCTTCACCTTCAGGTCCAGGCGGCCCGGGCGCAGCACGGCCGGGTCGATCAGGTCCTGGCGGTTGGAGGCGCCGATCACGATGACGTTCTTGAGGGACTCGACACCGTCGATCTCGGACAGGAACTGCGCCACCACGGTGGCCTCCATGTCCGAGGAGATGCCGGACCCGCGCATCCGGAACAGCGAGTCCATCTCGTCGAAGAAGATCACGACGGGGACGTCCTCGTTGGCCTTCTCGCGCGCCTTGCCGAAGACCTCGCGGATCTTGTGCTCGGTCTCGCCCACGTACTTGTTCAGGAGCTCGGGCCCCTTCACGTTGAGGAAGTACGCGGTCGTGGCCTTGCCGGTGCGGGCCTCGATGCTCTTGGCGAGGCTGTTGGCCACCGCCTTGGCGATCAGCGTCTTTCCGCAGCCCGGAGGGCCGTAGAGCAGGATGCCCTTGGGCGGCGACAGCTGGTGTTCGGCGAATACGTCGGGGTGCGTGTAGGGCAGCTCGATCGCGTCGCGCAGGATGCCGATCTGCTCAGCCAGTCCGCCGATCCGCTCGTAGGTGACGTCGGGCACCTCTTCCAGCACCACCTCCTCGACCGCCGACTTCGGCATCTTCTCGAAGGCGTACTGGGTGCGGGTGTCCACGAGGAGCGCATCGCCCACCTTGATCTTCTCGCGCTTCAGAGGTGAGGACAGGCTCACCACGCGCTGGTCGTCGGTGTGGCCCAGCACGATGACGCGCTGGTCCTCGAGCACGTCCACCACCTGGCAGATCTCGCCCTTGGTGGTGAAGCCGGACGGCTCCACCACGTTGAACGCCTCGTTCAGCACCACCAGCTGGCCCTCCTCGATCTGGAAGGGATCGAGGTTGGGGTGCGCGTTGACGCGCATGGGCTTGCCGTCGGAGAGGATCTCGACCGTGCCGTCCTTGTTGGCCCGCTGGAAGACGCCGTAGGAGTTGGGCGGCGCGCAGAGCTTGTCCACCTCCTCCTTCAGCAGCTCGATCTGCTGCTTGGCCTCCTGCATGGTGCCGACGAGCTTCTCGTTCTGGCGCTCCGCGTCGTAGAGCTGCTCGCGCGTCAGGTCGTAGCGGCGGCGCAGCGCCTCGAACTCGGCCAGCACGCGATCGAGCCGGCGCCGGAACTCGGACGAGTCGCTGCCGAAGAACCTCGCGGCGTCCCGCAGGGTCTCGATCTCTTCCTGGTAGCTGGGGTCGCCGCGGTCCGGCTCGCCCGGGCGCTGGGGCCCAGTGGACGAGATGCGCCGCATCACGTCTCGCACGAAGCCCTTCCTTCCCGAACCCTGACCCGAACCCGAATCGAACTCGCTCATGTCTCCGCTCTCTCCCCGTCTACCAGTTTGACCAGCGGGGGGACCGCCATCAGTCCCATGGAGACTGCAAGGGGCGTGCCGCCATGGTAAGTCCCCACGGGCGCAGGAAACGCATCTGCAACTGAGAGGTGCGGCGACCGCATGCCGCTGCCCGAAAACGCCTGATCGCGCCGCCCAGCCGCAGGGGAGACCCCACGCTCGAGCGTCTGGTGTCGGGGATTGACCTGGCCGGACTGGAGGTGGGACACGGTACTTGGATGCTCGCGGGACATCGTGAATACAGGCTCTACACCGGTCTCCGTCCGGTAGCTCGAGGAGATTCTGAGGATCCCAGAAGCCCTCGAAATCAGGCCTATTTTCACAGGGTGAATGTATCCGGCGGGCTGGGCCCGCGCAAGCGCAAGCGCTGTGCAGGGGTACGCGCAAGTGTGCGGTGGCGCAGGCGCGAAGCCGGTCCGTGCGCCCCGCGGGTCCCGGGCCGCTCGGCGGGTCCCGGCGCGATCGGAAAAAAGGCGCTCCAAGCTGCCGAAGACCTGCCGCCTTGCGATGCGATCCTGCCGGGAAGCTGCCGGGTTATTGACAGGAGCGTCGGATCGCTGCCGCTCCGCAAACCGCGCGGCAGCCCGCGGAACTTTGCGCAGCGGCCGTCCGCGTGGAAGCAGGCTGCCCTGGTTGGGCAAACCAACGAGCTGTATGCCGCTCATCGCGGGGTCGGCACTCCCACTCCCTCCGCTCATCTCGCTGCGGGCATCTCCACTCCCTCCGCTCATCTCGCTGCGGGCACCTCCACTCCCTCCGCTCATCTTGCTGCGGGCACCTCGATGACGGTCGCTCCCTCGGGCGGCTCGAAGCGGAAGGTGTCGGCCGGGGGATCGGTGTTGATCTTCACGTCGGCGAAGGCCACCCGGGTGACGTTCCCGAAGAGGTCCACGACCTCGCTGGCCCGGACCAGGCCACTGGCGGGGTCGACCTCCATGGTCAGGCGCTCGTAGCTCGCCGGGTCGAGTGGGAGGAGCTGCAGGACGACCGGCTCTCCCTCGCACGACTCCGCCCGTACCTCGAAGGTCTCGAGGACCTCTCCCTCGCCGAGCAGGAACTGGATCGCGGCTCCCGAGAGGAATCCCCTGCCTACGGTCACCTTCTGGGCCTCGCCCAGGCCCGGGTCCCAGGTCCAGAGCGTCTCCCCGTCGGTCACCACCAGGCTGGGCTCCGGCGACTCGTACGCCCAGCGCATGCGGCCCGGCTTGGAGAAGACCACCCGCCCCTGCGCCGAGGCGCCCGCGCTGGATGCGCCGAGGCTCGCCATCCGCGAGCTCTGCTCGAACCTGGCGCTGAGGTCCCGGACTCCGTCGTAGTGGGCCTGCACGCGCAGGGCGATCCGCTCGGCGCAGCTGTGCTCGGGCTCAGCGGGCTCGTGGGAATCGGCCGCGGACGGTCCCGGGACAGCGAGCGCCATGGCGAGGAGGAGTGCGGGTCGCGTCATCGCCCGTCGGGTCGAGGCGGTCGGTCGCGTCATCGTCCGTCGGGTCTCGGCGGCGGGTCGCGTCATCGCCCTTCGGGTCGAGGCGGTCGTGCGCGTCATGATGCGTTGGAGGGCGGCGGTGGGGCGCGTCATCATCCGTTGGACGGGGGCGGAGAACGCCTATTCGAGGTCCATGGGGCGGGCGTGCACCACGCGCGGCTTGGTGCCCTCCTGGGGTCCGACCAGTCCGTCGATCTCCATCTGCTCGATCATCCGCGCGGCGCGGTTGTAGCCCACCTTGAGGCGTCTCTGGATGTAGGAGATCGACGCGTTGCCGGTCTCGGCGACGATGTCGATCGCCTGCCCGTACATCTCGTCCACGTCTTCGCCGCGCTCCTCCCGCGCCTGGCTCTCCTCCTCGAGTCGGGTGATCTCCTCGTCGAACTCCGGCTGCCCCTGCTCGCGCAGGAACTCGACCAGGCGGGTCACCTCCTTCTCGGAGACGTAGGCGCCGTGCACGCGCTGGAGCTTGGACGTCCCGGGCGGCAGGAAGAGCATGTCGCCCATGCCGAGCAGGCTCTCCGAGCCGTTCTGATCGAGGATGGTCCGCGAGTCGGTGCGCGAGGAGACCTGGAAGGAGATGCGCGCGGGGAAGTTGGCCTTGATGACGCCGGTGAGCACGTCGACGCTGGGGCGCTGGGTGGCGAGCACCAGGTGGATGCCCGCGGCGCGCGCCATCTGCGCCAGACGCTGCAGCGCCTCCTCCACGTCGCGCGCCGACACGACCATCAGGTCGGCCAGCTCGTCGATCACCACCAGGATGTAGGGCAGCCGCTCGAGGGGACGCTCCTCGCCCTCCTCCTCGCCCGGCTTGACCTTCAGGCGGAAGCTCGTCTCGCCCTCGGCCAGCAGCTCGTCCACGCGCTCGTTGAACTGGGTGATGCTGCGGACGGCGAGCGCCTGCATCATCCGGTAGCGGTCCTCCATCTTCTGGACCACGCCGTGCAGCGCGGCAGCCGCGCGCTTCGGGTTGGTCACCACGTCGGCGATCAGGTGCGGGATTCCCTCGTAGATCGAGAGCTCGAGGAGCTTGGGGTCGACGAGCAGGAGCTTCAGGTCGTCCGGTGTCGTGCGGAACAGGATCGAGCAGAGGAGCGCGTTCAGGAATACGCTCTTCCCGGTGCCCGTCGCTCCGGCCACGAGAAGGTGGGGCATGCGGGCGAGGTCGGCGGAGACCGGGTTCCCGAAGATGTCCTTGCCGAGGGCGATCGGCAGCCGGGCCTTGTCGTTGCGGAACTGATCGGACTCCATCAGCTCGCGGATGGTCACGATCTCGCGCTCCGGGTTGGCCACCTCGATCCCGACGACGCTCTTGCCGGGCAGGGGCGCGATGATCCGCACCGACATGGCGCGCAGTGCCAGCGACAGATCGTCGGCCAGCCCGACGATGCGGTTCAGCTTCACCCCCGACGCCGGCTCGTACTCGTACATGGTGACGACCGGTCCGGGGTGGACGGTCACCACGCGCCCCGAGATTCCGAAGTCCCCGAGCTTCTTCTCGAGGATGCGCGAGTTCATGATCAGGCTGTCGCGGTCGTACGCGCGCCGATTGGGCGCGGGCGGGTCGAAGACCGAGATGTCGGGCAGGTGGTAGGGACCCGTGGGCTTCTTGTCCTGGAAGGTGAAGGCCTCCTGCTGGGGCTTCCCATCCTTCTCGTGGCGGTGGTCGACGATGTCCGGGTCGGCCCCGCGGCGCCGGGGGCGCACCGCCGCGACCGAGACGGGTGCAGGCGCCTCCTTCTCCTCCGCGTCGGCCGGCTCCTCGCGGGCGATCTCGATCTCGTCGCGAGCGGCCAGGTCGGCCACGCGAGCGCGGCGGGCGCGCCGCTCGCGCCAGACGGAGAGCTCGGCGAAGGCGCCGGAGAGGCGCGCCAGGACGTGGGACCCGACCCGCTGCACGTCGCGGGTGGCCGAGGAGAGCGCGCGTCCCGCTGCCTCCCCGGCGTGCGACACCCCGGCGCCGGCCCAGCGGGACGCCGCGGCCACCGCCTCCCACGCGCGCGGCAGGGGAACGCCGGCCAGATTCAGCCCCGCGACGACCACGACCAGTCCGTTGAGGGCCAGGGCGCCCCAGATGCCGAACACCGAGGCCTGCCCTCCGGCCAGCCTGTCTCCCAGCCATCCCCCGTCGAGCTGGCCCAGCCGCAGCGGTGCGGCGTCGGCGACCAGCGAGGTCAGCGGAGCGAGCGAGACGAGCAGGAGCGCGGCCCCCGCCCAGACCCGATGGCTGGCGGGCGGGAGCCCGCGGCCGGCCGCGAGACGCGCGCCGAGGAGCACGAGGCCCACGGCCGCCACCCAGGCCGCGTGGCCGAAGGCCCCGCGCAGACCCGCGGCGAGGGTCGCGCCGGCCGGTCCGGCCGCGTTCCGGACCGGCTCGAGCGACAGGGCCGGATCCCAGGGCGAGAAGCTCCAGAGTGCGATGCCGGAGAGGAGTCCCAGCGCCACGAGCGCCAGCCCGGCTACCTCGACGCCCCAGGAGTCGAAGGCATCCGACGCAGAGCTCCGCTTCGCGCGGCGTCCCCTGGTCCTAGCCACGGGCTGCCGTCCGGACGCGCGCGTGAATCGCTGTCTGCTGGGTCACGTCTCTCACCCCCCCGGGTCGAGACCGACCGAGAATACCCTAGGCCCTCGCCCCCTGGTAGGAGGGGTCGTAGCCGCGCGTGATCGCGTCGCGCACTTCCTGGGCCAGAGCGTGGCGATCGCCAGCGGTCATGCCCGCAGTGGGGATCGGCTTCCCGTAGTGGATCTTCACCTCGCCGCTCTCGATCCGCAGCGAGCGCTTCGGCGTGATGCGGTTGGTTCCGGACACGGTGACTGGAACGATCGGCACCTGGGACTGGATCGAGAGGTGGAAGCCGCCCTTCTTGAACTCGGCGAGGCCGCCATGCGGACTGCGCGTGCCCTCTGGGAAGATGATCACATTGGTCCCCCCACGGATCTGGTGGCCGGCTCGCTCGAGGGAGCGCATCGCCTTGCTGCGGTTGCCGCGATCGATCAGGACGTGTCCGCCGAGCGCCATCACCCAGCCGAAGAAGGGGATGAGTGCCAGCTCCCGCTTGGCGACGAAGCGGAAGGAGCAGGGCAGGGTGAGCACGATCGCGGCGATGTCGATCACGCTCTGGTGGTTGCTCATGAAGACGTGGGGCCGCTTCGGGTCGAAGCTCTCCAGCCCGTCGGCCACCACCCGGATGCCGCAGCCCGCCAGGATCCAGCCCACCCAGTTGCGGGCGACCCAGATCACGCCCTCGCCCGAGCGGTCCACCAGCCCGATGACCAGCCCGATCACGCCCCAGAACACCGTGCAGACGACGACCAGGAGATAGCGGAAGACGTAGATCAAACCGGGTTTTGCTCCTGCCAAGACCCGAACGACATCCTACGACGGCGTTAATCCGTGTCAACGCGCACGTGAATGGGCGTCCCGTGTTGACGGCACGACCGCCGCGACGGGATAATCCGGTGCACCCCACCCAACTGGAGAAGCCCCTCATGGCAGGTGTCAACAAAGTCATCCTGATCGGAAACCTCGGTCGAGATCCCGAGCTTCGCTACACGGCGCAGGGTACTGCCGTCGCGAACTTCACCCTGGCCACCACCGAGAACATCCGCAGCAAGGACGGCGGCCGCGAGGAGCGCACCGAGTGGCACCGCATCGTCGCCTGGCAGCGCACCGCCGAGCTCTGTGCCCAGTACCTCTCCAAGGGGCGCACGGTCTACATCGAGGGCCGCATCCAGACGCGCGAGTGGGAAGACAAGGAAGGGCAGAAGCGCAAGACCACCGAGATCGTGGCCAACACCGTCCAGTTCCTGGGCGGCCGCGGCCAGGGTCAGGGTGGCGGCGGCGGTGCCCCGCGCGACCTGCCCCCGCCCGACCAGGGCACGGGCGGCGGCGGCGGCGACGACATCCCCTTCTAGTCGGGGGCGGCCGCTACGGCTCCCAGGTCCGGATGGGCTTCGCCGCCTTGAGCTTGCCCTTCAGGATCAGCACGGCGTTCCACTCGACGTAGCCCGCCGTGGACTGGCTCTTGAACTCCGACGCGCAGAGCTCGCCCGCGTCGTTGCCGAACTTCTTGCCGAGCTCCCGGAAGCGCATCGTCCCCGGGGCCGCCAGGAGATCGTCCCCGGTGTAGAGCTGCAGCACCATGTTGATGCGGTCGAGGACTCCGCCCTTCAGCTGCTCCTGCGGCGCTGCCGCGAAGAGGGGAAGCCGGTCGTTGCCGGCGACTCCGTTCGGTACCAGGTCGTCCGTGTCCGTGTCCCAGAGCGCGACCTGGACATCCTCCTCGTCCCAGGGGCATTCGATCAGCAGCACCAGGATGTGGTTCTTCGGGACGGGCGTGTCGATCGGGCGGTAGTTGAGCAGGTTGATCAACACCTTGTTGTTGATCTTGCCCTTGCCGATCTTGTCGCCCGGCGTGGGCGGCTCCGTGGTCGCCTTCGTACTGACCTTGACCGGGTGGACCGTGAAGAAGGCGCCCGCGGGAGCGGCCAACGAGACGGCGAGGGCGAACCAGATCGCGACGGCGATGCGCACGGGGCTTCCTCCTGCGAGAGTGGACCGACGCAGTCGGGTATAGCCCCCGACGAGATCGCCTCCAACAGGTCGGCCGGCCCTGTAGCGCGTTCGCTGCGTCGGCCTGTCTAGCCGCGCCCTTCGCGCAGGCCGCGCACCAGGCCGTTGATGCGGGCGCGGGCCGCGGCGTCGAGGTCCTCGAACTCGACGCCCATGCCGCGCGCGTCGCCCTCCTCGCCCACCCAGACGACGCGTCCCCGCGTCTCGATCGGGTCGCTGACGCCCGGTAGCTGGAAGCGCAGGGTGACGACGGTGTCGATGGCGCAGGGGTCGCCGGTCTCGATGAAGAGACCACCCTCGTTGATGTTGCGGCTGAAGTCGGAGAAGAGGGCATCCACGGTGGAGTACTCCACCCGGATGTCGAGCGGCGCACGCTCGCTGCGGCGCTGCTCGATGTGCACCTCCCGCTCGGATCCAGCGAGGGCCGAAGCGTTCTCTGCCATGACGACCTCCCGCCTCGCTCATCGGCGCGGCGCTGAGCCGGCTTGACCGGGTGAAGGCCCGAGTGCCGGCGCCCCGAGGGGGCCCGGTTCCCCGGCCGGGAGGAGGTCGCCCTCGTCGCGGAGGCTGCGGTAGCCGCCCTCGGCGACCACCACGTGGTCGAGCACGCGGATTCCGAGGATCTCGCCGGCTCGGGCGAGCCGGTCGGTGATCTCGCGGTCCTCGCGGCTGGGGGTCGGGTCGCCGCTCGGGTGGTTGTGGACGAGCACCACGGCGGCCGCGGCCTCGCGGATGGCGGGCCGGAACACCTCGCGCGGGTGGACCAGGCTCGCGGTGAGGGTGCCGCGCGACACGGGCTCGGTACGCAGCACGCGGTGGCGGCCGTCGAGGAGCACCACCAGGAAGTGCTCGTGACGCGCGTCGCGCAGACGGGTGCGGAAGTGACGATAGAGATCCTCTGGCCCGCGCAGGGGCTCGCCCCGGCGCAGGGTGTGGGACGCCACGCGGTGTCCGATCTCGACCGCGGCCTGGAGGCTGGCACACTTGGCCGGGCCCACCCCGGCGCTGCCGCGCACCTCGCGCGGAGCGGCGCGCGCCAGGCCGCGCAGGCCTCCGTGTCGGGAGAGCAGATCGCGCGCCGCGTCGAGGGCGTCGCGTCCGCGCGCCCCGGTACGCAGGACGAGCGCGACCAGCTCCGCGTCAGACAGGGCGTCGGCGCCGGAGCGCTCGAGCCGCTCGCGCGGTAGATCGGCGGGATCGCGATTCAAGGGGGTCCTCTGCGGACGGGGTGCCTCGGCGAGCCTAGTGCGGGTGCGCGGATGCGCAGCAGGTCGGGCCGTTCACGGCGCGGTGCACCCGCGTCCGTGAGCGCCGGGTTGCGGCAACGGCCGCGAGGGGGCTCCGGGCGCCGGTGGGTCAGGCGGGCCCGGCGGGCTCCAGGCGCCGGTGGGTCAGGTGGGCCTGCGGGCTCCAGGCGCCGGTGGGTCAGGCGGGCCGGGGGGGCTCAGGTGCCGGTGGGTCAGGCGGGCCCTGCGGGCTCAGGCGCCGCTGCGGCAGCGGGCCTCGGCGCTCTTCGCGGCGTCGAGGAGCGGCTTGAAGCTCTCGGCCTCGAGCTCGGGTGCGACGAGTCCCCGCAGCACGGCGTCGTGCTGGTCGGCCGGCTCGAGCAGTGCGATCCAGCGTCGCAGCAGGGCCAGGAAGCCCTTGGCCGTCGCCGCATCGGCCTGGGCCGCGGCGAGCTGCAGGGGAACCCGGGTGTCGTAGCGGGTGCCGTCGCCCATCTCGACGCTGCCCCCCGGCGACACCTCGCCCAGCCTGCGCATCGCCGCAAGCAGGTAGCGGTCGACGAAGCTCCCGCTGGGCGACAGGGCGCGCGACAGGGCGGCCCGGTCGAGCGACCCGCGCAGGGCGGCGTCGAAGCGGGCGGCGCAGCCGCTGACGTCGGCGGTCCGCACCCGTGCCAGGGTGTTGCGGGCGCGCTCGATCCTCGAGCTGTTGGCGCCGGGCCCGATGATGTCCACGTCGTAGACGTAGAGGTCACGCACCGGGTCGCGACCGCTGCGCGAGCGCAGCTCGGGCTTGATCCCGTCCGCAGCGCCCTGGAAGCGCACCTGCACCAGGAGATCCTCGCCCAGCTGGTTGGCCGAGACCGACTTCACCAGCGGACTGCTCACCTGCTCGAGAGCGTCGCCGACCGACTCCGACTTGGCGGTCTCGTGGAGGGCCGCGCTGAAGCCGCCGTCCCGGTCGGTGAGTCGGAGCGTGAGGGCCTCCTTGGTCAGGAAGGACAGCGAGGCGCGCCCGGCGAAGTAGACGTGCCGAATCGCTTCCAGGAGGTTGGGGAGCGGCTCCATCTCCAGGACGACCTCGTCGATCCCGGAGGAGACCTTCACCGTCTGCTCCACGATGCGGTGGCCCTCGGCGAAGGCGCGGATGATCACGAAGTCCTTCGGGTTGGCGTTGGCGCGCTTCGGGAGGATGATGGTGATCGGCGAGTCGGCCTGCTCGAAGCGCTTCTGGAACCCGGCGCGCACGTAGAAGAGGTCGAGCATGGCCTCCTCGGGCACCGTGCGGACCTCGATCTTGCGCTCGCCGTAGTAGTGGCCGGGCCGCAGGGGGGCGAAGATGTTGCGGCCGCTCCAGTGGTTGGGACCGCCCGGCAGGAGCTCGATCGTCTCGGCGCCGGCCCGGGTCGCGCCGACGAGGAGGAGTCCCCCCAAAAGCCAAGCGAACCCAACCCGCACGCGTGCTCCTTCGACCCGACCCGGACGCAGGAGATTATCAGAAGGCGTCTGCGTCGTGCGCGTCGGCTCCGAGGCGTCGCACCAGGGCGTCGGCGTCGGCGCCCAGGCTGTGCAGGGACGCGGCCAGGGCGTGGGCCTCACCGCGCTCCCGGGCCAGCCTCGCCAGCTCGTCCGCCAGCGGGCCGCGCTCCCCGGCGGGCGCCCCGCGCAGCGCGCGCAGGGCCTTGGCGGGGTCGTCGAGAGCCATCCCGAGGAGTGCCTCGGCGGTCGGCACCTCCGGGGCAGCCGCTGCGCCGAAGCGCGGTCCCAGCTCGAGGTCGGGTGTGGGAACGGGGGCTTCCCGCAACGCGGCGCGGAGCGCATCGGCCTCGGCGCGCGGATCGGGAGGGGTGGCCCGCATGGCCACGCTCACCAGCAGTGCGCCGGCCACGGCCCCGGCGCAGCCGGCGCCGAAGGCGCGGGAGCCGAGCGCCGCCGCGAGGCGGTCCCAGAAGCTCGCGGCCCCTTCGCCATCGCGCAGGCGCGCGACCACCCGCTGGGCCAGGTGCGGCGGCGGCTCCACGTCGGGCAGCCCGCGCAGGAGTGCCACGGTGCCGTGGAGGAGCGCCAGCTCCTGGCGACACGAGGCGCAGGACTCGAGGTGGGCGGCCGTCCGCGCACGCTCGGCATCGCCCAGATCCCCTTCGAGGTAGGGGCCCAGTCGTGCCCGGTGGGGACGGCAGCTCATCGTCCGCTCTCTCTCGCGAGGACCGGAGCCAGGCGCTCGCGCAGCAGCTTCCGCGCGCGATGGATGCGCGACTTCACCGTCCCCTCGGGTGCACCGGTCGCCCGAGCGATCTCGGCATAGCCGAGGCCCTCGATGTCGTAGAGCACCAGCGGCAGGCGCAGGCGCTCGGGCAGCTCGACCAGCGCCCCCTGGACCAGGCGGCCGAGCTGCGCTCCGGCGGCGGCAGACTCGGGATCGCGCGGGCCCTCCGGCAGATCGTCGCCCGCGGCCTGACGCTCTGCGAGCCTGCGATGACGCGCGCCCATGCGGCCCAGGCCGCGTCGCCGGTTCAGGGCACCGTTGGCCGCGACCCGATAGACGAAGGTGGAGAAGCGCGCCTCGCCGCGGAAGCGGGTGCCGTGGCGGTGCAGGTTGAGGAAGGTCTCCTGGGCCACGTCCTCCGCCTCGGCGGGATCCCCCAGCATGCGCACGAGGAAGCGGAACACACGCCCCTCGTGGCGCCGCACCAGCTCTTCGAAGGCTCCGGGATCGCCGGCCTTCCAGCGCGCCACCAGCTCCTGGTCCGGATCTTCCACGGAGCCCGCTCCTGACGCGGCTCGCGCGCCCACGGGCTCCATCCACTCCGCGGCTGCCGAAGAAACCACGTCCGAGGGACACCCACCGGGGGGGTCCGGTTCCCGCGCTCCGTCTCCGCCGGGGTCTTCGCCAGCCATCAGAGGCCGTGCTTCTCGAGCCACTCCAGGGCGTCGGCGTAGACCGCTTCGGCTTCGGGCTCGTTGAAGATCTCGTGACGCAGGCCGGGGTAGACGCGCAGCTCGGAGCCCGCCGATGGCACATCCCGGTGGAACTCGCGGCTCCCCTCCGGGTCGCACAGCGGATCGTCCTCCCCGTGCAGCATCAGCAGCGGGACCGTCACCCCGGACCCGCCGCCGCCGCTGCGGCCGATCGCGCTGAAGAGCTCGTCGGCCAGCGAAACGCTCAGCTTCTCGAAGACGAGCGGATCCTCCTTGTAGCGGCGGATCACCTCCGGGTCGGTGGAGAGCCCCTCGAGGGGGAGTCCAGCCGGGATCTTCAGGCCCGGCGCCAGGCGCCGGATCAGACGTGCCAGGCGCAGCTGCCAGGGTGGCCGGCCACTTCCGACCGCCAGGGCGGGCCCGGAGCTGACCGCGGCCGCGATCTCCGGGCTCCGCTCGCGCAGCCATGTCAGCAGGATGAGGCCCCCCATGCTGTGGCCGAAGACCACGATGGGCAGGTCGGGATGCTCTTCGCGTACGAGATCCACGAAGTACGTGAGGTCGTCGAGGAACTCGTCGAACGTCTCCACGTGGCCGCGGTCGCCCTCGGAGTGGCCGTGTCCCCGGTGGTCGTAGGTATGTACGGCGCTGCCGCGCGTCGCGAACCATGACGCGAGTGCGTCATAGCGGCCGCCGTGCTCTGCGAAGCCGTGGGCGAGAACGATGACGCGGCTCGCGTCATCGGGCAGCCAGGCGCGTCGGAAGAGCCGCGTTCCGTCGGACGCCGAGAAGCTCGACTCGATGCGGCGGACGACGCTCTCGTTCACGGCGCGATCAGGAGGCGAGAATGCGCCGGTACAGGGCCCGCGCCCGCTGTACCCGGTGCAGGTAGGAGACCCCGCGGATGTCGGACCCCCAGAAGTAGGCCGATACCCCGTCGTCCTCTCCCAGTCGGCCGATGTTGTGGGCCAGGATGACGCAGCCCGCCTCGATGTTGGTCTCGACCGTGGTGTGGTTGCCGGCCAGATCGAGTCGGGCGGCCATGTGCGGCATGACCTGCATCAGCCCGAGGGCGCCCTTGGGGCTGCGCGCCTCGATGCGCGCGTGGCTCTCCACCTCCAGCACGGCGAGCACCAGATCCGGAGCCAGCTCGTACTTGGCGGCGTAGCGGTCGACCGCATCCCAGATACGGCTGGCCGTCGCGGCGCCGAGCGCTGGATTCAGCGACTGGATTCGCGCGCTTACGGCGGCTGCCCGGTCGTCCGCAGCCCCAGCGGAGGGTGCGGGCGGCGAGGCGGATCCACCGGAAAGGGACATGAGGGCCGCGACGGTGATCGCGGCGACGTGAGCTCGGCTCATGGGCCCCCCGGGCGACGCAGGGAAGGATATCCGACGCCCAAAGGGGGTGCCAAGCTGCCTCGGAGCGCCATCGACACGTCGCGCATCCCTGCGAGCGTCTCGCGTTGGGATTTTCCGAGCGATCCTTGTCACATGCAAGGCTTGTTGCGCACCCGGGACGTCTTCGTGAAGGAAGTGTTTCGTTTGACCCACAGAAAGGGGCTGCGGTAGCATCGACCTTCGTTTCCGGGGGCGCTGTTCAAAACGCGGTTTCGCGTCCCGCGTCGGGAGTTGATGCGCACACACCCCCCGCTCTCGCCTTCGTTGCACGAGGCGCCCGCCCGCGCGCTGGTGACCAGCCTGGCACGCGTACACCGTACGGTGCTGCTCGTCGACGCCCAGGAGCGGGTCGTGTGGATCAGCGACGAGCTGGCCGAGCTCGTCGGCAGTGATTCCGACACGGTCGTCGGCCAGCCCGCGCGGGATCTGATCCAGGCGGGTGGACGCGAGGCGGAGATCGACGCGCGCCTTCGGGCCGACGGCTGCCTGGTCAACGAGCGTGTCTCGCTCGTGAGCGGTGTCGGCCAGCTTCCCGTCGAGCTCTCCGTGGTGCAGGTGCCGGACCGCGAGGACGACCCGGGCCACGCGCTGCTCATCGTCAGGCCGGTGTGCGAGGCCGAGCCTGCGGGCCCCGCCGCGGACAGCGACTACCTGCGCGCCGTCCTGGACAGCTCTTCGGATGCCGTGATCGCCATGGACGAGCAGGGCTTCGTCACCTTCGTCAACTCCGCCTTCGAGAGGCTCCTGGACAGGAAGGCCTCGCGCGTGGTGGGTGCGCCCGTCGCCCTCGCCTTCGCCCGCGGCGGCTCCCTCCAGAATCTGGCCGACGCCCTGCGACCTGCGCCCGGCGGCTGTGGCGCCGACCTCGAGTTCACCCGCCCGGACGGCTCGGATCTGCTGCTCTCCTTCACCTCGAGGCCCCTGGTGCTGCCCGACGGCAGCACGGCCGGGAACGTCGCCTTCTTCCGGGACGTCTCCGAGCAGCGACGCTTCCAGGAGGAGCTGGCCCTCAAGAACCGCGAGCTGGAGCACTACGTCCACACGGTCTCCCACGATCTGCGGACGCCGCTGGTCTCGCTGCTCGGGTTCTCACGGCTGCTCGCCCAGGACTACGGGGATGTGCTGACCGAGACCGGTCGACACTTCCTGGAGCGGATCGGGCAGGCCAGCCGGACCATGGAGGCCCTGATCAACGACCTCCTCGAGCTCTCGCGCATCGGTGCCTCGCCCGCGCAGCACGACGTCGTCGATCCGCTTCCGGTCCTGAAGCAGCTCGGCAACGAGCTGAAGCCGCGCCTCGACGAGGCGGGGATCGCCCTGCAGCTGCCCGAAGCGCCTCCCGTGGTGAAGGGGGTCCGCACCCAGCTCTACCAGGTCTTCTCCAACCTGATGGTCAACGCGGTGGACCACATGGGCGAGGTGGAGAACGGGGCGATCCGCGTGACCGTCGAGAACGGTGGAGACGACGTGGTGCTGGGCGTCCACGACAACGGTGTGGGCATCGACGCCAGCGAGCACGAGCGCGTGTTCGAGATCTTCCACACCGTGGGCCGGCCCGCCGATGGCAGGCGCGGTACCGGGATCGGGCTGGCGATCGTCAAGAAGATCGCGGAGTCCCACGGTGGCCGCGTCTGGGTGGAGAGCGATCCGGGCGACGGCGCCCACTTCTACGTCTCGATGCCCAGCGCCTAGCACACGTCCCGCTGCCTTCACTACCGTCCCGGGCGTGTACCCCGTCCTCTTCGAGATTCCCTTCCTCGGCTATCCGGTCAGCACCTTCGGCGTGATGATGGCGTCGGCCTTCCTGGTCGGCGCCTGGATCACCGGCATCCGCATGAAGGAAGAGGGGCTCGATCCCGAGCTCGCCACCACCCTGATGCTGTGGGTGATGGTGGGTGGGATCCTCGGCTCCAAGCTCTACTTCTCCATCGACGTGTCGCTGCGCACGGGCACGCCGTTCAGCCAGCTCTTCCTGGCTCGCGACGGCATCACCTGGTACGGGGGGCTGATCCTCGCCACCGTGGTGGGCGCCATCGGCTGTCGCGTCCACGGTGTTCCCGTGAAGACCTTCGCCGACTGCACCGCGGTGGCCGGAGCGGTCGGGCAGTCGCTGGGGCGCATCGGCTGCTTTCTGGTGGGGGACGACTACGGTCGGCCGAGCGACCTGCCCTGGGCCGTCGCCTTTCCGGAGGGCGCTCCCCCGACCCTCGAGCGGGTGCATCCCACCCAGCTCTACGAGGTGGCCTGGCTGCTGCCGGTGGCGTTCTTCCTGTGGAAGCGGCGCAAGAAGAGCCCGTTCCTGTTCGGCGAGTACATCGCGCTGAACGGGCTGGGCCGGCTCATGATCGAGAACCTGCGCGTCAATCCGAAGGTCGCGCTGGGCCTGACCGAGCCCCAGTGGATCGGGATCGGCCTGATCGTGCTCGGGATGTCGGGCTGGCTCTTCTTCCGGGGGCGGGCGGGCGCGGCGCCGGAGGCCTAGGGGCCGGAGGTCGTCTGGTCCCGCAGCGCGGTGGTCGTCCGGTCGCGGAGCTCGGCCGCCGGCGCCAGCGGCGCGATGCGCTCGCGCAGGGCCCGTGCGCGAGCGGCGAGGTCGGGCTCGCTCTCGGCAGCGTGCTCCGCGATGCGCAACGCGGCGGCGTGGGCGACGTTCGCAGTCGCCTCCTCCACCGCCTCGGCGGGGCCGTCGAGCCAGGCGTCGAGCTGCTCCAGCGCTTCCGCGCGGCGGCCGTCCAGGTAGGCGCCCATCCCGCTGGCGTAGGCGCCCAGTGCGTCCAGGTCCGAACGGCCGTCGAGGCGGCGGCCGGCCTCGTCGAGGGCGCGCCGCGCCCGCTCGAAGTAGCCGCTCGCGACGTAGGAGCGCGCAGCCTGGGCGAAGCCCTCCCCGGCGCTGCCGTGGATCTCCTCGAGGAGGCCCTCGATTCCGTCCTCGAAGACGGCCTCGACCAGCGCGGCGTTCTCCACCAGGTAGCGCGTCACGAGGCGGTTGCCGCCATGCGCCACCAGCAGCCGGCGCAGCTGCCGGCGCGTCTGCTCCAGCAGCGCCTCGGTCTCGTGCACGGCCTCGTCGAGCCGCGCCGAGGTGGCGGAGAGGATCTTCTCGAACTCGTCGAAGAGACCGGCTGAGTCGGGCTCGGCTGCGCGGCGCAGGAGCTCGACCTTGGGTCCGTAGACGACCTGCTGGTAGAGGTTCTCGCGCAGCTTCATGGCCTCGTGGAAGAGCGCCCCCACGGCCAGGTCGAAGAGCTCCTCGCCCGAGGCCGACGGGGCGGCGCCGTCGTCGCGCCGGAACAGCGCGTGGCAGCGCTCCTTGAGGCGAAAGAGGGGGGAGGCCTCGTTGTCGGCGACCAGACGCTCGACGTCGGCGAAGGTGAGCTCGTCGGCCCGGAAGCGGTCGGCCACCCGGGTCGCCAGCTCGTGGCTGGTGAGGAAGTCGCGGACGATGTCCACGAGTCCGGAATCGAGGTCCGACACGAAGCCGAGAGTAGCAGGGAGTGGGCCGGCGAGGCTGACCGGGAGTCATGCAGGGAGCCGATTTCCGCCGCAGGAACGGGCGCTTGCCGCCCCGAGGGGCGTTGACCGTGCAGTCGCGTCCTCTATTCTCGGCCCAGGGCCGGCAGCGGCCCGGGTGTCGACAGAGGCGTTGCGCCCCAGCCGGAGGATCCCATGAGCCAGCCCATCGAGCGCGAGAGCATGGAGGTCGACGTCCTCTACGTCGGCGCAGGTCCCGCCACCCTGGCCTCCGCTCTGCACCTGATGAACCAGGTGGAGCTCTGGAACAAGGAGCATCCCGGGTCGGAGATCGAGCCCCCCACGGTTCTGGTCCTCGAGAAGGGCGCCGAGGTCGGTGACCACATGCTGTCCGGGGCGGTCATGAACCCCAAGGCCATGAACGAGCTGATGCCGGATTTCCTGGAGCAGGGCTTTCCCACCCAGCATCAGTGCACCCACGACTGGCTCTACCTCTTCACCAAGAAGCGTCACATCCCGGTCCCGCCGCCGGTCGTTGCGCTCGCGGTGCCCCAGTTCCACAAGAAGGGCTACCACGTCGTCTCGCTCAACGAGGTGGCCAAGTGGCTGGCCGAGCGTTGCGAGGCCGCGGGCGTGGAGATCTACCCGGGCTTCGCGGGCGACAAGATCCTCACCGAGGGCAGCCGCGTCGTCGGCGTACGCACCGGCGACATGGGCGTCGATCGCGAGGGCAAGCCCAAGTCCACCTTCCAGCCCGGCATGGACATCTACGCCAAGGTGACCGTGCTGGGCGAGGGCGTGCGGGGCACGCTCTCCAAGCAGCTCGTCGACCAGTTCGACCTCCACGGCGAGGCGCCCCAGACCTACGAGACGGGCATCAAGGAGATCTGGCGGGTCAAGCCCGAGAACCACAAGCCCGGCCGCGTGATCCACGGCATGAACATCCCCGAGCTCGTCTCGGGCCAGTTCTCCGGCATGTGGCTCTACGACATGAAGGACAACCTGGTGTCCTTCGGGTACATCACGGGCCTCGACGCCTCCAACCCGTACAACGACCCGCACCTGGCCTCGCAGAAGTTCAAGACCCATCCCTTCATGCGCAAGCTCCTCGAAGGGGGCGAGCTGGTCCGCTACGGCGCCAAGGCGCTGCCCACCGGCGGGCTCTACAGCCAGCCCAAGATGTACTGCGACGGCGCGCTCCTGATCGGCGACTCCGCCGCCATGTGCAACGCGGCGCGGGTCTCGGGAATCCACCTGGCCATGAAGTCCGGCATGCTGGCGGCCGAGACGATCATCGAGGCGATGGCGAAGAAGGACTTCTCCGCGCTCACCCTGGGCGGGATCGCCGAGCGCTACCGGGCGAGCTGGGCCTTCCAGGAGCACTGGGGCGACCGCAACTTCCACGGCGCCTGGGAGAAGGGCTTCTTCTTCTTCTCCCAGAACATCCCGGTCACCATGGTCACCAACGGCCGCGGTCTCATCGACGGGCTCAAGGGGACGCCGGGCCACGAGCACTACAAGAAGCTCTCCGAGCTCCCGCCCGAGAAGCGGGTGAAGGAGGAGTTCGAGTTCGACGGCAAGCTCACGTTCTCCAAGGAGCATCTCGTGGGCTTCAGCGGAACCGCCCACGAGGCGGACCAGCCGTCGCATCTGGTGGTGGCGGATACCGATCTGTGCCGGGACCAGTGCGCCGAGGAGTACGGGAACCCGTGCGAGAGCTTCTGTCCGGCCGCGGTCTACGAGATGGTGGACGACCCGGACAACGCCGGGAAGAAGAAGCTCTTCATCCACCACGAGAACTGCGTGCACTGCAAGACGTGCGACATCGCCGACCCCTACCAGGTGATCACCTGGACTCCGCCGGAGGGCGGCGAGGGCCCCGACTACACGCAGATGTAGCTCGGGCGCCGGGCTACTCGGCGCGCGCGGCGGCGGCCAGGAGGTCGTCGAGCACCGGATCGTCGGCGGCGGCCACCAGCAGACGGCGTGCCTCGGTGTCGATGTCGTCGGGGAAGGGATCCCCGCTGCCGCGCAGGACCGTCGCTCCGGCCTCGCGCGCGATCAGCACGCCGATCCGGCCGCGTTCGCTGATGCTGTGCGTTCCGCTCGCGATGCGCAGCCCCGCGCGGACGCCCCGCAGGAGGGGCGCCACCGCGATCGCCCCACCCGAGGCCGGGCGAGGGTCCCAGCCCCGTTCCCTCAGGTGATCGCGTACGGCGTCGCAGGTCTCCGGAGAGACCAGGACGATGCGGCCTCGCCCGTCACACGACGCCCGCGTGGCCGGCGCCTCGCCGATCGTGATCCGGGCTCCCCCGCCGCGCGTCGCCTCGAGGAGCACTCGTTCGCGCGGGAGCGCCACGAGGCCGGCCGTGTAGACGCCCTCCACCGCCAGCCCGGTCATCACCGCGAAGGGTCCCAGGCCCCCCAGGAAGCAGTGCAGGGTGCCGTCGATGGGGTCGACGACCACGCGGGCCGGGCCGTCCTCGGGGAAGAGCGCCGCCGTGTCCGTGTCCTCCTCGGCCGCGATGCAGACGTCCGGCCAGTGCTCGTGGAGGGGGACGAGGATGGCTTCCTGGGCCGCGGTGTCCGCGATGGTCAGGGCCGCCTTGGCGGCGCGGTCCTCGCCGGCCTTGGGCTCGTTCTCGACGCGGCCCTCGAGCGCGGCGGCGATGGCGGCTGCCTGGCGCAGCGCAGGGCGCAGCGCCTCGACGAACTCGGCCGGGGTGGGTGCGCCCATCGGCCCCCAGGCTAGCCCTTCCAGGCTACCCTCGCGCCATGGAGTTCCTGGCACATCTGGTCGTATCGGCCGCGCTCCTGATCGTGGTGGAGAATGCGGTCAAGGGGTTTCACGTGGACGGCGTGCTGCCGGCCCTGCTGGCCGCGCTGGTACTGGGTCTCGTGAACGCGTTGGTGAAGCCGCTGGTGGTCATCCTCACCTTACCGCTCACGGTGGTCACCTTCGGAATCTTCTACTTCGTCGTGAGCGCGCTGATGCTGAAGCTGTCCTCGGTCCTCGTTCCCGGCTTCCGCATCGAGGGCTTCGCGCCCGCCCTCTGGGGCGCGCTGCTCCTCGCGCTGCTCAACATGTTCGTGCGCGCCGTGGCCGGGCCGGACTGGTAGGCGTTCGCCGTTCCGGGCTGTAGAAGCGGGTGCGGGCCTAGAAGCTCGCGCCGGGCATCCAGAGGTAGAGGAACGCAGGCCCGCGATCGAGCCCCAGCCGCTCCGCCAGGGTGGCCCGCGGCTGGGGTGCCGGCGCCGCACTGGCGGAGTAGAGGTTGGCTCGCCACTCCCGCTCGCGGTGGTAGGAGACGACCCGGATGTCCGGGGCCTGGATGCGGCGCTGCAGCTCCTCGACGGTGTCCGACATGTAGCCGACGGCGTCCACCAGCCCCTTCTCCTGGGCGTCCTTGGCGGTGAAGATGCGCCCGTCGGAGAGCGCCCAGACCTGGTCCTTCTCCAGCCCGGGGCGCCCCGCCTGCACCACCTCGCGGAAGCGGCCGTGCATGTCGTCCACGACCGCCTGCAGGTAGGCTCGCTCGGCGGGCGTCATCGGGCGCAGGGGCGAGCCCGCATCCTTCATGTCGCCGGCCGTGATGGTCTGGTCCTCCACTCCGTACTGGCTCATCAGTCCGGAGAAGTTGAGGCCTCCGGCGATGACTCCGATCGACCCGGTCACCGTGGTCGGGTGCGCGATCACGTAGTCGGCAGCCATCGCCACGTAGTAGCCGCCGGAAGCCGCCACGCCCATCATCTGCGCCACGACCGGCACCTCGTACTCGTCCTTGAAGCGCTTGATCTCGTTGTAGACGACGTCGCTCGCCGTCACGCCGCCACCCGGGCTGTTGATGCGAACGAGAAGTCCCGCCACGTCGGCCTGGCGTGCGTGGTCGAGCTGCTCCTGCACCATGGCGGTCGTGCTCTCGCGCCTGCCGAGGCCGAGGGCGCCGCGGCGCTCGTGCTCGGTGATCACGTCGTCGATCTCGATCAGGGCCACCTTGGGCCCCGCGACGCCGTACACGACCGTCTCGGTCAGGGGCTCGGGCCCGGCTCCGAGACCGTGGATGGTGACGCAGCCGGCCAGCGAAAGCGCCAGGGCCCCTGCGAGGGTGGAAGCGACGGTGCGTGACATGGATGCCCTCCTCGACTGGAGCGCCCACGTTAGCGCGGATGGAAGCCCCGAGGCCCGAAGAAGAGAGCGCGGAGCCCCGCCCGCCGAAGCGGGCGGAAGCCCCGCGCTCCTTCCAGCGTCTCTCACCCCCCTGAAAGAGACGCTGTCAGACGTGTGCGGCTAGCTGCAGCCGCTGGTGCTTCCGCAGTTGGGGCACTTGTAGCAGGCCCCGTTGCGGATCATGATGGTTCCGCAGTCCATGCAGGACGGTGCGTCAGCCTGGTTCACCATGGCGTACGGGCTGCCCTCCTGGGCGCCGGATACCGCGCCCCCCGCCACCGCCACCCGGGGCGCGCTGGCCTCCAGGCCGGTCTCGCTCGGGTCCCCATCCTGCGCGTCCGGGATCTCCGCCTCGCCGCCGAGGTAGCGGTTGCCCAGGAAGCGGAAGACGTAGTCGGTCACCGACTTGGCGATCGGGATCTCCCGGTTGTTGGTGAAGCCGGAGGGCTCGAAGCGCGTGTGGCTGAACTTGTCCACGAGCGTCTTGAGCGGCACCCCGTACTGGAGGGCGATCGACGTCATCGTGGCGATCGTGTCCATCAGGCCCGAGACGGTGCTGCCCTCCTTGGCCATGCGCAGGAAGATCTCGCCGGGCTGCCCGTCGTCGTACTTGCCGACGGTGAGGTAGCCCTCGTGGCCCGCGATCGAGAACTTGTGGGTCAGCGCCTCGCGCTCGTCGGAGAGCTTGCGCCGCACCGGGCGGATCTCGGCCCCCTCGGCCGCAGGCTCTGCCTCCTTGCCCGTGTTGAGCGGCTGGGAGCGCTTGCAGCCGTCGCGGTACACGGCGAGCGCCTTCAGGCCGAGCTTCCAGCCCTCCGTGTAGGCGCGCATGATGTCCTCGACGCTGCTCTCGTTGGGCAGGTTGACCGTCTTGCTGATGGCCCCGGACAGGAAGGGCTGCACCGCGCCCATCATGCGCACGTGACCCATCCAGTGGATGGAGCGCACGCCGTTGGCGGCGCGGAACGCGCAGTCGAAGACCGCCAGGTGCTCCTCCTTCAGGTGGGGTGCGCCCTCGATGGTCTCGTTCTCGTCGATGTACTGGACGATGTCCTCCACCTCGTGGGCCGCGTAGCCGAGGCGCTGCAGCGCCATGGGCACCGTGCGGTTCACGATCTTGAGGAGGCCTCCACCCACCAGCTTCTTGTACTTCACCAGCGCGATGTCGGGCTCCACACCGGTGGTGTCGCAGTCCATCATGAAGGCGATGGTGCCCGTGGGCGCCAGCACGGTGGCCTGCGCGTTCTTGTAGCCCCACTTCTTGCCGGCCTCGAGAGCGTCCTTCCAGCACTCGAGGGAGGCGCCGTAGAGGTCGTCGGGCACGCCCTCGCGCGGGATCTCCTCGGCCGCCGCGCCGTGCTTCCCGATCACCTGGAGGAAGGGCTTCCGGTTCATGCGGTAGCGGGGGAAGGGCCCCATCTCCCGGGCGATGTGGGCGCTGGTCAGGTAGGCCTGGCCGCACATCACCGAGGTGATCGCCGCCGCGTAGCTGCGCCCGGTCTCGCTGTCGTAGGGAAGACCGTGGGACATCAGGAGCGCGCCCAGGTTGGCGTAGCCGAGTCCGAGCGGGCGGTAGAGGTGGCTGTTCTTGGTGATCTTGGGCGTCGGGTAGTCCGCGGGATCGACGACGATCTCCATCGCCAGGATGACGATGTTCACCGCCGCCCGGAACGCCTCCACGTCGAACTCGCCGTGCTCGTCGCTGAAGGTCATCAGGTTGAGGCTGGCGAGGTTGCAGGCCGTGTCGTCGAGGAACATGTACTCCGAGCAGGGGTTGCTCGAGTTGATGCGCCCCGACGTCTTGCACGGGTTCCAGTCGTTGATGGTGGTGTCGTACTGGATGCCGGGATCGCCGCAGACGTGCGCGGCGTCCGCCATGTCGCGCAGCAGATCGCGGGCCTGGTAGGTATCCACCACGTCGCGGGTGGTCACCGCCCGGGTCTGCCAGGACTTGTCCTCCGCGGCCGCCCGCATGAAGGCGTCGGTCACGCGCACCGAGTGGTTGGCGTTCTGGTAGTAGATCGAGTCGTAGGCACCGCCGACCACGTTGAAGCCGCCGTCGTAGCCCGCCTCGATCAGCGCCCACGCCTTCTTCTCCTCCTCGGACTTGCTGTCGATGAACTCCTTCACGTCCGGGTGGTCGATGTTGAGGATGACCATCTTGGCCGCCCGTCGCGTCTTGCCGCCGCTCTTCACCACGCCGGCGAACGAGTCGTAGCCGCGCATGAAGGAGACCGGACCCGACGCCGTGCCGCCGCCCGCCAGCAGCTCCTTGGACGAACGGATCGACGACAGGTTGGAGCCCGTCCCCGACCCGCCCTTGAACAGCATCGCCTCGGTCTTGGCGAGGTCCATGATCGACTCCATCGTGTCGTCGACGGAGTTGATGAAGCACGCGCTCGCCTGCTGCGGGGTGTCCTTCACGCCCAGGTTGAACCAGACGGGGCTGTTGAACGCCACGCGCTGATTCACCAGCAGGTGGGTCAGCTCGTCCGAGAAGGTCTGCCCGTCCTCGGGCGTGCGGAAGTAGCCCGCCTCGTCGCCCCACTCCCGGATGCGGCGCACGACGCGTCCGATGAGCTGGCGCACGCTGCGCTCGCGCTCGGGGGTGCCGATGTGACCGCGGAAGTACTTGGAGACGACGACGTTGGTCGCGAGCTGGGACCAGCTCCTCGGGATCTCCACGTCGGTCTGCTCGAAGACGGTCTCGCCCTTCTCGTTGGCGATCTTCGCGCTGCGCAGCTCCCACTCCACGCTGGCGAACGGGTCGTCTCCCGCGCGCGTGAAGTAGCGCTCCAGCTGCATGCCCTTCGGCCCCTGGGTGCGCTTCTTGGCGGTCTTGCCGACCGGCTGCAGATGTCGTCCCTCTTCCGTGGTCACGTTCTCGCTCACCGTTCCCCCTCACCCGTTCCGTTCGATGGATCCGAAGATGGCGAAGCCGCCTTCCGCTGTGCGTGGGCGCTTGCGGAAAACGGCTTCAGGTCTCAGCGACTGCTGGTGTCTGTGCCCTTCAACCAGGACCCCTTCACCTTTCGATCGCTTCGAGAAGCGGAGATGAGAGAGGCCCCGGGAAGTCCCGGGGCCCCCGAGCAGGAGTTGGGTCCTCCATCCCTTCTCGAGCTCGCCCTCTCTCCAACGACCGCCTTGTTCAAGAACCCCCCCAGGCCGCCGGAGAGACGTTCACATCCCCATGAAGACCTGTGATACCCCCGGCGCCCGGTGCAGTCAACGTAAAAACCACAACATCTAGTATGGAAACCCTGAGGATACCACAAGTAGGCGGGTCTGAACGGGTTTCAGCGCGCCAGCGGGCGCGCGCCCGCCTGCGCCGGCCACGGCCGCACTGGAAGGGCGATCCACAAGTGCTCGATTTGAAAGGGGTTGACGCATTGCGCTGGCGCGCTGCGTCATCGCGGATCAGGCGTCCTCGGGGAGCCCCGTGAAGCGGATGCCGAGTCCTTCCGGAACCTTGTAGCGGACGTTGAGCCCGATCAGGAGCGCCGTGATCTCCTCGACGATCCGCGCGTTGGAGAGCGGACCACCGTCCACGGCGCGCAGCCCGGGCACCAGCCCGCAGAGCTCCATCACGCGGCCGCGGGGCTCCTTGGGGCCGGATACGAGCACGTCGCACTCGACGGGATCATCGAGGTGCTGGAGACGATGGGCCGACACGTTCTGGAAGGCGGAGACGGTGGCCACGCCCCGGGGCGCCAGGCCGGCCACCAGCTCGGCACAGGAGCCCTGCCAGATTCCGACGGTTCGCATCGCGCCGTCGCCGATCGCGGTCGCCAGGGGCACGGCCATCGAGACCAGGATCTGGCCCTCGGCCAGGGCGTCCCGGATGCCCTTGACGGTGGATGCGGTGTGCTCGAAGGGCACCGAGATGATGACGATCGGGGCCTTCGGGGTGGCTTCGGCGTTCTCGAGCCCCACCACGTCGGCGCCCGGCACGGCCTCGAGGACCTCCCGGGCCGCCGCCTCGGCGCGCTCGAGCTTGCGGGAGCCGATGACCACGGGCCGGCCCGCCTTGGCGAAGCGCAGGGCCAGCCCCAGTCCCTGGTCCCCGGTCCCGCCCAGAATCGCGATCGCGTTCTCATCCATGGCGCGGCGAGGCTAGCCGTTCCGGGGGGCTTCGCTCGTCCGGGGAGGCTCGTGGTGGCCTCGGCAGTGGATGGGCTCGGCGCCCGGGGGCGACCTCGCCCGGTGAGATTCCGTCTTCAGGGGAGGCACCCTGGCGGGGCGTAGGTAGATTGGGGGGACATGGACGAGGTGGCGGCGCATACGCCGGCGGAGATTCGCCAGGCTTCCCCCCGGGAGCTGATGATCCGCTGGGGGGATGGGCGCGAGAGCGTCTATCCCGTGCGCGAGCTGCGGCTGGTCTGCAGCTGCGCCACGTGCGTGGACGAATGGAGCGGGGAGGCGCGCCTGGATCCGGCAACCGTGCCCGAGGACGTGCACCCGCTGCGCATCGAGGCGGTCGGCCGCTACGCGATCCGGGTCGTCTGGAGCGACGGCCACGACTCGGGCATCTACCCGTTCCGGCGGCTGCGGGCGCTCGCCGGCTGAACCGGGTTCAGCGGACGGAGCGGCGGTGGCGGCGGCGCCAGTCGGAGACGTCCTGCTGGCGGCGTACTGCATGGGCGGCGAGGCCCACCTCGACGAGGAGCTGCGGGACGTCCACCGAGCAGCTCTCGACCATCGGGTCGTCGAGCAGGTTCTCGGCGGCGCGGGCCAGCGAGGCCTGGTCGGGATAGCGGAGGAGCTGTCTGCGAAGACGGGGGGTGTGGCGGGACATGCCGCACCCATGAGCAGGGATCGTGCCGAGTGCAACCGACCCGCAGCCCGCAAGGCAATCGGAACGGTCCCGGCGCTCTCCATCCCGAGCTGCGTGGCGCAGGCCCCCGGCACGCCACCGGCGAAGGCGCCATCAAGACGACATCCCCGTCAACGCCCCGACCCAGTTGCACAGAGCCTCCCCCGGGCGCCCCTAC
>JANQFA010000046.1 GCA_028278065.1 Myxococcota bacterium
CGTGCGCAGCTCGGATCCGCGCGGATCGACGCGCAGGGCGAAGACCCGCCCCAGGGTCCGGCCGTTCTCGGCCAGATCCTCCACGACGAGGGCGAAGGAGGGGATCCGGCTCTGGCGGTTGCGGATCTCCAGGGCCACCGGCGCGCCCCGGCCCGCGAAGATCTCACGCGGGAGCCGTCGGCGCACCTCGATGCCGCGCAGGGCCGACTCGGAGAAGACGCCGGAGAGCACCAGGAACGAGAGCATGAATGCCAGCACCAGGTAGAGGAGGTTGTTGCCGGTGTTCAGGGCGGCGAAGCCGACGCCGAAGGTCAGCGCGAAGAAGATCCAGCCCGCGCGCGTGGGACGCAGGGTGCGCGGGGGCCGCAGCTTGCGCGCTAGAGCGGTACCGGAACGCGCTCGAGGATGTCGCGGACGATCCACTCGGCTTCCTCCGAGCTGCGCTGTGCGCCGCCGCGTGGATCCACCACCACGCGGTGCGCGAGGACGTCGATGGCGAGGTCGCGAACGTCCTCGGGAATGCAGTAGTCGCGGCCGTCCACGACGGCTCGCGCCTGCGCCGCGCGACGCAGCGCCACCGCGCCGCGGGTCGATACGCCGACGTCGAGCTGCTCGCTCTCGCGCGTCTCCTGAACGATGGCCAGGAGATAGGCGGCGAGGCTCTCTTCGAACTTCACGGCGGCCGCCATCTCTCCGAGCGCCCTCACCATGTTCCGATCGATCACCGCCTCCAGCTCGGGGAGCGCGGTCGCGGCAGGGTCGTCCACGAGCACGGCGGCCTCGTCGGCGGGTTCGGGATACCCGATGTGGAGGCGCATCAGGAAGCGGTCGAGCTGGGACTCGGGCAGGGGGTTGGTTCCGTGATGCTCCAGCGGGTTCTGGGTGGCCACGACGAAGAACGGCTGGGGCAGGGTGTGTCGCACGCCGTCGACGGTCACCAGGCCCTCGCTCATCGCCTCGAGCAGGGCGGACTGGGTCTTGGGGCTGGCCCGGTTGATCTCGTCCGCCAGGACGACGTTCGCGAAGAGGGGGCCGGGCTGGAACCGGAAGGAGCCGGAAGCGCGCCCCTCGACGAACTCCGGGACCGAGACCCCGAGGATGTCGCCCGGCAGGAGATCGCTGGTGAACTGGATGCGGCGGAAGCTGGCCTCGACCGAGAGGGCGAGGGCGTGGGCCAGCGTGGTCTTGCCCACGCCGGGGACGTCCTCGAGCAGCAGGTGGCCACCGGCGATGAGGGTCTCGACCGCGCGGCGCACCACCTCCGGCTTGCCGCGCAGGGCCAGCTCCACGTTGCTGCGCAGCTGTGCGGCCGCCTCGGCCGCTTCCGCCGGACGGAGGGGATGGGGCATTCCAGCCTCATCGGCCGCGCACGCAGAAGTTTGAGTCCCGGAAGCGGGACGCGGGGTGGGATTCCGGTGCATTTCCGCGGCTATGACACCGCCGACTGCAAATGAGTTCGATTCGCACCTGCGCGCCTTTCCCGCGCCCGTCCCGAGCCGGGGCATCCGGGCCAGGTGTTCGCCTTGAGGAGGATCTGAAGAGGGGCGCGCGGACGTTCTGGCATCATGCGCCCATGGGCAGCGTGCGGATCGACGTCCGGGTGGACGACGCGGAGGCCGGCGAGCTGGTGTCCGCGTGCTCCTGGGAGGCCGGGGCCCTCGGGATCGAAGAGGTCACCGCGGAGGGCGGGCTCTGTCTGCGCGTGTACGCGCCGCCCGCGCGAGCGGACGCGATCGCGGCCGCCTGCGCGGCGGAGGTGGGCGGGCGGGCGCGCGTCGCCGCGCCGCGGCCGGTGCCCGAGCAGGACTGGTCGCTGGCCTGGCGTCAGGGTCTCGAGGCCGTCGTGGCGAGCCCCCGCCTGGTCGTGAGGCCGTCGTTCGTCGAGGCCGTCGCCGCGCCCGATCGCGCGGTGCTGGTCGTGGATCCCGGGCAGGCCTTCGGGACCGGACACCACGCCTCCACGCGCCTCGCCCTGCGGCTCCTCGACGCAGCCCTCGCAGAGCTCGGCGGGCGGATCGACGGAGCGCGCGTCCTGGACGTCGGCACGGGCTCGGGCGTCCTCGCCCTGGGCGCCGTGGCGTTGGGCGCCGGGTCTGCGGTGGGCCTCGATCTCGATCCCCTGGCTGCACCGGAGGCGCGTGCCAACGCGCGGACCAACGGCCTGGGCGGTCGGTCGCATTTCTTCACCGGTCCGCTCGAGGCCGTGGACGCCGCGCCGTTCGATCTGGTGGTCGCCAACCTGATCCGGCGCGAGGTGGCCCCCCTCCTGCCGGGCCTGGAGGCGCGCGTCTCGACGTGCGGCGCCCTCGTCCTGTCCGGTCTCCTGGACACCGATCGCGCGTCCGTCGAGGCGAGTCTCAGCGCCGTGGGATTGAGGGTCACCCGCTCCGCCGAGGAGCGGGAGGGGGGCGACGCGTGGCTCGCGATCGAGGCCCGGCGAGCGGTCACATGAACGCGGGTTCTCGCAGAGCATCGACACCCGGTTCACGATTCGCGCCGTGGCGCGAGCGAGAGGCCTCGTCGGCCTGGCACGCCGCTTGCGTCGGCGACCAGATTGCGACTCCGGCGATGCGGCTTGCCCGGGCCCGAGTCCCCATTCATCCCGGCGAAGGTCCCGTGGGAGAGAGACGTGAGGTGGTTCACCGTCTTCCTGGGACTGATGGGTTCGATCCTGGCTGGAGCGTCGTCCTGCGTCGACGACCCCCGCCCCCTGGCGCAGAGGGCTGGGGTCGACGAGATGCGCGCCGTCGGGGAGATCTCCGTGCCGGGGGCGCGGGTCGACACGGCGGGTCTGAACCTCCGCATCCAGCGCCAGGACTTCAGCATCGACACGCTGATCGGAAGGCACGGCTTCGGGGCGACCTGGAACTCGGCGGACGGGGCGTGGCTCTGGACGCACCAGATCCGCCACGACGGGGACGTCTTCGTGGACTACACGGGCGCGCGTCACGGCCTCGCCTCGCTGGAGCCCGGAGCGGCGATCCCGGGGACATGGTGGGTGCTCGTCGACGACCGCTCCGTGCGCACCAAGGGTGGCCTCGTGCACGAGTTCGAGCACGGCGCCCTCCGCGCGATCTACTGGGCCAGCGATGCCTACCCGCGGATCGAGGTGGCGTGGCAGGATGGACGCGCGGCCGAGGTGTTGCAGTGCCGCGCGCTCGCCGACTGCGATTCCGTCTACGAGCTGGAGTACGGTCCCGAAGGTCGGCTCGCGGCCATCGAGGATCGCGCGGGACGGAGGACGGAGTACTCCTGGGACGCGGCGGGACGGCTGGTGGGCGTGAAGGACCCGCTCGACGTGGCGCGAGGCTGGCCCGGCCGCAGGTACGCGTACGCGGGCGACGCCCTGACGGCGGTGACCAGCAGCGAGGGCGAGCGGACCCGCTACGAGCGGACTGGCGACGTCCTCCGGGTCGTCTCGGAGGGCGAGGAGTCACCGAGCTGGGAGCTCCGCAAGTCGCCCATGCTGGACGGCCGCTATCGTACCGTCGTGACCGATCCGCTCGGGCACGAGACGACCTATCTGCACGATGCAATGGGGCGGGTGGTCGAGATCACCGATCCGGTCGGTGACGTGGCGACCTGGGCGTGGTCCGGCCGGCGCCCGGTCACGCACGTCGGGGCCGACGGATCGACCTGGTCGTGGCACCTCGAAGGGGACGAGGTGCGTCGCGAGATCCAGCCGAGCGGGAATGTCGTCGAGTTCGAGTATCTGCGCTCGGCGAGCGACCGGCGCGCGCCACTGAGGACGCCACGGCTGCGCGTGTGGGACTCTCTCGGTCCGCTCGTCACTTCTCTCTACGACGAGGCCGGGCGTCCCGTCACGATCGAGAACGGAGCCGGCGAGGTCGTTCGGTTCGGGTACGCCGAGACGGGAGAGCTGACCAGCATGACCGGCGTGGACGGGCGCACCCTCGGGTTCGACCGCTACGGCGAGCACGGGCACCCGGAGCGCCTGATCGTGGACGGCGACTCGTACGATCGGCGCTTCGACCGGGTCGGCAACCTGCTCCAGCGCGCGGCGATCGAGGCGGACGTGCCCGGCGTGTACAGCCGCGAGTTCGATGCGGATCGGAACGTGAGCCGCATCCATCTCGTCGAGCAGTTCGGCGTCTACACGGTGTCGATCGCGCCGTGCGTGATCGACTACCGGAGCGACCACCGGATCGCGTCGATCACGCGTCCCGGTCCGGGGACGTCGTTCGTGTACGACGCCATCGGCCGGCCCGCGGAGCGCTGGGACGCCGGCCCTTGGGGCTGGGAGGTCACGCGCTTCGAGTGGACGGCCCGGGGACGGCTCTCGGCGATCGAGGCGCCGGACGGCGCGCGGCGCGAGCACTTCTTCGACGGCGCCGGCCGGCTGGTCTGGCAGGTGGCCGGTCGGATCGACGGGGAGGGCTCGCTGGTGCCGGAGTCGGCGGCCGGGCTGGCCTGGGAGGCGGGCCACGTGGCGCAGGTCTTCGACGGCGTCCATGCGGGCGCCGAGTCGTACGGCTACGACGCGGCCGGGCGTCCGGTGGCGGTGACCTATCCCGGGGGCGAGACGGCCTCGATCGGGTGGGACGAGCGCTCGCGCATGCGCAGCCTGCATCTCCGCGAGCCGCTCTCCGGCCTCGATACCCGGATCGACTTCGCCTACGACGGGGCGGGGCGCCAGAGCCGCGTCGCGCTGGACGGAGTCACCCTGGCCCGGCGGACCTTCGCCGGCGGACGGCTCGTCGAGGTCGGCTACGGCAACGGCCTGGTGCGGCGCTTCACGCCGGGCGAAGGCTTTGCGCGGACCTCGCAGACGGTGGATGCGCTCGGGAGCGTGGTCGCGCAGACGTCGCTGGCCGCCTACGAAGGGGAGGGTGGTTCGTTCTGCCTCCGCCAGGAGACCTCGACCTTCGACGCGACCGTGAGGAGCGCGGAGGAGTCGTGGTGCCTGGCCCTGGCCGGGTCTCCACGCACGGCCGGAAGCGAAGGCGAGCTGACGGGCTGGTCCTGGATCGGCAGCCCGACCCACCTGGGCGGCGGCATCTTCGAGTACGCCCACCCCTCGGATCGGCTGGTCCGGGTCACCAGCGCGTCGAACGGCGCCTCGCTGTACGAGTACGACTACGACGAGGCGGGCCGGGTCGTCCGGAGGAATCGCGACCCCATCTCCTGGGACGCGGCGGGACGGGCGACCGGCTTCGGGCCATGGGCGCTCGAGTGGGACGGTCTCGGCCGCCCCGCGGCCGAGGAGGGACCGCCGGGGCGGGTCACCCGGCGCTTCGGGGGAATGGTCGAGGCGGACGCGGCGGGGCGTCCGGTTGCGCTCGATCTGGGCGAGGTCCGCATCGGGCTCCTCTCGGACGAGAGGCTCTACCGCCACTTCGATCCGCGTGGGAACGTCACCTTCACGACGGATCGCGACGGTCGACTCGGGGCGCTGTATCGGCACCACGCGTTCGGGGTCGCCCGGGTCCAGGGCGACGGGAGCGACCGGGTCCGCTTCGCGCTCGGCCGCCAGCTCGACGATCTGGTCCTGCTCGGACAGCGGCTCTACGACCCCGCGGCCGCCCGCTTCCTGGCGCCCGACCCGGTGTTCCAGCTCGTCAACCAGTACGGCTACGCCCACGGGAACCCGCTCTTCTGGTGGGACGCCAGTGGCCTGGAGGGCACCTTCCATGGAGCGACGGCGGGGCAGTGGGCCGCGGCCGTCGCCTTCTCGGCCGCATCGGGAATGCTGCTCGGCGTGCCGGGCGCGGCCGGCCTCGCCGTCGTGGCGGCGGCTCTCGAGATCGTATCCGAAGGTGGCGGATTCCCCTGGGAGGGGGACAGGACCGTTCTGGACATCGTGGGTGCCTTCACGCGAGAGGCCGATCGGGTGCAGCGCCGATTGATCAAGCCGTTCGCGGCCAGCGTACGCGTGGGCTTCGCCGGGGTCGCGCTCGAGGCGCTGCCCGCGCACCCGGTGGGTCACGTGATCGGGATCGAAGGGGAGGGGAGCGGCGGTCCCGGTCCAGGCCCGAGCCCGTCTCCGGGCACGATCCCGGTCTGCAGTCCGTTCGCGACGCCCGGGCGGATTCCCCGCTGGCTCGTCGTCGGCCTCGTGTGCACCCAGCTCGTCCTCGGCCTGGCGTGGCTCCGCGAGGGGGCCCGCCGCGACCGTCCCTGAGCCCGATCGTCAGGAGGAGCCATGGAAGAGTCGACCGCCGCGCGCATCGCGAGACGCTGGCTTCGCAGGCGTCCGCACCGGTGGACGATGATCGCCTGGGCCGCGGCTGCGGCGGTGTTCGTCGCCCTCGTACCGCTGGCAGACACGATCGAAGGCGCCGCCTTCCGGGCCGCGATGGCCGCCATGTGCTGGTCGGGCGCGATCATCTCGTTCCAGCGGCGTGCGTTCGGCGCGATCGTGGATCGCCTCGAGGGCGAGCTGGCCGGGCTGCGGCGGGACCGTGAGAGGTGACTCCGATCGGGCAGCCGAGCGGAGAGGGCTGAGCTGCGGACCGCGGGGTGTCGCCGGGCTCCGCCTCGCCTCGGCGGGGATCGTGCTGCTCGCCCTCGGTGGGGCGCGCTGGGCGATTCCCGATCCCGCCGAGCGGGCGACAGCGCTCTACCTGTTCGTCGTCACCCTCGGCTACGGCCATCTCCTGGGCGGCGCCGTCTTCGGGTGGGAGCGCCTGGCGAGTCGCGTTCCCGGCCTCCTGCGCAGCGGCCGGGGCCAGGCGTTCGCGCTGAGCACCCTGGCGCTCCTCCTCGTGGCCTGGCTGTGGGCGCTCGGCGTCTGGCCGACCCTGATGGCGCCCCTCCTGGTGGTCTCGGTGTGGCATGCGGTGGAGAACGACCTGGCCTGGGAGCGCGATGGGCGGGGCGTCGTGGGGATCGGCACGCTCGCGCCGGGGGCGGTGTCCTCGGGGGTCACGGCTTGGGTCTGCGCTCTCTTCGCGGCGTCGCTTCCCTCGGAGACCGTCTCGCCCTCCGCGGCCTGGTCCTCGTTGGAGAGCCTGTCGGAGCCGCTGGGATGGGCCGCCCGCAGCCTCGCGCTGGGGTGCGGCCTCTGGCTGCTCCGCTCCGGATCGGGCCGCGCAGGGACCGCCCTGGTCCTCGGGACGGTCGCCCTTCCGGGGGATCTCACGCGCTGGCTGGGCTTCGTGGAGGTGTTCGGGGCCTGGACGCTCCATCACCTGGTGTCCTGGCTGCTCGTCTCCGTGTGGCGTGTGCGCCGGAGCCGGAACCGGGGCGAGGCCCGCCGCGAGACGGCCCGCCTCGTAGGCGTCCATCTGCTGCCCGTCCTGGTCGCGGCACTCGTGCTGGCAGCACCCGTCGGCTGGGATCACCCGCTGCGAGCCCTGCTCTTCGCGCCGGGTGTCTATCTCTTCTGGGCCGTGCTGCACGTCGTGCAGACCGCCCTGTTGCGCGCGTCATGCAGACCGCCCTGTTGCGCGGATCCGGCCCGCTAGGCCGAGCGTCTCGCGCCCCGACGCTCTAGCGCTTGCCCGGCCGGAAGCGGAAGCCGAACTCGTAGCGGAGGCGCACGAAGAGCCGGCTGGGACGGCCGGGAGGCGGGTCGTACAGACAGCCGCCGGAGCCGGGCAGGGGAAGACCCGCCTGGACCGGCACGCACTGGCGGTCGCTGTCGAACTGCCCGAGCAGGCCGTCCCGAGGGCCGGTGAAGAGGTCGGCGCCCAGGGTGACCGACAGGCGGTCGGTGGCCTGCCACTCGATCGACGGGCGAATCAGCGACTCGTGCTTCTGCACTCCGTACAGGACGAAGAGCTGCGGGAAGAGGCGCTGGCCGAGGAGGTCGGCGCGGAAGAGCGCGGAGACGAACTCGCGGTGCGCGGGGAAGTCGATCGCGCGGTCGTGGTCGACGATCACGAACTGGATGAGCTGGACGTTGACGAAGAGCTGATCGTGCGCCACCCAGTCGATGCCGAGCGCGTACTGCAGCTCCGGGCGCGAGACGGTGCCGTCCGCTTCGAGGAGATCGTTGGTGACGAAGCGGCGTCCGAAGCTCAGTCCCCCTTCGCCCCACACCGCCAGCTCGCCGACGGTGGTGGCGAATGCGAACCCCAGGCTGCGCACACGCGGGAAGCGACGCTCGAAGACGTTGACCGGAACCGGCCGTCCGCGGTCTCCGGGGAGGGGCGTCAGCGTCCGCTCGAAGACTCCGCGCGAGTCGAGGCGGTCCCAGTAGTGAAGAGACAGATCCCACTCGCCGACCGTGCGCCCCGCGCGCAGACCGAAGCCCCAGCTCGAGGGATCGCCATCGTCGGGGAGGTCGTCGCCAGCGAAGGCGGGGGCGGGAGGGGCGCCGCTCGGGGAGAGCAGGGGGGGCAGGAGTCCCTCCAGCTCGGGGTCGAGGGCGAACTCGCTCTCGGGGTCGGCCAGGACGTCCGGCTCGAAGTCCGGGAACCAGAGCCCCTGGAGCGACCAGCCGGACACGACGGCGTCCGCGCGCGCCCCCCACACGGGGGTGCGCGCATCCACGAAGTCGTCGAGGATGAACTCCCGGAAGTCCTGCGCGTTGACCTGGTCCAGCACCCGCAACCCGAAGGACTGGCCCCACACCACCTGCTGCTTGCCCAGGCGCACGTCCATGCGCGCCCCGCGCAGACGACCCGACCAGTGGGCGTAGAGCTCGCGGAGCTCGGCCTCGAGGTGGCGCGAGCCGGCCACCTGCCAGCGGTCCACCGGGCTCTGGGCGAAGTCCGGATCGCGGCCGACCAGGCGACCGACCGGGTCGTAGAGCAGGCGTCCCAGACCGCGCACCCGCCAGCCCGCACCCAGGCGCGCGCGCAGGTCCAGCTCGATGCGGTTCTGCGACTTCTGCGCGACGCGGGGCGAGTACACCCGCCAGGCCGTGTCGGTCTCCAGGAGAAGGGTGCCGTCGAGGCTGGGCGCCGCCGCTGCGCCGCCCGCAGCGGCCCACGCCAGCGCGCACCCGAGCGCGGCTCCCCTCCCCCTCATGTCCGAGAGACTAGGGCACCCCGAGCCGGAGCGTGTTCTCGTGGAACAGGTCGTCGGCGAGACCCCGATCGTGCTCGGTCTCCTCGACCTCCACGATCGTGCGCGAGCCGCGCCGCAGGTTCTGCATCTCGAGCCGGTGCCAGAACCAGATTCCGTCCTCCTCCCGCCAGCGGGCATCCAGGATCTTGGCGAGCCGTTTCGCCTGGTCGTGGAACTCCGCGCGCCGGATCACCCAGCGCTCCGCGTCGACCCACTGCACCCGGCGCGACCAGGCGGATTCTCCGCGCGGCCGCGACTCCACGACGTGGTGGAGGCGCCCGTCGATCTCCTCGGAACGCAGCAGCGCGTGCGTGTCCTCGTCCACGTCTCGCTCGCCGAGATCCTCATAGGTGAAGTCGGTTCCGGCGAAGAGCTTGTCCCGGTCCACGCCCGCGATCCGACGCACCTTGCGCACCGCCGGAAGGTAGACCCAGCGCAGATCCTCCTGGGCCGGGTCCGAGCGGCCGTGCACGAGGAATCCGGTGCCCTGGATCGACGCGGGCGCGTCGAAGAGGATCAGACGCTTGCTGTGCAGACCGTCTTCCCGGCTCCGCGCGTCCTGCCACCAGGAGCGGGTCTCGCGGACGCGTTCGCCGCCGCGCTTGTCCACCAGGCGCCAGGTGGCGCGCACCAGCTCGTCGGCTCCGCGGGGGCGCTGGTCCACCCGGGCCATCACGGCGCGTCCGTCCGCGGGCGCTTCCTCGCGGGCCGAGGCCGGCGAGCCGAGGAGCAGCGCCGCGAGCAGGAGGGGAGCGGCCTTGTTGCGGTGCATCGACGCTGGAGCGGCCTCCCCGCACGAGGATAACAAGGCTGGCCGGTCGGAGGAGGGCTCGTGTACCGGCTCTACGACTTCCTCGAGTCGGGCAACGGCTACGAGGTGCGCCTGCGGCTGGCTGGACGCGCATCGCGCGGAGGTGGCGGCCAAGCTGAGGGTTGTGTTTCGAGGAATGGACCCGGCTCGCTGGAAGCCGTGGTCTCCGTTCCGTTTCTAACCCGCGTAGGTGAGTGCATGCGGGGCGG
>JANQFA010000061.1 GCA_028278065.1 Myxococcota bacterium
GAAGAGGCGAGGTAGAGGAGCCCCAGAGGAGGGGCTGCGAGCCAGCCGTGGACCGGCTGATAGGGCTTCAGGAGCAGGATCCGCATCGGGCTCTCCGGGGTCGGCCAGCCGCACTCAGCGCTGCAGAGACGTTCTGCCACGCTACCACGGGAGTCGTCTCCCACACCATGAGTCCCCTGGCGAGGGGCAAAGTGTCGCGCCCCCGCGGGGCATCCGTGCGCTCACGAGGTGAGCGCCTCCGCCGCAGCGAGCTCCCGGGCCTCGCGCGCGTACTCGCGCGCGAAGACCGCTCCCATGGTGGCGCGCATGGCGATGATCCCGATGGACAGGAGCAGGCTGCAGGCGAGCAGGGTCTCCTGGTCGGCGTAGTCCCGGAACACCCACAGGAAGGTGGCCTGGCCCGTTCCGAGGCCGCCGAACGCGATCGGCAGCACCGAGAGCAGCGCCGCGATGGTGACCCCGACGACCAGGTCCGGCACCGGAACCGAGATCCCGAAGGAGCGCAGCGCAGCGTTCACCAGACCCACGAGGGTGACCACGAACAGGAGACGCAGGAAGGCCACCTCGACGAGGCGCGGGAGCGGCGTGGCCGCCAGGGCCTCGAAGACCGGCAGCGCGCGCATGCGATCGAGCGGGCCGCCCAGGGAGCGGGGCGTCCGGACGAGAACGAAGCCCACCATCATCGCCAGCGCTGCCCCCATCACGACCGAGAGGCGCACCTCGGCGGCGCCCGTTCCGGTCCAGGCGACGCAGAGGAGGCAGAGGGCGATCAGCACCCCGAGGTCGAGCGCTGCGAGCAGCAGGACGGCGCCGGCGCCGCGACCGATGTCGGTTCCCGCCCGGCGCCTGAGCAGGAGGGTGAGCGCCCCCATTCCCAGGGTGAAGTGCAGGACGGCGAGGAGATAGCTGGCCGCCTTGATCCGCATCGCGGTCGCGAGCGAGAGCCGCGTCTGGGGAAGGAGCCGAGCCAGCGCCAGACCTTCGAGCACCAGCGAGACCCCGCCATAGACCAGCAGCGCCAGGCCGAGCAGGGTGGCCGAGCGCGCATCCACGGCGGCAACGGCCCCGCCCAGGTCCACGCGCGCCGCGAGCACCGCGAGGATCACCAGGCTTCCCACGAAGGGAAGCGCGCGCCGGGCCCACTGCGCGGTCACGCGCCCTCTCCGGCGTCCCAGCGGCCCGCCACCAGGTCGCGCGCGATCAGCTCGACCTCGGGCGCGACCCGGTCCCAGTCGAAGTGCTTGGACCAGAGCTCGCCTTCGCGGCCCATCCGGTCGGCGAGCGGCGCGTCGCCGAGGAGACTGGCGATGTGTGTGGCGAAGGCGTCGACGTCACCCTCCGGCGCCAGGAACCCGGTGATCTCGTCCCGGACCGAGTCGCGGAGCCCCGGGGCGTCGGTCGCGACGACCGGGGTCCCGAGCGCGTTGGCTTCGATCACCGTGAGCCCCCACCCTTCCTTCACCGATGGACACACGCACACACGCGCGTCCGCGAGCAGGGAGTCGCGCTCGGCGTCGCTGACGAAGCCGACGAAACGGGTGCGATCGGCGAGCCCCAAGTCCCGGGCGAGCCGCTCGAGGGGCTCTCGGGCCTGGCCGCGGCCCACGATCGCCGTCTCGGCGTCCGGGAAGCGCTCGCGCAGGCGGGCCATCGCACGCAGGAGGACGTCCACGCGCTTGTAGGCCTCGAGGCGCCCGACGTAGACCACGAGAGGCGGCCGGCTCCCGGCGCTGGCCGACGGGGTGGCCTGGGGCGGCCGGATGCCGCAGGGGATGACGCGAACCCGCTCGCGCGGGACGCCGCGCTCCGCCAGATCGTCCTTCGAGCTGTCCGAGATCGCGACGAACGGACATCGGTAGAGCCAGGGGATCGGGCGCTCCGCGATCCACACGGCGGCGGCGATCGGCCAGGGTACCTGGAGAAAGGCCGCGCTCCCGAAGAGGTGGTGGCAGATGCCGAGCACGGGGGCCTTCGAGTAGACCGGGGCGTAGAACGGGAGCTTGTTCAGGCACTCGACCACCAGGTCCACCTCGCCGCGGCGGGTGGACCGAGCACAGGCGAGCATGGCCCGCGGGTAGTAGAGGGGGAGCGAGCCGAGACGCCGCACGTCGATGCCGTCTACACGCTCCTCCGCAGCCGCCCCTTCGAAGCTCACCGCAAGGGCGCTGACGCTGTGACCTCGCTGCGCGAGCCGCCCGAAGATCTCCCACACGTGGGCCTCGGCGCCGCCCCCGCGCGGGTTCGCCAGGTCCCGCTCGTTGAGGATCAGGATGCGCAGTCGGTCGCCCACGGCCTGGTCTCGATCGGAAGTGAACCGGGTCAGGCGCGCAGCGCGCTGGTGACGTCGCGCAGCCGACCCAGGTAGGAGTCCACGATCCGTCCGTCTCCGTACTCGCCGCGCTCGAGGAGAAGACGGCGCAGCTCCGGCATGCGGTAGTAGGGGACGGTCATCAGCTTGTGGTGCTCCCAGTGGTAGTTCATGCAGAAGGGCGCCACGAAGAAGCGCTCGACGGGATTGGAGCGGAACGAGTAGTCGCGATGGGGCGGATCCGACGCATCGGCGTGCTCGAGGGCGGTCCGCAGGCAGTTGAGCCCGCTGCCGAGAGTCACGAGCGGAAGGGCCCAGAGCGCGAGGTAGCCCCACCACGTCCCGGTCAGGGCCCAGAAGGCCGCGAACAGAGCCACCTGACAGACGACGACGGCCAGCCGATCCCGCCGATCCCGCCGTCCGCGTTCGGTCCCCGGATCGACGGTCGCATCCCGGCGTCCGGTGAGTGCCTTGCGGATCTGCGGCACGATGAGACCGCCGAGGCAGTTGACGGCCAGCCAGCCGATCAGGGCCCACGGTCGCCGCCGCCCGTGGAGGTCCAGGTCGTAGTACCAGCGGTCCGGGTCCTGCTCCTCACCCAGGTGGGCGTGATGGGTGATGTGGGCGCGGCGCATGATCCCGGCCGGCTGCCCCATCGGCGAGATCAAGAGCCAGCGCCCGATCGCGTCGTTGACCTCGCGACGCGGATGCATGTTCGTGTGGATGCTGTGGTGCCAGAGGACCATGAGGTGGTTCTGCAGCCCTGCGACGAGAACCACGCCCAGGACGTACCAGGCTCCGCCGAGCGCCCCGCAGACGAGCGCCACGGCCGCGATGGCCAGCCAGGTCCATGCCGTATCGAAGGGCCCTCGCCACGCGGAGACGCGGCGCAGCTCTTCCGGCAGGTCGCTGACGCGGATCTCGGCGGTCGGGGGGGGCGCGGGAGTCGCGGACATGGGGAATCGGCTCCGAGCTCAGCGGGGTCTCTGCAGGACGAAGTCCATGTGGCTCGTGTTCGCCACCTTGGACTGGACGAAGGAGAAGGGTGCGAAGAGCAGCATCAGGTAGGGATGCAGCGGCTCGCGCGTGACGCGGTACGGACGTCCGCGGCGCTCCGCCCACCACTTGAGCGTGGACGCGCCCCACATGACCGCGCCCGAAGGCGAGCTGTCCAGGGCGACGACCTCGAGACCCGCCGCCTCCGCGTGCTTGCGCATGGAGACCTTGTCGAAGATCACGAGGTGTCGCGGCAGGTGCCACTGCACCCAGTGGTCGCCGAAGATGCGCCGCTCCAGGCAGTCGGCGTCGGGCGTCTGCCCGATCACGATGCCTCCAGGAACCAGCAGGTCGTGGAGCTTGCGGAAGAGCTGCAGGGGGCTCTGCACGTGCTCGATCACGTGGTTCATGTGGAAGATACCCACGGACTCGGGCTCGAAGCACTTCTCGATGTCCGAGTCGTCGCAGACATGGCCGCTGAAGCCGAGCGCCTCGACCTCGCGAATCAGGTCGGGAGAGATCTCCGTGCCCACCATCTTCCAGGGCGCGTCGATGCTGGCGAGGAGCTCCATCCAGGTACCGCTGCCGCAGCCGAAGTCGACGAAGACGTCGTTCTCCGGGGGCCGCAGCCGCTCGACCTTCTTGACGAGCTGACGGGCGGTGATCTGCGCGAGCGTCCGAACGATCGGGCCGCGCTGGACGAGCGACTCGTAGCAGTCGTACTCGCTGCTGTAGAACTGGCCGATGTCCTCGCGCCGCGGCCGCACACGCTGGTAGAGCGTCCCGCAGTCCGCGCACTCCACCATCTGGAAGCGCATCGACTGCCAGGGCTCCGCGAGGCTGTGACATTCGCCGTCGAGCACCGGCGCCGTCACTGGACGACGGCTCGCACTGCCGCAGAAGGGACAGTCGACGACCTCGCGGATCGCGTCGGGCTGGAGTTCGGACGCGGGGGACATGGTTTCGCTCAGCTGGTTCCAGTCGAACCCGGTAGTTTAGCCCAAGTGGCTCGGCTCACGGTCCGTCGAACCGGGCCGGACGGGTGTCGTTGCAGCCATTCTGCGCCTCTCGTGCACATCGCATGCTCAGCGAACGTCCGGGACCGCTCCGCCGGCCGCCTCGCCCTCGGCGCCCTGCTCTCCTTCGGCGGCCTGGGCGTATCCCAGTGCGGCGAGGGCCTCGAGGAGCTCGGGCGGCACGAAGACGGCCTCGGGCTCGCGTTCGGGGATCCCCCCCAGAAGAGCATCGACCTCCCGTCCCATCCGCTCGATCACATCGGGGTGCGCTGCGGACACTTCCGGCATCCCGGGACGACCCCAGTCGAAGAGGTACTCCTCGTCACGCAGGCGCAGGTACTGGAGGGCGTCCCGCTTCAGCGAGACCTGGGGGACGTCCTCGCCGCGGGTCTGGCTCAGGGCGGGAAGCTCGCCCTCGGCCCGCCCGGCGAGGAGATCCACGCCCACCGGCTCGAAGCCACTCGTGTCGATTCCCGCAGCAGCAAGCAGTGTCGGCGCGACGTCGAGGAGCCGCACCTGCTCGGGCACCCGGAGTGCCTTCTGGCCCGGGATCCGCATCACGAGCGGAACCCGCAGCAGCTCCGGGAAGAGGGCGTAGCCGTGGCCGACGCCCAGAAAGGTCTCGGTCTTGCGCACACCCAGGTTCCTCTCCAGCTCGACGTGGTCCCACTGCGCCTCGCCGTGGTCCGACGTGACCACGACGAGCGTCTCGTCGGTCAGGCCTCGCTCCGCCATGTGGTCGAGGAGCCGCGCGATCTGGTCGTCGACGAAGCGCAGCGCACCGTCGTAGAGCGCGATCGAGTGGCTGCGGGCGTTGCGGACGAACTCGGCGTCGTCCCGCCGGTTCATCGGGATCATGTACGAGCCGTGGGCCGGCTGTCGCGCCCGGCCGTCCAGGCCGGGAAAACGCGTATCGTAGGGCGGCGGGGGCTCGAGAGGCATGTGCACGTCCATGAAGTGGAGGTACAGGAGGAGCGGCCTGCGCTCGGACTCCGACAGCGCGGTGTCCACCTCTTCGATGGCCCGATCGACGACCCAGTCGGCCGGGGCCTTGAGGTCGAGGTGCTGTCGCTCGAATCCCTGCATGACACCCAGCGACTCGTGGGTATGAGGATTCGTTCCGATCGCCACCGTCGCGTATCCGCCCGCCCGGAACAGCTCGGCCAGGGTCGTGGCGGACTCCGGAAGCACGGCGAACGGCTTGTTGCCCGCGAACTCGATGGCATAGCGCGCGGTGAACAGGCTGATCAGGGACGGCTGGGTCCACGACGACTGGGAGACGACCTCCTCGAAGACCACGCCTGCCTCGGCGATCCGGTCGATGGTCGGGGTCGTGTCGCGCGCGTAGCCGTACGTCCCCACATGGTCCGCACGCAGCGTATCGATGAGGATGAAGAGCACGTCCGGTCGCGGCGGAGCGCTCTCTCCGGCCGAGCAGGCGGCGAGCCCCCAGACGAGCGCGAAGAGCGCGATCGCGGAGCGACCGCAGCGGCGGGCGAAGCTCACCCTCCCGGCCGCCGTTCGAGATCGGCCCTCAGCAGGGCCACCTCCTGCGCCAGGTTCTTGAGCTGGACGCTCGCGCGAGAGAGGCGCACGGAGTAGTTGAGACAGATCAGCACGAGGAAGAACTCGCCCAGGAAGAAGAGGGTCGAGCTGGTCGTCCAGGCGCCCAGGGACCGCGTCAGCGCCTGGAGGACGTCGATGCGCAGGCTGATCACCAGGAGCGAGGCGGCCACCACCATCCAGATCGGCGTGTACTCCTCGCGGAGCACGCGCCGGCGTACCATCCAGAGCACCGAGGCGAAGAGGGTGAAGCTCAGACCGATCGCCAGCCAGCGCGTACCCTCCGATTCCGGCGCCGAGAGGAACAGCTCACGAAGCCGGGCGAGCTCTTCGGCGTTGCTCATCGAGTCCTCACCTCTTCTGCAGGCCGAGCTCCGCCGCGGTCGCCGCCGACCAGGTGGAGAGCAGCATCTTGTATACGTAGTAGAAGGTGCGCAGCCCGCCGTGCAGCGAGGATGAGCGCGGGCCAGGCGACATCCGCACCGAGCACTCGCCGACGCGGAGCCCACGCCTGTACGCCGCGAGCAGGACGTCCACGTCGGGGTAGTCCGTGGGGAAGAAATCGGCCGCGTAGACCTCCAGCACGCGGCGGTTCATCGCCTGGAAGCCCGAGGTCGGGTCGCTGATCCGAAGCCCGGCCAGCCGGACCAGGCCGCCGAAGAGCCAGCGGCCGATCGTCCGCAGCGGGCCGTGGCGGTAGCCCGTCGCCTCGAGGAAGCGGGACCCGACGACCAGGTCGCACTCGTCGCGGCGGATCGGCTCGACGAGTCGCGCGATGTCGCGCGCGGCGTGCTGTCCGTCTGCGTCCATCTGGACGAGGAGCGAGGCCCCGCTGCGAAGGGCGTACTTGTACCCCGTCTGCAGGGCGACGCCGTAGCCGAGATTGAAGGGATGCCGCAGGACGAACGCGCCGGCGCGCCGTGCGAGCTCAGCCGTTCCATCCTCCGACCCGTCGTCGACCACGACCACCCGGAAACCCGGCGCCACGCTCGCCACATCGGCGAGCACGCTCTCGAGCCGACCCGCCTCGTTGTAGGCCGGGATGATCAGGATCGCGTCGGGCATGGATGCGCTGGACCTCAGTCGATCGACGCGAACCGGCGAGCCAGCCCCACCGCTCCCGGGAGATCGTAGGAGCGCAGGATCTGGAGCTTCTCCGCCTCGATGGAGCCCTCGGCGTGCACGGCGAGCACCGCGTGGTAGCCGGCGAAGTCGCGGGCGGTGAGGTCCGCGATGAGGTTCATCATGCGCAGACGGTCCTCCGCCGGCGCCGCGCCGCGGAAGTACTTCTCGAGGACGGGCCGGACCGTCTCCGACTCCCAATCCTCCCGCCCGGGCGCGGTCACCAGGAGCCCGCCGGCGCACTCCTGGACCAGCGCCGCCGCCTCGTGATAGCGGGTGGCGAAGGTGTACTTGCACATGTTGGTCGTGAGCGGATCCGGGTAGGCGATGCCGTGCTGGCCCACCCGCCCGCGCAGCGCGGCCATCTCGGTGAGCGCCCGGATCGTCTCGGCGTACGCGATCAGCTGCGCCACCTTGTCGCGGACGTGCCCGGCGCGGGAGACACCGTTCATCTCCGCGATGGCCGCGGCGGAGCCGACGAACGCATCCAGCAGCGGCAGCTTGTAGGAGACCGCGGTGAAGCGATGGTACTCGACGAAGGTCAGCGCCAGCGGTCCGGCCAGCGCGGTCTCGCCGAGCAGGAAGACACGCTCCCAGGGAACGAGAACGTCATCGAACACCGTCAACGACTCGAGCATCTTCGCGCGATGCGAGAGCGGGAACTCGAAGTCGTTGCGATCTCCGCCGGAGAAAGGCGACACGTAGAGATGCAGCCCCGGCGTCGCGACCGGGACGGCGAAGGACACGGCCCAGTCCGCATCGTCGGGTCCCATCGCCCGCGTGGGAAGCACGACGATCTCGTGGGCATTCGCGCTGGCCGACGTGTGGGCCTTGGCCCCGCGCACGACGATCCCCTCGGCGTTGCGATCCACCACGCGCAGGTAGACGTCCGGGTCCGGCTGGGCGTGGGGCGGGACGGACCGGTCGCCCTTCACGTCGGTCTGCGCCACGGCCACGGCCAGGTCGCCATCGGCGCAGTGTCGGTAGAAGACGCGCGCCCGCTCGAGAGCCTCGCCTTCCAGCACCCGCAGCAGGGCGAAGAGCGCGTCGGTCCCGATCTCCTTGATGAGCGGCGGGATGGTGCCGCCGCGCACGGTCCCCAGCTCGATCAATCGGGAGCGGGCCAGGAGATCGTCCGGGCCGCGCGGGACCTGGTAGTAGGCGCTGATCTCCTCGTGGGTCTCCGGATCCTTGACGACCGCGACCTCGCGGTGGTCGGGCTCGTGGGCGAGGTCGTAGTCGAGCGCCGCCAGCTCGACCCCGACCCGCAGCTCCGGGTCGGCGGTGACGTCGTCCACCCTGCGTCCGCGGTAGGTGATGCTGCGCCCGTCGCGCAGCGACTCCCGGTACTGATCTGCACTGAGCAATGCCATCCGCCCACTCTACCTGCGTGTTTCCTGGTGAGTGGCCCCGCTGGGCGGAAGGTGTTGTCCCCGCGGGGAGAGGCCCGCCGCGAGTACGCACTACGCCTCCGGAGGGAGATGCCGATACTCTTGTGCGCCCGATGGAGCCGAGCAGGAAAGCCACGCAGGGGCGGTTCGTCACCGTCGCGGCTCTCGTCCTTGTGTTCGGGTCTGGAACGCTGCTGCTCGGGCACAGCCTCCTTCCGGATCCTACCCGCGGGGTCCTGCTCAGCCCGCCTTCGGAGAAGCACGTCCCCCCGGACGACTTCTGGCTGCTCGAGAACGACCTCCGCTTCGGCACCGCGCTCATCGCCCGCAACGCACGCACGCTGGTGACACGGCCCTGGCGACTGCTCGACATCGAGCAGTGCTACCCCGCCGAGCGGGCGCTCGCCCTGGGCGAGCCGCTGATCGTCCAGGGCCTGATCGGCGTTCCGGTGCAGCTCGTGACCCGGAACCCCATTGCGATCTTCAATGCCGTCGTGCTCCTCACCTTCGTCCTGTCCGCGCTCTGCATGTACCTCCTGGTATCGGACCTCTCGGGCAGCCGCGCGGCCGGCCTGGTCGCGGGGCTCCTGTACGGATTCCACCCGATCAAGACCCACGACCCCGCACACTTCTTCGTGTGGGACGGGGCCTGGACGGTCCTCGCCTTCTTCTTCGCACACAGACTCTTCGTGCACGCGCGCACCCGCGATGCCGCGGGGCTCGCCGGCGTCGTCGCCCTCCAGGCTCTCGGGAGCCCCTACCCCCTGCTGGCCGCGTTCCTGCTCGCCATCCCGGCCGGGGCATGGCTGATCGCACGCTTCGGGCTGCGCTGGCCGGTTGCTCTCCGGACCCTCCCGGCGATCACGGCCGGCGCACTCGTGGCCATCTTCTTCCACGCCGCCTATCTCGATCTGCGCGCCGAGGGCACCCTCTCGGTGAGGACCTTCCAGGCGTTCTTTCCCTACGCGTGGATGGCGCCGGGAGAGCGCTTCGCGCTGGGGCCGGTGCTGGTCCTGTTGGCGCTGGCGGGAGTGATCCTCGCCGGACGACGCAGCCGGACACCCGCCCTCGGAGACTGCCGCTGGGTGCTCCTCGCAGGGGGCGCGCTCTGCATGGTCTTCGCGGCCGGCGGCAATCTGGGCGACGTCCAGCAGGCCGTCGCGAATGGGAGACCCCGCCCGTTCGAGCTTCCGAACCCCTGGTTCGCGGTCGTTCCGCTACTGCCGGGCCTCGACGTGATCCGCTCACCGGCAGCGCTCTTCTCGGGAGTGCACCTGGCGCTCGCCGCGCTGGCGGGCCTGGGGGCCGCCGCGATACTGCGCCTCGCGCCGCCCCGCTCGCGAACCTGGATCGGCGTCGGCCTGGTGCTCGCCGCCTTCGTCGACACGGTACGTCCACCCCTCCCGGGGATTCCGCCCGGGACCCGCTACCTCCAGCATGACATCGGGCCCAGTGACGAGTCCCTGAGCTTCTTCGAGCAGCTCGATGGCCGCGGCAATCAGGGTCCTCTTCTCGAGATCTGGTCCGAGCCGGGGCCCCCTGCGGTGATCGGCGAGGGACTGGCCGTGCTTCGCACGGCCTTCCACCACCGACCTACGTCGGCTTGCATGGCCTCGTTCCGGCCCGCACACCATGCGCGACTGTGGTCGCTGCGGAGGGCACTCCCGGACCCCGGCGCGCTGGAAGCGATCCGCGCCCTCGGCTTCACGACGATCCTCCTGCACCACCCGGCGGACACCTCGCGCCCCGCCGCCCTCAGGGAATCCCTCGACCACCATGCACGCACATCGCCGGGAGGCGAGCTGGAGATCGCGTACGCGGACACTGCACGAACGGCGTACGCCATCGTCCTCGATCGAACGGAGGCGTCGCGCCCCTGATGCCCTCGCTCCTCCAGCGACCGATCGGCATCGCCGTCTGTGTCGGCGTCGCGACGCTGCTCTTCCAGCTTCCGTTCTTCGATCGCTGGCTGAGCATGATGGACGAGGGGCACGTGGTCCACTTCGCCGATCTGGTGGCGAAGGGAGGCGTGCTCTACAGGGACGCGACCATCTACCCCCTTCCCGGCGCGTTCTACCTCCTGTCGCTCGTGTACCGCGTCGTCGAGCCGTCACTGCTCGTCGCGCGCTGGGTAGTCGCGATCGAGTTCGCCGCATTCGCCGCGGCGTTCGCCGTCCTGCTCCGCGGATGGCTGCGCCCGGCCTTCGTGGCCCTCGGCGTCGGCGCCATCTGGCTCTACCGCATCTGGGCCTTCCCCCACTGGCAGATCTACAGCTACTCCACGACGGCCCTGCTCCTCTTCCTGCTTGCACTCCTCCTGCTTCTTCGCTTCCTCGAACGCGGGCATGTTCGTGCACTGGCCGGGGCCGGAACCCTGTTCGGCCTCGGCGTCTTCTGCAAGCAGGACTACGGCGCAGCCACCATGCTGGGCGTGATCCTGACCTTGACGGTCTATGGTCGTTCGGCCTTCGCGGTCGCGCGTCTCGATCGCCTCCTGGCCTGGTTCTTCGCACCGGCCGCGCTCGTTGGCGCAGCGGCAGGCGTGCACTTCCTGTATCTCGGAGTCCTCCAGGACGCGCTGCAGATGTCCGTGCTGAATCCGTTCCTGGCTCATGCCTCCGATCACGAGTACATGCGCTTCCCCAGTGTGTGGCCGCTGCTACGGCAAGACCCGGCTCTTCACGACTGGTCCGGCGTGGCACTTTCCTACTACCCGGGGATCCTGTTCACAGCTCTCACGGCGGCCGTGTTCAATAGCTGGGTGTTTCGCGAGACGGCAATCGCCGACACCCTCGTCAAGCTCTTCTACTACGGCCCC
>JANQFA010000069.1 GCA_028278065.1 Myxococcota bacterium
CCGCCGGGCCTTCCCTGCCGGATCGGGCAGGAGCCCGCCGGGCCTTCCCTGCCGGCTCGGGCCAGGAGCCCGCCGGGCCTTCCCTGCCGGATCGGGCAGGAGCCCGCCGGATCCGGCGCGATCGGAGGCGCGAGAAGCGCGCAGCGGCCGCGCGACGACGGCACGTCGCTTGCTCCTGTAGCCCGCCAGAGCCGCCGGGACGAATCCCGAGGCGGCGCACAAGGAGGCATCGACATGCACGCGCGCGGAAACCACAAGATCGCCCTCACGGCCCTCGGGCTCGCCATCGCGACGTTCACGGGGACCGGAACGGCCCAGGCCGGCGAGAAGATCCCGTTCGCCGTCGCGAACGTGTTCTTCGAACTCAACGACACGGACGGCGACCTGGGCATCCACGCCGAGATCGACGGGGATCCCTGGCGGAAGATCTGGATCCACGATCCGGGCGGGAATCGCATCCTCAAGGTGCGTGCCTCGGGCAGGCTGCAGCAGCAGGGCATGACCCAGATCGAGTTCGAGAGCGCCGAGCCCCCCTTCGACGAGCTGGACCCGGAGGACTTCTTCGAGCGCTTTCCGAAGGGTACCTACACCGTTCGGGGCATGACCCTCGAGCGCAAGAAGATGCGCAGCGAGGACGAGCTGACCCACGTGCTTCCGGCGCCGCCGGAGAACGTCGAGGTATCAGGCAACGCGGCAGCCGAGGACTGCGACGCGGTGCTGCCGGTGGCGTCGACGCCCGTCCTGATCACCTGGGACGCGGTGACCGGATCGCATCCGGATCTGGGCGAGGCCGGGACGCTCGAGGTCCTGAACCAGCAGGTGGTCGTGGCCGACGAGGAGACCGAGGAGATCAGCCTCGATGTGACGCTCCCGCCGAGCGCGACGTCCTTCCTCGTCCCGAGCGACTTCACGGACATCATCGGAAGTGGCGAGACCGTCAAGTACGAGATCCTGGTCCGGGAGGCAAGCGGCAACCGGACGGCGCTCGAGAGCTGCTTCGTCCTGCCGTGAGCCGCCTGACCCGTCGCGGGCTCCTGAAGGCGGGGGCGGGCATGGGCGCTGCGGGAGCCCTGCTCGGCCTGGGGGCGGCGGGTGCCGCAAGGGACCATCCCGTCGCTCCGCCCGGCCTGGGGGCCCCTCCCCAGGCCGGGCCCGCCTTCCTCTCGCTGCTCGCCGTGGGCGATACGGGCAAGCCCTCGCACGGAATGGGCCGGCTGGCCAGCGGACGCCGCGTGGCCCGCGCCCTCACCGCCGCGCACCGCCGGCGCCCGTGCGACGGGCTCGTTCTGCTGGGCGACAACTTCTATCCCCACGGTCTCGAGAAGGCGCAGATGGCGGAGCAGGTTCGCGACCGGCTGGCGGTGCCGTATCGCGCATTCCTCCAGCTCTCGCGCAGCGGGGAGTCGCGCCTGGGGCTGAGCCGGGCCTGCGCAGCCTGCAACGCGGTGCCCGTCTACGCCGTCCTGGGCAACCACGACCACCACACACGCGAGAGCGCGACCCTCCAGTGCGACGAGCTCCCCGATCTGATCCCGAACCTGCACATCTCGCGCCGCAAGGCGAAGCTGTACGAGCTCGGCGAGGGCGTCAGCCTCATCACCTTCGAATCGGTGCTCTGGCAGGAGGGCGCGGCCGCGCAGCTCGCGCGGTGCCTCGCGCGGTCGGCGGGACCCTTCCGTGTCCTCGCCACCCACTACCCCATGTCCGATCCGGGGAACAACCACCACCGCAGCTACGTGAGCGATCTGCGGAGGCTCCTCGCCGAGGTCGGCGTGCCCGTCCAGCTCTTCCTCTCCGGCCACGAGCACAACCTCCAGCTCCTGCGGATGGAGTCGCCGGCCCCGCCCCTCCACGTGATCGCCGGGAGCGGAAGCTACGTGCGCTCGGTCTCGAGGACCCGGGCCCGGCGCATCTTCGCCGCCCAGGAGCTGGGATTCGCCCGCGTGGACCGGCGCGAGATCGGCGGCCGCGCGGTCCTCGACGTGCACCTCTACGCGCTCGAGTCCTGGCCCTGGAACGCGGCGCGCCTCGCCGCACGAGCCTGGGTGGACGCCGCCGGCCGCGTCCAGGCATGGGTGGCCTCCTGAGGAGACCCCACCCCGCGAATCTCGAGGGCGTTCAATCGCCCGGGTGGACGAAGCGCCGCTCGTCGTTCTTGCGGGGCTCGCCGGTGTAGGCGGCGCCCCAGCAGGCGCCGTCGGAGTTGTGGAGCTGAGCGTGCACGGGCGCACCTTCGGGGATGGGGAGCTCCGGCATGCCCAGGCCGGCTCCCTTTCCGCGCACGAGGATCCTGGCCTTGCCCTCCTCTCCGGACTTGATGAGGATGCGGCGCAGCCCGTCCGGGTTCACGTCCTTGCCCGCCTTGTAGACAAATCCGCGGCGGCGCTCCTTCCATCCGCCCCCGGCCGGGGCCTCGTGGTGAAGCAGCAGGGTCGGGACATCGTCCACCTCGGTCCACACGCACAGCTCGTAGTCGGTCGCGTCAGTCGGGTCGCCCAGCTCGCCGGGGTCGGTGGCCGCGAGCTTGCGGGCGGCCCACTTCTCCAGGTCGCGCTTGTCCTCGAGCGGATGGTTCTTCAGCTTGAGCCGCGCCTTGCCGGGAACGGTTCCCATCGTGCACACGTCCGGCTCGAAGGGGCAGAGGAGACTCGTGGGCTCCGACTCGAAGTCCCAGGTCGTCTCCTCGCCGCCGAAGCCGACGGTGACGTTGTCGACGAACCCGCGAAACGTCGTCGTGCCGTCGCTCCAGCCCGAGCCGAAGCCGACGTTGATCCCCACGATCCGGGTGTCGGCGTCGAGCTCCCACGCGGTGTCGACGCCATCGCTGAGCGCTCCGGAGGCGATCCAGGTGGCCAGATCGACGCTGTACAGATCGATCGTGCGTCCGGGATCGAAGGCGCGCATCCAGAAGAACTCGCCCAGTATGTCCTCGCTCTGCCAGCTGGCGGTCGGCGCCGCTCCCCCGACCTGGTAGACGCGCTCCCAGATGAGGAGACCCGTCTCGCCCTGGGTGTTCTCGAAGTAGAGGCGGAGGACGGGGGTGAGATGGGCTGGGACGGTGCTGGCGGCATCGCGATACCACTCGAAGGACAGCGAGGTCAGGCTGCCGAGGGTGCGGCTGTCGTCGTCCCAGAAGACCTCGAAGTCGGCCTTGTCCTGGCCCGGCGTGATCGGCGCGGGCAGGGTTCCCATCTCGATCGAGCCGGTCAGTCCGTCGCCGCGGGGCTGGCTGCTCGTGAGCTCGATGTAGGCACCGGTGCGCACGTTGGCCTCGCCCCACACGAGGGGCTCCACCAGGGTCGGTGCGGTGTTGATGGGAGAGACCGTCTCCACATCGGCCGGGGCCGGTGCGGAGACCAGGAGGCCCAGCAGGACGATGCAGGCGGGATTGCGCATGGGCTGCCCATCGGCCCGTCGCGCCAGCGGATTGAGCGGAGCGGCCCGACGCATCGGACGGGCCGGGGCGGGTCAAGAGAAAGGCCCGGAATTCCGATGCTGTCCCCGGATCCTTTCACCTCGGAGGAGGGCTGGTGATGAGCATCCGGACGATCCTTTCGGCAATGGCGATCCTGGCCGTGGCGGCGCCCGCGGCGGCGGAGTCGGTGGGCTTCCTGGCGGCGGTGCGCGGCCAGGCGGAGCTCCGGCCGGGCGGCTCGGGCACGTTCGCGGCGGCGAGCATCGACCAGGACGTCTCCGAGGGCGACACCCTGCGCACGGGACGCGGCGGCTGGGCCAAGGTGGTGCTGAACGACGACACCAGCTTCGCCGTGGACGAGGAGACCGAGCTGGTCTTCGACCACTGGGCGCTCGGCAGGACGGATCACTCCCGCTTCGAGATGCTGCGCGGACACGTGCGCACCAAGATCGGCGAGACCTTCGGCGCACCCACGCGCATGAAGCTCTACACCCCCACCGCGGTGATGGGCGCGAAGGGCACCGAGTGGCTCACCTGGGTGCGCGCGGACAACACCTGGATCTGCGTCATCGAGGGCATCGTGGCCGCCTCCAACCGCAACACCAACATCGCCGGCGATCTCGACCTGGGCCCCGGATCGTGCGCACGCATCGGCGCCGACATGGCACCCCAGCGCGTGGCTCACCCGGGCGACCTGGAGCCGACCGCGATGCGCCCGAGCGTGGCTCCCGGCATGGACGCCCTGCCGGCGCGTCTCGAGCCCAGCGACCCCACCATCGTCGAGGTGAACGACGTGCCGCCCCGGATCGAGATCCCGGAGCCCACGCCCACGATCGTGCTGGAGGTGGAGAGCACGCCGCCGCGCAACGTCAACAACAACCCACCGCCGGTGACCCCGCCGATCACCAACATCCCCTGACCCCGACGCGGGGGTCGCGGCGACCCGGCTCAGCCCTGCTGCATCTGCTTCAGCATCGCGGCCATCTGCTGGTGGAGGAGGTTGATCGCCTGGAGCGGGCGGATCATCACCTTGAACTCGATGATCCGACCCTCGCCGTTGCAGGTGATCATGTCGATCCCGTTGACGTACTTCCCCTCCATCTCGGTCTCGAACTCGAGGACCGCGTGATTCCCCGCGAGCACTTCCTTGACGTAGCGGAACTTGGTGCGCCGCTCCTCGTCGGGGTCGCGCTCGGCAGCGCGCTCCGAGCCTCCGCCGATCGTCGCGCCCGCCGCCTGCAGGTAGAGCTTGGTGATGTCCTTGCCCTTCTGCGGGGTGAACACGATGGGCGAGTAGAAGACGACGTCGTCGGCCAGGATGGCGTCCAGCCCACCGGGGAGCTCTCCTCGCAGCAGCCGATGCCAGTCCTCGACGCATTTCTCGATCACGGGGGTCCTCCTCGGGGCCGGGATCCGGTCCCGGCGGACCGCCATGCTACTGCCGGAGGCGTCGGTCTGCAGGTCCCCGCCGGCGTTGAGAAAGCGCGCTCCATGGGGCAGATTCCAGATACCTCGCGCGCCCCCTCGAGGTTCCTCCGATGACCGCCGCCACCGCCGACACCGACGTCGTCGCCGCCTCTCCCCCTTCCTTCCTGGGGGTGGTGTCCATCTGGGCCCGGCACCTGCTCTCCCTCTGGTTCCCGCTCTCGGCGCTGGCCTTCCTCTGGACCGGTCCCCATCCCTGGTGGATGGCGCCCCTCTTCATGCTGCCCATGGTGGCGGCGCACCAGCTCGACGTCTCGATGCGCGCCGAGCGCCGCCAGCCCGCCGAGTCGCTCCCCGCATGGCCCTTCGATCTGCTGGTGTACACGCTGACCGCCCTTCACTTCCTGGTCATCTTCGAGGTGCTGCGGCTCTTCACGGTCCAGAGCTTCTTCTCCGTGGACATGATCTTCGTCCACCTCCTGGTGGGCAGCGCCTCCGGGTTCTCGATCATCACGGCCCACGAGCTGATTCACCGCAAGAAGCCGTGGGAGCAGCAGCTCGGACGGCTCATCCTCTGCACGGTCCTCTACGAGCACTTCTACACGGAGCATCTGCGCGGTCACCACGTGCGCGTCGGCACCGACGACGATCCTGCGACCGCACGCTTCGGCGAGAGCTTCGAGGGCTTCTTCCGCCGCACGGTGCCCGCCCAGTTCAGGAGCGCCTGGAAGCTGGAGAAGGAGCGCCTCGGCGACACCGAGATGGGGCTTCTCGACCGACGCATGCTGGGCAACCGCATCCTGCACGGCTTCGCGGTGGAGGGCCTGCTGATGGTCGTGGCCCTGGTCTTCTTCGGCTGGGCGTCGCTCTTCGCCTTCGTGCTCCAGGCCGTCACGGCCGTGCGCCTCCTCGAGGCGGTGAACTACTTCGAGCACTGGGGCCTGATGCGCCGGGGGCGCCGTGTGCGCACAGTGGACTCGTGGGACACCCACGCCTGGTTCACCTACTACGGCCTGATCGGCCTGTCGCGACACGCCGACCATCACGCCTGGCCGGCGCGTCCGTACCAGCAGCTGCGCGTCTGGCAGGACGCACCCCTCCTCCCCGCCGGCTACGTCGCCACGGTGGACATGGTGATGGCCGACAACCGCGGATTCCAGGAGCAGGCCACGGCCGAGCTGGCCCGTCGCCGGCTGGGGCCCTTCGAGGACGGCAGCGCGGATCCCGAGTCGGCCGGAGAGGCGCTGGCCGCCGCCCAGCGCGAGCTCGCAGGCCCGCGAGCGGAGCGCCCTCCCTCGTCCCTGGGCCGCGCCTGGAAGAGCCTTCCGATCTGGGGACGGGTGGGGCTCGTCCTCTCCCTGATCGCTGCGCTCACCACGGCGGGCGTGCAGTGGGAGACCGGGGCCGCTGCGCCGCTGGCGATGTTCGGGCTGCACTTCTGGAACCTGGTCATCGTGACGGGCGGGATCATCGCGGCGCGCCGCCTGAAGGAGCGCTGGGGTGTGCTGCTGCCCGCCTTCGCGCTCGGGCTGGGCGGAATCGCGCTCGTGGGCTGGCTGACCCAGAGCGTGGTCCTGGCCGTCTCCCAGGTCGGCTAGGGGCTGCGCGGAATCGGCGCACGCCCCAGGGTGCGGTCGCGCAGCTCGATCCGGTCGAGGGCCTCCACGCGCGGGATCTCGTCCACCTCGAAGTGGCGCTCGCGTACGCGTCGCAGGAAGACGGACTTGGCTTCCTCGGGCGCGTTGCGCACGTTGTAGAGCACGCGATCACGCTCTTCGCGATAGGCGGCCATGCGCGTGGCCCAGCTGGCCTCGGACGACGGCACCTCGCCGGAGGCGCCCGGTTCGTATGCGTCTTCGGTGGCGCTGGGACCCGGCCCGGGGTCTTCGCGGGAGAGGCGCAGGTCCGAGTAGGCCGCCACCTCCTCTTCCTGGATCTCCTCGGGGAGACGCGCGCGCAGCTCGGCCAGGCGGGCGATGCGCTGACGATCCGTCAGGGTGGTGTCGGTCATGATGCGGCGGCGCTCGAGCGTCACGCGCTCCACCTCGACCTGCTCGCGGAAGAGCGCGTAGGCCGTGGCCGGTCCGAAGATCCTCTCGCGCAGCTCGCGCTGCGCTGCGTACTGCGCCGCGAGCGCGTCGGGATCCGTGCTCTCGGCTTCGAGCACGCGGCTCTCGGCCAGGTAGCGGAGATACGCGTCGAAGGCCGCCAGGGCGTCGGCGCGAGCCGTCCCGGGCAGGCGCACCGCCACCTCCCGCTCGACCCGGCCGCGCAGAACCTGCGCCGGCTCCTCGCCCCGCGCCTGCGCCCAGTAGTCCAGGAAGCGCAGCGCGTCGGGGTCGGGGAGAAAGCGGCCGTTCCCGTCGACGCGGAGATCGCCTGCGACGACCGTCCCCTCGAGGGAAGGCGGGAGCGACCCCGGCTCCGGACCGGACGAATCCGGCACCGCAGCCGGGGTGCTCCGCGCATCCGAAGGCGTCCTTGCCACGCGCCCGGGGCCTGGCTGGCCCGCCGGGCGCTGCATCAGCCACCACAGCGAGAGCCCTGCTGCGACGACTAGGACACCACCTAGAACGATCTTGTTCAGCGCCTTTCCTTCTGCTTCGACCGAAGTACTACACCTCGCGCACGAGGTCTTCGACATCCCTGCCGGTCCCGGCGCCCCCCGACGAGGAAACCGGCGCATGTCCCGAACGGATCGCGAGTCCCGGACTCGATCGCCTGGAGCGTTCTCTTCCTCCCCCTTTGCAGCGTTCGGGATTCGACGAAATTACAGCACGGATGCGGTGCGCTCCGAAAGCGGAAAGGAGGCGCAAATGCGTTAGCTTCCGAGAATGTGCGATGCGCTGGTTGCCCTCGGGGAACACACCGCGCGCGGGCGCACGCTCTTCGCGAAGAACAGCGACCGCAAACCGGGCGAATGCCAGCCCTTCGTTCAGTGGCCCGCGGCTGCACACGCGCCGCACAGCCGCATCCGCTGCACCCACGTCGAGATCCCGCAGGTCGCCGAGACATACCGTGTCATGGGTCACTCGCCCTGGTGGGTCTGGGGCTTCGAGCACGGCGTGAACGAGCACGCGGTCGCATGCGGAAACCTCACCGTGTTCTCGAACGAGCCGATCGAGGAGAAGCCGGGGCTGATCGGGATGGACCTGGTGCGCCTCGGGCTGGAGCGGGGTCGCACCGCCCGCGAGTGCCTCGAGATCGTGGCGGGACTGCTCGAGACCCACGGCCAGGGAGGCCCCTCACTGGCCCCCGACGGGCCCGGCTATCACAACGCCTTCGAGATCGCCGACCCCGAAGAGGCCTGGATCCTCGAGACCTCCAACCGCCGCTGGGCCGCACGGCGCGCTCCGCTGGATGCCCAGTCGAACCACCTGGCGCTGGGCTGCGACTGGGAGATCGCGTCGCGCGACCTCGAGAGCTTCGCCCGCGGCGAGGGCTGGTGGGAGCAGGGGGCGCGCATCGACGTGGCCGCGGCCTACCGGAATCCCCACGTCCCGGCGCACATCTCCGAAGGTCGCCTGCGCGATACCCGCGCGCGCCTGCGCGCGGCAGACGGCTCCCACGACGTGGCCTCGATGATCGCGGCGCTGCGCAGCCACGGCGAGAGCGGCGGCGCCGCGTGGCGACCGGGCAGCGACCCGCAGGAGGAGGCCCACTTCACCGTGTGCGCCCACAGCGATCCGGTGCACCGCACGACCGCGAGCCTGGTGGCGGAGCTCCCCGCGGACCGCAGGCGTCCCTGGCCGGTGTGGATCTCGTTCGGAACTCCGTGCGCCTCGGTGTTCCTGCCCGTCTACATCGACGGCCTGCTCCCGGGAGTGCTGGCCGCTGGCGGCTGCGCGGAGAGCGGGGAGTCCGCCTGGCGAACCTTCGCTGCACTCGATGCGGCGGTCGCCCGCGACCCGGAGACGCGCACACCGCAGGTTCGCGAGGGCTTCGCGCCGTTCGAGGAGCGACTCGAGCACGCGCGCGGCGACGCCGAGATCCGTGCCGGCGAGGTCGACGACACCGACGAGTCGGCGGCGATCCTCGGCGCGTTCATGGACGAGATCACGTCCGAGGCACTGGATCTGGCTCGCGAGCTGGCAAGCCGCTGGTCCGAGCGGGACTGAGCGAGCGCGCCGACTACGGCACGATCGTCTTCGCAACGGGGATCAGGCGCGCTGGGCTTCGGCCTCGGGCGCGCGCGCGACCGGTCGCACGGCGCGCGATCCCGCGAAGTACTCCTCACGAAGCTCCCACGCAACGCCGAGCGCGGAGAGAATGCGCCGCTTGGTCGCCTGGCGACAGCTTCGTCCGCGCTCCACCGCGTAGATCGTGCGCGCGGAAACCCCGGCGCGGTCGGCGAGCTCGTTCTGCGTCCAGCCGCGAGCCTGACGTGCCGCGCGAATCCGGTTCATCGGTTCAGGTCCCTGAAAGAATTGAGGAAACGCCAAGGAAGGTAGCTCCGTGGGAGGCCCCGCGCCCGGCGCTTCCGGCCGGCTCGCGGGGACCGAATCGACCCTTCCGTGAGTCACCACGAGGTGGGGCGATGTTTCACCCCGAGGGGAGACGCGAGCCCTCGCCCCCCCGCTCAGTGGCGCAGGGTGGCGGGGAATGCACCCGTCGTCTCGCCGACCGAGACCGGTGCCGCCACGAAGGTCATCGGCATCCGGGAGGCCACCACCACGGTGCGCGGCGCGTCCTGGGAGGCCAGGGCGCTGGGCTGGGGGAGGCTCCCCATGATCAGCAGGGCCAGGCCCAGAGCCGTGGCCAGAGCGACGGGGATCGGGTGGTAGGAGCGTCGCGGCTCGCGTCGGGCCCAGCGAGCCAGTGTCCGCAGCCGTGCGTCCGCCGCCCCGCTGACGGCCATCGGGACCATCGAGGCGGGGACCCTCCGCAGCAGCGCCTCGTCCGCCTCCAGCTCGGACAGCTCGCGGCGGCAGGCGGCGCAGCGGGACAGGTGTGCCCGGACCTCGCGCTCGACGCCGGGCTCGAGGAAGTCGTCGAGGAGCGAGGCGAGCCGACGACGTGCGCGCAGGTGGTTCATCGCCGGTCCTCCCGGGCGACCAGCTCGCCCGCCGTGGAGCCGAGGGCGCGACGCAGCTCCTGACGCCCGCGGCGCAGCCAGGTGCCCACCGTGGCCAGGGGCACGCCTTCGCGCTCGGCGATCTCGGTGTTCGAGAGGCCCCAGACGATGCGCAGCACCAGCGCCCGGCGGTGGCGCGGATTCACGTCGAGGAGCGCGCGCGCCACGGCGGCCATCACCTCGCCCTCGAGGACGCGACCCTCGGGCCCGCTCTCGGGTGCGGCCCGCTCGCCGTCGAGCATGTGACCGAGGTGCGCCTCCTCCAGAGCCGCGGCGCGCCGGCGCGAGCGCAGCACATTGACCGCGCCGTTGGCGGCCGCGCGATAGAGGTAGGTCCAGAGGCTCGCGCGTCCGCCGTAGGCCGAGCCCGGCAGGGCGAGGAAGACCCGCTGCACCACGTCCTCCGCGTCGGCCCGGTTGCCCACGATTCGGTAGGCGACGGCCTCGAGTCGACGCCGGTAGCGGCGGTGCACCTCAGACAGCGCACGCTCGTCCCCGCGCAGCCACAGCTGGTCCACCTCACGATCCGGCATCTCCGCAAGGGCGGAGCCGGTGTTGCGTCGCGTCCCCACGCTGCCTCCCCCGGCCTCCCCATCACCATAGACGCAGGCGGCGCCATGGTGGATTCAAACTCGAGCCCCCTCGGGGACTACTCCTCTACCTGCAGGGGCATCTCGTTGCTCATCCAGCCGTCCGGATTCAGCACCTGCAGGACGTGCGGGCCGGGCGTCAGCGGCAGGTTGAGCGCGACGTCGATGGCCTCGCCACCACTGACGGGCGCCACCACGGCCACCTGGGTGCAGGCCGCACAGAGCACGCCGTCCACGATCACGCTGGCGTCCGGGTCCACGTACGCGGCGCCCAGCCGGATGATGTCGCCGCCCGCCGGGCCCGGGCGCGGGATGGCGAGGAGCTGGATCACCCCGTTCTCGATCTGCGCAGTCATCTCCTCGAGCTTGTCGTCCGGATCGATGTCCAGGAGCGGCTGCCGATCGGGGCCACCGATCGAGACGTTGGCCGGGAGATCCCCGGTGACGGTGTAGGTCGCGCCCAGGGCGTGTGCCCGGGCGCGGAACTCCGGGCCCGGCAGGGGCGTCCCACCGCGCTTCGACTTCCAGAGCCCGTTCTCGTAGCGGTACTCGCCCCAGAACCGGTTGCGGGCGACCGCGGTGATGCGCCCCTCGTCCGCGTACTGCTCCATCAGCTCCATCTCGGCCACCAGGGACGGATCGTCGAAGCTGTCCGGGGTGAGCGAGAGCTGCCGCCCTGCCAGGCCCGGCAGACCGACGCTCATCTCGTTCAGGAACTCCCACATCGGCGCGCCGCGCACGCCGTAGGCCAGGTGGAAGATGGCCTCGAAGGAGCCCATGAACTGGCCACGTTCGGTCATTCCGACGGCGGGGTCGTAGATCTCCTCGCCGCTGGGCACGCCCGGGAAGGGATCGAGGTTGAAGCCGAGCCCACCCGCCAGCGGAGAGGCGATCGCACAGGGATCGCCCGTCAGGAAGTCGGCGTCGAAGGGAGGCTGGATCGGGACGCCGCCGAAGAAGACCCCGGTGTGGCCGACCGGCGGCTTCCCATCCGCGCAGTCCTGGGCCAGGGTCATCCACTCCTCGGAGCTGAGGTTCCCGTTGCTGAACAGGACCGTGCGGTCCCAGAGACCGCGCATCGACGGCGTGTCGAACCCGCCCACGGTGAGCGAGTTGGTGTCGTTGGTGAGCGGCAGCGAGTGACAGCCGCCCGAGTTGTCGGCGCAGGTGATGGGCGCGAAGCCCACCTGCTGCCCGATGCCGCCGGAGCTCTCGCTGCCGAGCCCGAGCCCGTCCTCATCGGTGAAGAAGTCCTGGACGCCCTGCAGAGCGGTGGAGGTCAAGGTGTCGTCGGAGGCCCGCTTCGGCGACTGCGGGAAGGAGACCGCCATCATGAAGGCGGCCAGGGCGTCCCGCTCCTCGTCGGTCAGGGCACCCGGCAGGCCGCTGGGCCCGGCGGCACAGCCCCCGGCCTGGTCGCACATCACACCGGAGAGGCTGGCGTTGGAGAGGTTGCGCGCGCAGCCCACCTCACCGTCCAGCTCGAGGTCGCAGTCCACGCCGTCGGTCTCGGGCTGAAAGAGCTGTCCGGGATGGTCGGGGAAGGGATCCGCCAGGTTGCCCACCCAGTGGAGGGGCAGCGTGTCGCGCAGGCCGCGGATCGGCATCGTCGTGCGCGGCTCGGGGCAGTTGTCGACGAACGGATCGCAGTCCGGCACGTCGTTCGGTCCCACGTTCGTGTTGATCGACCACAGGATCTGGTCGATGTTGCTGTTCGGGTGGCACGATTCGCACGAGAAGGTGCCCTTGCTGGACGCGCGCCCCGCCATGAACATCGTGCGACCCAGGCGCACGTCGTCCGGCGTCGGGTCGTCGCCCACTTCGAAGGTGCCCAGCACCTCGGGCGCGGCCGGGTCCCGCACGTCGACCACCGAGACGCTGCTCTCCACCGTGTTGAGCACGTAGGCCGTGCGCGGAGCCCCGGACGGGTACGACTCGAGCGCGACGCCCTGGGGAATGGCCCCGGTCTGCACCCGGCCCAGCACGTTGCCATCCGCGTCCAGGGTGAGGAGACCGGGAATGTCGACCGCGGGATCGGCGGGAATGCCCGGCGTCCCGTCGGAGCCGGCGACGCTGACCACCAGGGTCGAGCCGTCGCCGCTGGCGCGGATCCCGTAGGGAGTGGGGACGGGCACGCCGAAGGGGTTGGCCTCGAGGTCGAGGGTGGTCACCGGGCCACACGTCCCGTTGCAGTCCAGGAAGGCCAGCCGGTTGTCGAACATGCGGTTGTCGAGGGCCGTCAAGCCCTCCAGGTGGTTGCGGGCGTCCGTGTGGGTGATGTAGACGCGACCGTCCTCGGTGGCCTCGAGGCCGTAGAGCAGGGTGCCCACGTGCTCCACCACCTGCTCCAGGGCCAGGGTGTCCGCGTCGTAGACGAAGAGGTCGCGATCCGGGCGGTCGCGGTCCCGGATGATGCGCCCCCGGATGTTGGGGTTGACCGCCGCGAAGTCCCCGATCGTGTCGAACTCCAGGTCGATGTCGAAGACCGTGTTGACGTCCAGCCTGCCGATCAGCTGCGCGGAGAACTCGCAGCCCTCGTCCCACGCATCGCCCTCGTCGATCCCGATGCCGCCGTTGACCGGGAGGCGCGGATCGAAGGGCTCGCAGGTCGGGAACTCGGTCTGGTTCTCGGACTCGAAGGACGCCACGAAGACCTTGCCTCCGGCGACGTCGATGGCGCGCGGCGCCTGCGCGGCCACGGACAGCCGTCCGCTGATCACCGGGTTGGAGCCGTCGGGATCCGTATCGACGACCAGGACCTGGTTGGCGTCGTCGAGGGTCACGAAGCCGCGGGTGGGGCTCGAGAAGGCGATCGAGACGGGCGCGCCGGTGGTGGGCGCACCGTTCGCGTCGCGCTCCTGGATGGTGTCCAGCACATCCATGTGATCGAGATCGATCACGCTGATCGTGCCCGAGATGTTGTTGGCCACCCAGAACTCGCTGCTGCCCGGACGCTGGGCGATGCCCACCGGATCGTGGCCGACGTGGATGTCCGCGACGTGGGCCCAGCGCGGGCGCAGCTTGCCCCAGACGATGATGCGACGTGTGTCGTAGACCGAGACGGTGTGGCTCGTGGTGTTGGCGACGAGCAGGAACTTGCCGTCCTCGGAGACGACGATGGGGTTGGTCTGGGGGCTCGTGTAGAGGACTGCACCGGACTCCGGCAGCCTGGGGCGATGGCAGCCGGCGGACACCACCCCCAGCATCGCCACGGAGATCCAGATCGCACCGCCCGCCCGCATCCATCCGCGCATCGACGCCTCCGCCCGCGCCGGGCGTCCCCGGCCGCAACCCGCCCCGCTCTGCCATCCGGTGGGTGGCTCGCTTCGCAGCGCCGCGTGACCGCGCCTGCGGAACTCCCCGGGGCTCATGGTATACCCAAACGGCCGTCGAACGCGGGAAAAGTGGGGTGAACTCCCCAGGCTGAACGGGTCGGCAGAGCGAGCGAGCACTGCCCTCGGACGACCGCCGCCGGAGACATCGTTGACCGACCTCACCTCTCTCCTCACTCGTCTCGAGGCCCTCGTTGCCGCCCACAGGACCGGCACGCCGGGCGTCTACCGGCGCTGGCGAAGTCCGGGAGCAGGCCGCGACCTCGCGCCCAACCCCTACGGCTGTGCCGATGCGGCCAATCTCCTCTACACGCTGGGCCGGCTGCCCGGGGAACCGCGCGCGCGCGATGCGTTCGTCTCCGCCCTGAACGGGTTCCAGGATCCCGATTCGGGGCTCTTCCGAGAGGCCACGCACCATGCGATCCACGTGACCGCGCACTGCGCCGGCGCACTCGAGCTCTTCGATGCCCGGCCGGCCGCGCCGCTCGCCGGCCTCGCGGGACTCGAAGAGCCCGGGGCGCTCGAGGGGTTCCTCGACGGACTCGCCTGGCGCGACGATCCCTGGCTCGCCTCGCACCAGGGAGCGGGTATCTACGCGGCCCGGCATCTCGCGGGGGAGGCGTCTCCGGCCTTCGAGGAGCGCTACTTCGCCTGGCTGGCCGCCGAGTGCGATCCGGCCAGCGGGCTGTGGCGCACGGGCTCCCTGGAGCGCCCCTACCGCTGGGGCGACAGCCGCTTCCCCCACCTGGCCGGCACCTTCCACTACCTCTTCAATCACGAGCACGCGGGCCGCCCCCACCCCCATCCCGCCGCGCTGGTCGACACCTGCCTCGAGATCTTCGGACAGGACGAGTGGCCGGTCCTCGGGCGGACGGTGAGCTTCGCCGAGGTCGACTGGGTCTACTGCCTGAACCGGGCCCTGCGCACCAGCGGCCACCGCCCGGACGAGGCGCGGGCCGCGCTCGAGGTGTTCGCCGACGGCTACCTCGCCTTCCTGCTCGCGCTGGACTGGGACGCCGACGACGGCGGCAACGACCTGCACCGGGTCTTCGGCGCCGTGTGTGCCCTGGCCGAGCTGCAGGCCGCGCTGCCCGGCCGCATCGAGACACCGCGCCCCCTGCGCCTGGTGCTCGACCGGCGCCCCTTCATCTAGGGTTGTGTTTCGAGGAATGGACCCGACTCGCTGGAAGCCCTGGCGTCCATTCCGTTTCTAGCCCGCGTAGGTGAGTGCATGCGGGGCGGGGCTTCCGAGCGGCCTCGTTCGGAGTCGGCGCTCGT
>JANQFA010000087.1 GCA_028278065.1 Myxococcota bacterium
CCAGCCGACCCGGCCGGGGCGTCGGATCTCCCAGTCCGGGTGCTCGATGAGCTTGGGCCCGGGTGCCGGCGTCGCGCCGTCCGGAACCTGGAAGGGCGCGACGGGCGGGGGCTCGTCATCGGCGACGGGCGTGTGCAGTGCGAGGTAGAGACGCTCGAGCCGCTCCTCGGGGACACGCCGCGTGAACAGGCTGACGACGGCCATCACCGCGATCCCCACGGAGAGGTATGCGAGCATCTGCACCGGGAGCCGCAGGGCCCCCTCATGCACCGCCCAGGAGGGGAGATGGGCATGCGCGAAGGCGTCCGCGTCGAAGAAGGGGAGAGAGCCGGCCGCCGCGAACGCCACGAACAGAGCTGCCAGCGTGGAGGCCCAGGCACCGGCCGGCGTGGCGCGGCGCCAGGCGATTCCCACCCAGAACGCGATGCCCATCATCGCCTGCACGCGCCAGAAGAGCTCGAGCCCGGACACGACGCTGGGCAGCGCGAAGGCCAGCACCACCGCGGCGACGACCACCCCGGCGGAGACGAGCCGTCCCACCAGGACGTAGTGGCGCCCGTCGCGACCGGGCGCGACGAAGGGCCGCCACACGTTCTCGGTGAAGAGACCCGACGACGCGATCATCCAGGCGTCGCATGACGACATCACCGCTGCGAGCACCGAGGCCAGGAAGAGGCCCACGAGTCCGGGTGCGACGGTGGGCAGGAGGTCCGCCGCCATGCGGCCGTAGGTTCCGTCGATCTCCGCCGCATCGGTCAGGCCGGGGTAGAGTGCGATGGCGCAGAGGCCGGTCAGAGTCCAGGCCACCGTGCAGAAGCGCTTCAAGAGGTTCCCGTACGCGAAGCCGATGCGGTTGTCCATCTCGGTGCGCCCGGCTGCGCAGTTCGACATGATGTGGGGCTGGGTAGCGATGCCCACCAGGCCGTTCAGCGCCACGACCACCACGTAGAAGGCGGTGATGTCGCCCGGCGCCACCAGGCTGAAGAAGTCCGGGTCCGAGATCTCGCGGCGCAGGCCTGCTCCACCCCCGACGGCCTGCCAGGCGAAGGGCAGAATGAGGAACGAGAGCACGATGGTGAGGACGCCCTGCACGAAGTCCGTCCACACGGCGGCGCGCAGGCCTCCCGCCATCCCGTAGGCGGTGAAGAGGACGGTCATCACCACGATCGCCCAGCGTTCGTCCACCGCCTCCCCGCCCACGGCACCGATCATCGCGCCGCTCCCCTTGAGCATGGTGGCGATGTTCACGACGAGCTGGGCCATGCCCACCACCGCGAAGAGGGCCGCCACGGAGCGGCCGTAGCGGAGCTCGAAGTAGTCGCCCGTGGTCAGCGCGCGCATGCGGCGGAAGACGGGTGCGATCCACCAGTAGAAGGGTGTGGCGAAGAGCCAGATCCACTGGAGCCAGATGCCCGAGAGCCCGTTGGTGTAGGTCTTCGCCGCGACCGAGACGGCCTGGTCGGTGTGGGTACCGGCGCCGAATCCGAAGAGCACCATGAAGGCGCGCCCGAAGCGCCGCCCCCCCATGAAGAAATCGTGCGGGCTCCGCACCCGACGCGCCGCCGCAAACCCGATCGCGGTGGTGCCGATCAGGTAGAGCAGGAGGACGAGCCAGTCGGCGATGGCCAAGACCGGCCCTCCTCAGCGGGACACGCGATGGGGAACGCCCTCGAACACCGTGCCCCAGATCCCCACGTCCTTGAGGCGCTCGACGGGAACCGCCGTGGGGTCCTCGTCGAGCACCGTGAAGTCGGCGATCTTGCCCGGCTCGATGGATCCGATCCGGTCCTCCATGCGCATGAGATGGGCGGCGTCGATGGTCACCGCGCGAAGCGCGGCATCGACGGAGATCTTCTCCTCCTCTCCCAGCACGTTGCCGTCGGCCGTACGCCGGGTGACGGCCACCCAGGCCAGGAGGAGGGGACGGGCGGGCGCCATGGTGAAGTCCGAGTGGAAGGAGAGGGGGATTCCGCGTTCCACCAGGGAGCCGGCGCGTACGATGTACGCGGCGCGCTCCGGGCCCAGGCCCACCTCGGAGTACTTGTCGCCCAGTGCCCAGAGGTAGTAGGGATTGGCGCTGACGATCGCGCCCAGCTTCCGGATGCGGTCGGCCTGGTCCACGGTCGAGTAGCCGAAGTGGTGCAGGGCGAAACGGTGATCCTCGCGCGGATGCTCCCCCTGGAGCCTCTCCAGGATGTCGAGGACCACATCCACCCCCGCGTCGCCGTTCACGTGGACGTTGATCTGCCACCCGTCCCGCCAGTACGGGCGGGCCGCCGTCTCGAGGGCCTCCGGGGTCATGATCCACTCGCCGTGGTGGCCGTCCGTATAGCCGTCGCGCATCTGCATGAGCTGGGAGTAGAAGGCCCCGTCGGCGAAGAGCTTCACCGCCTTCTCGGGGAAGCGAAGGCGGTGGGTGCTCCGCGCGGGCAGCGCCGCGATCGTCGCCATGGCCCGCTCGTGTCCCAGCTGGTCGCCCAGGGCGCGTCCGTCCGCCAGGAGGACCGTGCGGAACGGCGTCTCCTCGGAGTCCCAGCCGGCGGCCTGGAGGAGCTGGAGCTCCTTCTCCAGGTCGAGGGTGCCGAACGCGCCGTCCATGATGCTGGTGATCCCCGCCGCGTGCAGCAGGCGACGCGCCAGCCGGAGACCGCCCACGTAGCGCTCGGGATCCATCAGCCGCGGAAGGAGCGGCGCCACGGCGAGCAGGAGGCCCGTCTCGAAGAAGTGGCCCGTCTCCAGGTCCACCTGCGGGTGCGCCGCTGCCTGCTCGGCATCCACCTGCATCGCCGCGAGCGCCGCGCTGTTGGCGTAGATCTCGTGAAAGGATCGGTGCCACACGATGATGGGTCGCGTGGACGAGATCGCGTCCAGGTCGGCGCGAGCGAGCGCACCGTGGAAGTACTGGTGATAGCCCCACGTCCAGAGCCACTCGTCCTCGGGCAGGCCCGACTCCACCTCGGCGAGTCGCGCCAGGTAGGCCTCGCGACCGCGCACCCCCTCGACCTGGCGGTCGAGGAGGTCCCAGTCGTGGGGAGTGATGAACTCCATGGGCAGGAGCACGCCCGCGATGTAGGGGTGCAGGTGCGGCTCGATCAGGCCGGGCATGAGCACCTTGTTCTCGAAGGAGCGATCGACGTCGTGGGGGCGCGTGACCAGGGCACGGGTCAGTGTGGCGAGGCTCCCGACCGCTTCGATGCGCCCGTCGACCACGGCCACCGCCGTGGCTTCGGGCAGCAGGGGATCCATCGTGAGGATCTTCCGGGCGACGAAGACCCGCACCGGCGACGCTGACGCAGGGGTCTCGTCGGCGGAGGGAGCCGCCGTCGGTTCGGGCCCCGTCGGCTCCGGGGCGCCGCTCTTCTCGCCGGCCGAACACGCCGCCAGGACGAGCACACACAGGGACAGGAAAAGGCCGGCGCGCATCGCTGACTCTCCGTCTCGTCGTGAAGGAACGAGCATGATGCCTCATTGAGGCTCTCCGGAGAAGTTGCGAGACTCCCGCCATGACGACGAGAACGGGTCGAACCCACGCGGTGGCCGTGATCGGGGGCGCCACCGCCGGCGCCGAGGTGGCGGCGCAGCTCGCCGGGCGTGGCGCACGGGTTGCGGTCTTCGAGCAGAACCCGCGCCCCTTCGGAAAGATCGAGGACGGGCTGCCGCGCTGGCACGTCGCCCTGCGCCGCAAGGAGTACGAGACGATCGCCGCGAAGCTCGCCACCCCGGGCGTGCACTTCGTCCCCAACACGTCGGTCGGCCGGGACGTCTCCTTCGACGAGCTGGTGAACGAGTGGGGCTTCAGCGCGATCGTGCTGGCCAACGGAGCCTGGCGGGACCGGCCGCTGCCCGTCGAAGGCGCCGACGCCTGGATCGGCAAGGGGCTCGTCTACCAGAATCCGTTCATCATCTGGTTCAACCACGCGGACGATCCGGGCTACGACGGTCCGCTCTTCGAGCCCGTGGACGACGCCATCGTCGTGGGCGGCGGACTCGCCTCCATCGACGTGGCCAAGGTCCTGATGCTCGAGACGACGCTCGCGAAGCTCCGCGAGCGCGGCATCGAGGAGGACCTGGTGGAGATGGAGGTGAAGGGGATCCCGCGCACTCTCGAGAAGCACGAGCTCCGCTTCGAGGATCTGGGACTCCAGGGCTGCACCCTCTACTACCGACGCCGTATCGCGGACATGCCGGTCACCGAGATCCCCGAGGACGCCACCCCCGAGCGGGCCGAGAAGGCCCGCAAGGCCCGCGACAAGCTGATGAGCAAGGCGATGGAGAAGTACCGCTTCGCGATGGTGCCCCTCTCGGCTCCAGACGGACTCCTGGTGGAGAACGACCGGCTGGTCGGGCTGCGCTTTCGCCGCACCCGGATCGAGGACGGGCGTGTCGTGCCCACCGAAGAGACCTTCGAGGCGCGCGGCTCGTGCGTGATCAGCTCGATCGGCAGCATTCCACGGGAGATCCCGGGCATCCCGATGCAGGGGGAGCTCTTCGCCTTCGACGACTGGGAGCTGGGTCGCATCGGCGGCTTCCCGACGGTCTTCGCGGCCGGGAACATCGTCACCGGGAAGGGGAACATCGTGGCCTCCCGCAAGCACGCGGCCGCGGTGTCCGAGGAGATGGCGGCACACTACCTGGGCCTGCACGACGGACACGACGGCGAGGAGTCTCTCATGGAGGCCGCCGATACGGAGATCGCCGAATCCGCAGCCGCCGTCGCCGACGGAATCCAGGAGCTGCCGGGGCTCGACCCCGACGCGCTGGAGCGGGTCCTCGCCCGCGTCCGGGAGCGCCAGGCGGCGGTCGGCTACGGAGGCGACTTTTCCGCCTGGCTCGACCGCGTCACCCCGCCGCGCTTCGTCTAGGGCGGGCTTCTTCGACCGACCCCTCCCTCGGGCTCAGGGTCGGATGGTACGTCCTCGGGGGCCGGTCAAGGGCGCGAGCTGGGTCTGGATGCTCTCCACCCAGCTCGTCAGGGACGCGCGCGTCTGGCGCGGATCGATCATCTCGTGCACGCCGAATGCCTCGGCGCGGGCGAAGGGGGTACGGCGAGCGGCGAGCTTCTCCTCCAGCTCCCGGCGCTTCGCCTCCGGGTCGGGCGCGGCGGCGATCTCGCGGCGGAAGGCGACTGCGACGCCCCCTTCGAGGGGCAACGCCCCGCTCTCCGCGGAGGGCCACGAGATCACCCAGGCACCCGGCGCGAAGTGAGCGGCCCCGGCGACGCCGTAGCACTTGCGCACCAGGAGCGTCGCCCAAGGCACCTCCGACTGGACCACCGCGCAGAGCGCCTCGGTCCCGTAGCGGATCGTCGCGTCGCGCTCGGCCTGTGCACCGATCATGAAGCCCGGCTCGTCGGTGATCGCCACGACGGGCAGGTGGAAGGTGTCGCAGAGATCGACGAAGCGACGCACCTTGCGCGCGCCCTCGGCCGTCATCGAGCCGGCGTAGAAGCGCGGATCGTTGGCCCAGATGCCCACGGGCTGACCCGCCAGGCGCGCCAGCCCCGTGACCTGGGAGCGACCGTGCCCCGCACCCATCTCGAAGAACGAGCCCGCGTCGACGACCGCCTCGATCAGGCTGCGCACCTTGTAGACCTTGCGCCGGTCCCGGGGTATGAGCTCGAGCAGCTCGGGCGCCTCGCGCTCCGGGTCGTCGTCGCAGGCCACGCGGGGAGCGCGCTCCCACACGTTGGTCGGGAGGTAGGAGAGGAAGCGGCGTATGCGCGCGAAGACGTCGGCCTCGTCGTCCGCCACGTCGTCCACCACCCCGCTCCTCGCGTGCACGCGCGCGCCCCCCAGCTCCTCCTTGCTGAAGGTCTCGCCGAGAGCGCGCTCCACCAGGGCGGGGCCGGCCACGAGGACCTGGGAGGTCTCCCGGGTCATCACCGAGTAGTGGGAGGCGACCAGCCTCGCGGCCGGCAGGCCGGCCACCGCGCCGACGGCGGCGGACGCGACCGGCGCCTGCGCCATCGCCTGCATGATCGACACGAAACGGTGGTTCTCGTAGGGCGCCTCGGGGGGCGGTGCCGGCGGGGGGCGCTGCGCCTTGCCGGCGGTGCCGGCGACGCTCCCGCCCCCGCCCTCCAGGAAGCGCACCAGCGGGAGCCGCAGGCGCACGGCGAGGTCCTCGGCAAGGACGCTCTTCTTGAGGCCCGCCGGCGAGGGCGAGCCGCCGCGCTGGGTGAAATCTTCGCCGCCCACCACCACGCGGCGACCGTCGACCTCCACGGTGCCCAGCACGTAGTTGGCGGGCGCGAAGGAGGTGAGCCTGCCGTCGGCGTCGGTCTCCCCGTAGCCGGCGATGGGCCCGACCTCGCGGAAGCTCTCCGGATCGGCCAGCCCGTCGATCCGCTCGCGGATCAGGAGCCTCCCCCGCTCGCGCTGGCGGGCTACGCCCTCGGGCCCGCCGTGCTCCTGGGCCATCTCGCGGCGACGCTCGATCTGCTCCACTTCCTCGCGCCAGCTCATGACACGGAGGAGTCTACAGGAGAGGACGCGCCGGGACGGGAACGAGGGCGGAGCGGACCGCGCCTACGCCGAGAGGGCCTTGCGCACCTTTCGCTTCAGACGCAGGCCCTCTCCGCCGAGGTCCTTGTCCGAGGTGGCCAGCAGGAAGGCGTCGAGGCCCCCCTTCTTCTGCACCGTGCGGAGCGCCCGGGTGGAGACGCGCAGTCCGATCTTGCGGCGCAGCGCATCGCTCTGGAGCGTCACGCTCTGGAGGTTGGGCTCGAAGCGGCGCGACGTCTTCACGTTGGAGTGCGCGACGTTGCGGCCGTAGGCCACCCGCTTTCCGGTGAGGTCGCACTGGCGGGGCACTACTTCTTTCCTCCGCCGTAACGTCGCCGGAAGCGGTCGATCTTCCCGTCCGAGTCCAGCTCTCGCGCGGTGCCCGTCCAGAAGGGGTGGCTCACGCTCGAGATGTCGAGGCGCACCACCGGCATCTCCACGCCGTCCACCTCGCGGGTCTCCTTGGAGGTCATGGTCGAGCGCGACACCCACTCCTCGCCCGTCGCCGCGTCGACGAAGAGGACCTTGTGGTAGTCGGGATGGATGTCGGCCTTCACGGGAGGCCCCTACCAGCTCGACTTGCGCACGCCGGGCAGCTGCCCGTGCAGCGCCAGCTCGCGCAGCATGATGCGTGAGACGCCGAACTTCCGGTGGTAGCCACGCGCGCGCCCGGTGAGGGCGCAGCGGCGGGTCTGCCGGGTGGGGCAGGAGTTGCGGGGAAGCTTCGCGAACTGCTTCTGGATCTCGAGCTTCTCGTCGATCGAGACGTCGGGATTCTTCAGCTTGCGGCGCAGCTCCGCGCGCTGGGCCGAGTGCTTCGCGATCAGCGCCTTGCGGCGGTTGTCGCGGTTGACCTGGGACTTCTTTGCCATGGGAGGCGGCAACTTAGACCGCACCCGCCCCAGGCGCAAGCGAGCGGAGGAGCCCGCCCCGTGCCCTGGCAAACCCTTGCCCCCGCGGGGATCGAGCAGGGCCGAGCGCGGCATGCGGCCGCGATCGCAGACAGTCCTACTCGTTGATCATCTCCGCCAGGTAGGCCTCCTTGCCCACCTCCTCGACCAGGTGGAGCTGGGACTCCAGCCAGTCGGCGCCGTCCTCCTCGCCCGTGAGGATCTCCTCGAGCATCTCGCGGGTGCCATTGTCGCCCTTGTCGCGGCAGAGCTTGATGGCCTTGTTGAGCCGCTCGATGGCCGCCACCTCGAGCGCCAGGTCGAGCTTGTGCTGCTCCACCGGGTCTTCGCCGACACCCACCGGGAAGAGACGCTGCATGTTGGGGACACCGTCGAAGTAGAGGATGCGCTCGATCACCTTGTCGGCGTCGTGCATCTCCTCGATCGACTCCTCGCGCTTCTTCTTGTAGAGGCGCCGGTATCCCCAGTTCTCGCACATCTTGGCGTGGATGAAGTACTGGTTGATCGCCGTCAGCTCCGCCGTCAGGACCTCGTTCAGAGCCTCGATGATCTCGGGATCGCCCTGCATACATACACCTCGACGTGTTGGTGGGCCGCGTCTCGGTCGAACCTAGATCGCCGCCGTCGAGGGAACAAGGAACCTGAACTTGAAAATCGAGTTCAACAGGCCCGAGGCCAGGCGCGAGGCGTCTAGCTGGACTCGATGATCGAGGTCGGCTCGCTCTCGCTGGCCCGCGGCCGCACGCGCAGCTCGTGATCGAGGATCGAGTCGATGCGCGGCTTGCAGCCACCGCAGGAGCCGCCGGCCGCGCAGGCTCGGCGCACCTCGCCGCTGGACGTGGCGCCCTCGCGAATGGCGCGACGGATGGCGCGGTCGGAGACGGCTCGGCAGTGGCAGACGATCATCGCGAGAGAAGGGTATAGGGCTGAAAATGAAAATCAATATCAATAAACGACCAGAGCGGGGGCGAGCTTGAATCGAAAAAATCCTCTTTCTTTTCAGATGGTTAGCTCGCGGTGACCCGCTTGGCCCGGGTCCAGAGCTCCCGCTGCTGACCTGGGTCGAGATCCGCGAAGCCCCGCCCTTCGCGAGCCAGCTCCCCCTCCATGGCGCGGAAGCGGCGCTCGAAGCGGGCGTTGGTGGCCCGCAGGGCCTCTTCCGGATCCCCTCCCAGCTCGCGCGCCAGGTTGGCCGCCACGAAGAGTACGTCGCCCAGCTCGGCGATCGCACGCTCCCGGTCGCCCGCCTCGACCTCCGCGTCCACCTCGGCCACCTCTTCGTGCAGCTTGCTGCGCACGTCGTCGACGCCCTGCCAGTCGAAGCCGGCCCGCGCCGCGCGGCGCTGCAGCTTGGCGGCGCGCAGCAGCGCGGGCAGGGCGAGGGTCACGCCCGCCATGGCGCTGGCGTCCCCGCCGGCGTCCTCCCGCTCGCGAGCCTTGTGCTCCTCCCAGGCGCGGGTCTGCTCCGCCGCGTCGCCCACCACGGCCTCGCCGAAGACGTGCGGATGGCGCCGCACGAGCTTGTCGCAGATCGACTCGACCACGTCCGGGAAGCTGAAGTGCCCCTCCTCCTCGGCCATGCGCGCGTGGAAGACCACCTGCAGAAGGAGGTCGCCCAGCTCGTCGCGCAGCGCGGCGAGGTCCTTGCGCTCGATCGCGTCGGCCACCTCGTAGGCTTCCTCGATCGTGTAGGGCGCGATGCTCGCGAAGTCCTGCTCCACATCCCAGGGACATCCGCCCTCCGGATCGCGCAGCCTGGCCATGATCTCGATCAACCGGTCCATGCGGACCTCCCCATCCGTGACCTCAGAGGTTGAGCACCACCACGCCCAGCGCCACCACGAGCGCAGCGGCCACGCGTCGTCGTCCGAAGGGCTCGCCCAGCACCAGGGTGCCGATCAGCGCAGCCAGGATCGTACTCGTCTCGCGCAGCGCGGCGATGGGTGCGACGGCGCCCAGGCTGTAGGCCCAGAGCACGAGCGAGTAGCCCAGGGTCGCCATCAGTCCGCCCACGGCGCCCCGCGCGCCGCTGCGGCGCACGAAGGCCGGAATGTCGGCGCGCCGCAGCCAGGCGGTGACGCACACGAAGGGAATCGCCTCGACCGCCTGCAGCCAGAGCAGGTACGAGAGCGGGCCCGGCTCGCCGGCGCGCCGCACCCCCATGGCATCCACGATGGTGTATCCGGCGATCCACACGCCGGTCCCCACGGCGAAGAAGGCCGCGCGCCGGCCCTCGGGCGTGGCGAGCGAGCGATCCAGGGCGAGGGAGAGGATGCCCAGGCTCACCAGCGCGGTGCCGGCCACCTCGCCCGGTGAGAGCGACTCGCCGAGGGTTCGCGCCGAGAGCGCAGCCACCAGGAGCGGTCCGGTGCCGCGCGCCAGCGGATACACGTGGGAGAGATCGCCGAAGCGGTACGAGAGGACGAGGAAGGTGACGTAGACGTTGTGGAGCGCGGCACCGACGACCAGGTACGGCCAGCTCTCGGGCGCGGGCACCTCGACGAAGGGAAGTCCCAGAGCGCAGGCGACCGAGCCCGCCGTGAACACCACCAGGGTGGTCAGCCACGAGTCGTCGCTCGACTTGATGAGGGCATTCCACAGCGCGTGCAGCAGCGCCGCGAAGAGAACCAGCCCCAGGACGAGCGGCGTGTCGGCCATCCGGAGGTTCTAGCACCGCCGCCAGCCGCACCCTGCCGACCGCCGCCAGCCGCACCCTGCCGACCGCCGCCAGCCGCACCCTGCCCGCCGCCGTCGGGCGACCGTGGAGCCGCCCTAGAAGAGCGTCCGGAGGCGCACGCCGAAGACCCAGACGGTGCGACGGCTGGGAGCGTCCGAAGGATTCACGATGAGCTGTATGTCCGGCGTCAGGTTGACGTTCCGGGTCAGGTGGAGGCGATAGAAGGCCTCGGCAACGTACTGATCCGGACGCGACCGGTCATGGGGCCGCCCCCAGGAGACGCCCAGTCCGATCAGGTCGCGGTTCCTCCCGCATACCTCCTCGAACCCCACACCCACCGCGAGGAGCTGCTGCACGGGCGTCGCCGCATCGCTCGCCCACGAGTAGCGGACGAAGGGGACGACGTTGCCCTTCTCCCCGAGCTCCTTCTCCAGCGCGAGGGCGAAGCCCCAGGCAGCAGGCAGGCGCTCTCCCTCCTCCTCGCGTTCCTCCGTGTGCCAGAAGGTCAGGTTGTAGAGCCCCTCTCCGCGCTCTCCGTATCCGGGGGTGAAGCCCAGCTCGAGGGCCGAGAAGAGGCCTCGATCGTCGAACGAGAACCCCTCCCGATCGCCCAGGGCGTCCTGCACCGCCGCCAGCACGTAGACCTCCTGGGAGGGATAGACGCCGGCGGTCACTCCGAAGCCGGCTTCCGGGAAGGGCAGGGTCGGCGTGTCGGAGAAGGCTGCGTTGAGGTACGCCGTCGACGAGTTGGTGTAGCGCCCGCCGTGGAAGACCAGGGAAGGATCCTGCTTCCCGAGCCGGTAGCGGAAACGGTCCTCGAAGGATCCCTGATCCCAGTACACCTGCACGACGGAGAAGTCCTGCTCGTCGAACTCCACCGTGGTCGGCCAGGCCGAGCCGACCTGCTCGGCCAGCTCGTTGGGCGTGATCGGGGCGGCCCGGTGACGAACTTCCGTGTCGAAGACGATGCGACCGGGCCAGCGCCCATCGAGATCGAAGACGTGCCAGCTTCCGAAGAGATCGAGATCTCCAGCCGCCGCGTGGGGCTCCTCGCGGGCTCGCGTGCCGTACTGGTAGACCAGCGTGTAGTTCATCCCGAGCTTCAGCCCGATGCCCTCTTCGACCGCGTCCGCCATCGCATCCCAGGCACGGTGGACGGGCTCGAGGGGGCCCGGGCCGAAGATCGAGTCGGCGCGCATGCGGCTCTCCTCGAGCTCGTCGGTCACGTCTTCGGGTGTCGCGGGACCGATCGAGGGCTCCTCGCGGACCCGGGCCGTGGGCTGGGACGAGCCGGTGGTCCCGACGTCTTCGGCTGCGGATGCGCCGATCGAGAGGGCAGCCAGGGCGCTGCCGAGCAGGAGAACGGGGCTCACGCGGATGCGGAATGATCTCACGGAGGTTCGTCCACGTGAAGCTGCAGCTCCTCCGCCCCTAGAGTCCACTCCGGTGGGTGAACTCCCCGTCCATCATCGTAGCCAGCACCCGGACGTCGGCGATCTCGTCCGGCGCCACCTCGAAGAGGTTCCGATCCAGGACGACCAGGTCTGCGTACTTGCCCACCTCGATGCTCCCGATCCTGTCCTCCATCCGGATCTGCCAGGCCGGCGAGATCGTCACGGCTTCGATCGCCTGCTCCAGGGAGATCCCCTTGCGACCCGGCGGGAACACCTCGGAGTCGGGATTGCTGGGATCGCGGATCGTCATCGCCGCCTGCATCTGGAAGAGCGGACCGATGTGTTCGATGGGCCCGCTCGGGATGTCCGCCGAGATGCTGACCTTGTTGCCGTTCTCGAAGACCCGCGGGTACATGGTGAGCTGCTCCTGCACGCGTTCCTCCCCGAGGAGGCTCAGGGCCAGCTCCTTCTGCCCGCTCCAGTCGGTGCTGAAGTTGGGAGACACGTTCACCGGGATGTCCATCTCGAAGATCCGCTTCAGATCGTCGGGATGGGTCCAGAAGAGGTGGTGCAGGGCGTTCCGGGCATCCGTGTGCCCCGCATCCCGCGAGGCCTCGATGGCGTCGATCATGTTCCGGATCGTGGCGCTGCCGTCGACGTGGGTGAAGACGTCGAGCCCCTTCGCGTTGGCGGCCAGCACGACAGCCTTCATCAGCGCGCCGTCGACACTGGCCGCACCGTACGCGGTGGGTGACGGCCGCTCGAGGAGCTCGGCGCCCCCTTCCGGGAGATAGGGCTCGAGCATCAGCGAGGTGCGGCTCGACCAGTTGCCCTCCGGGTGGATCTTGATGCCCGCGACGCGCAGCCGGTCGGAGTTCCAGCGTCGGGCGAAGCCGGCAGCGGCGGCCACGAACGCATCCGGATCGAGCGAGGGGTTCTTCACGAGCGGCTGGACGAAGGCGCGCATCTTCAGCTCTCCCTTCGCATCCAGCTCCGAGAGGAGCTCCATGACCAGCTCGAAGTCCTCCAGCGAGCCCTCGACGTCGTTGAGGTTCGGAGTCACCAGACCGGGGTTGAGGAAGCTGGTGATCCCCGCTTCGACGGCCGCCTGCTGCAGCTCCTTCTGACTGGCCGGGACGATGGTCTCGGGTTGCCAGGCGCCCGACTTGATGAAGGCGGGCAGCCACGCGAACTCCTTGCCCGTACCGGTGGGGTTGCCGTCGGCATCGCGTACCCAGTAGGTGACGCCTGGGATCGAGTCCGGCGTGTCCCGGGTGATCTCCCCGACCTCGAGCGCCCTGGTGTTCAGCCAGGCGTCGTGGATCGTGAACTCGAGCAGGATGGCGGGGCGATCGGAGATCGCCTCGTCCAGCTCCGCCGCAGTCGGGTCGCCACCGTAGAGGGCCGGGTTCCAGCCGATGCCCCGGATGACCTTCTCCTCGGGATGCGCCTCGGCGTACTCGCGGATCGCGGCGAGATACTCCTCTTTCGACTTCGCGGCGTAGAGGTCGACGCCGTAGTTCATCCAGCGAGAGGCGATGAGGTGATCGTGGGCGGTGACGAAGCCCGGCAGCAACATCTTCCCGCCGAGATCCAGCCTCTCGGTGCCCTCTCCGACGAAGGCCTCGGCTCCGGCCGCGTCCCCGACATACACGATCGCGTTGCCCCGTACAGCCACCGCCTCCGCCCAGGGCTGTCCCGCATCGACGGTGTAGACCTTGCCGTTCGAGAGCACGAGGCTCGCCGGAGCCGGCCGCGCAGCGGGGGCGCGCGGTTCCGTCGCCTCCTGCCCGCACGCCGCCAGGAGGATCGCCAGCAGGAGGATCGGGTGTCTACGCGGCTTCATCTCGTCTCCCTTCCGGCGGACCCGCCGCCCCTGTCCCACTCCGGGGATCATCCCACCGAGTCCGTCGCGGCCGAAGAGCGTAGCTGCCACGCGCTCCGAGGCGACTCGACGAGGCTAGAAGAAGAGCACCTCGGCGCTGAGGATCTCGAGATCGACCACCGCGACGGCGTTGAACCCGGACATGTGGCCCGCGCACTCGCCCGGGTTCAGGATCAGCGCGCCGTCCTGCTCCTCCAGCCGGCGCCGGTGGTCGTGTCCGTGCACGACCAGGTGGTGCCCGTCCAGGCGGTAGTCGATCTCGCGCGGGTCGTGGACGACCAGGATGCGGCGCTCCAGCCAGACCAGCTCGCGTCCGGACTCGGTGAAGTCGAAGCCGTGCCGAGCGCAGGCTGCGTCGAGGAGCTCGCGCTCCTCGTCGTTGTTGCCCCATACCCCGTACAGGGGGGCTTCGAGGGCGGCCAGGGCGTCGAGGGTCTTGGGACGGCTGACGTCGCCGGTGTGGATGACCCGCTCGACGCGGGCCTCGTTGAAGAGAGCCACGATGCGCTCCACGTTCGGCAGGTGGTCGTGGGTGTCGCTGACGACGCCGATCTTCACGCCGTTCAGATCTCGCAGCTCGGGCCCGGGCGTGCCTCGAAGGTCTCCAGCAGGCGGATCCAGTCGGAGGGAAGACCGTGGGCGCGCGCCCCCGCGACGACCAGGTCCAGGTACCAGGCGAACGGCAGCTCGCTGCAGAGCCGGTCGGAGACGTAGGTCTGCGCCGGGAGCGTGTCTCCCGTCGGACGCTCGACCTCCACTTCGATGCGGCGATAGCCACCTTCGAAGCGGTCCAGCGCCGTCCAGCCGGTCGCAGCGATCTCGTAGACGACGCCCCACACGAGGCCCAGCGGATCGGGCGACAGGTTCGCCTTGCCCGATCCGTCGGCGCCCCGCTTGTCGAACGCGAGGCGGTGGCCATCCAGCCGCGCCAGGTCACGCACGCCCACCTCGCCGACTCGGCCGCGCAGGCGCGTCGCGTCGAGATTCGATCCGTAGGCGAAGTAGAGCAGGTCGCGCCCGCTAGTTGTCGACGAAGCTCTTCAGGTGCCGGCTGCGGCTGGGATGGCGGAGCTTGCGCAGCGCCTTGGCCTCGATCTGACGGATGCGCTCGCGGGTGACCTCGAAGTCGTGGCCCACCTCCTCGAGGGTGTGGTTCGCACGCTCGCCGATCCCGAAGCGCATCTTCAGCACCCGCTCCTCGCGCGGCGCCAGGGTCGAGAGCACCATGCGCGTCTGGTCGGCCAGGTTCTGGCCCATCACCGCATCCTGCGGGTTCTCGGCGTTCTTGTCCTCGATGAAGTCGCCGAGCGAGCTGTCCTCCTCCTCGCCCACCGGCGACTCGAGGCTGATCGGCTCCTTCGCGATGCGCAGCACCATGCGCACCTTCTCGAGGGGGAGCTCCATCTTCTCCGAGATCTCCTCCGGAGTCGGCTCGCGGCCCAGCATCTGCACGAGCACCCGTGTGGTGCGCACCAGCTTGTTGATCGTCTCGATCATGTGCACCGGGATACGGATGGTGCGTGCCTGGTCCGCGATGGCGCGGGTGATGGCCTGGCGGATCCACCAGGTGGCGTACGTGGAGAACTTGTAGCCGCGGCGCCACTCGAACTTGTCCACCGCCTTCATCAGGCCGATGTTGCCCTCCTGGATCAGGTCCAGGAACTGCAACCCACGGTTGGTGTACTTCTTGGCGATCGACACCACGAGTCGCAGGTTGGCCTCGACGAGCTCGCACTTGGCTTCGTGGGTGCGCCGGGCGGCCGAGTCGAGGCGCGAGAGCGCCCCGCTCACGTCGCTCCGCTTCATGCGGATGTCGGATTCGAGCTTGCGCGAGCGCCGGGCGACCTCGGCGAGCGCCTCCTCCGCCGCGGCGATCTTGTCCGGCTCGCCACCGAGGGCGGCCAGCGCCTCCTTGCCCTTGCGGCTGCGCCGCCTGGAGAGGGCCAGGAGCTCGTGGAACTCGTCGGGCGTGACGCCGAGCCCGCGCACCGCGCGGCGCTCCTCCGCAGCGATGCGCTTGAAGGCCTTGCCCGAGTCCTCGAGGGCCGCGGTGACCTCCGCCAACGGGCCGCTGGCGAACTTGCACTCCTTCAGGAGCTCCCACATCTCGCGATAGCGGGTCTGGATCTCCTCGCGGAGCCGCGCGCGCGTCTCGTCGGTGGTGCGCGAGTTGGCGATGGCACTGTGCTTCCGGCTCACCTCGGTATCGATGGCACGGATGCGACGGAACGCGTCGAGGAGCTGCTTGCGGCGTTCCTCCGGCGGAGGAGCGTCCTCGAGGTCGAGGCCGTTCACCAGCTCGGAGAGCTCGATCTGCCTGCGCCGCAGCTGGTCGGCCAGGGCCAGCAGGACCTGCATGCCGTAGGGAGTCCCGAGAACGGCGATCGCCTGGTCGTCCTCGCCCGCCTCGATGCGCTGGGCGATGGCCACCTCGCCCTCGCGATCGAGGAGCGAGACCTGGCCCATCTCGCGCAGGTAGACGCGCACGGGGTCGTTGGTGGGGCCGGAGGAGTCGTCGGCCGTGCTGCGTGCCCGCTCGCGTGCGGCCCGCCGCGGGCGCTCGGCGTTCACGATGGTGATTCCCTGGGTGCCGAAGAACGCGAGGGCGGCCTCGAGGACTCCCTCGACCGGCTCGTCCTTGACGCACTTCTCGATGTCCTGGCGGGCGACGTACTTCTGCCGCCGCGCGCGGGTGAGCAGCGACTTCATGCCCGGGATGGCCTTGATCGCATCCGGGTCGACGGCGATCGACCGCGAGGCCGGCTCGTCCACGCTGGCTCCCTTGCGAGGAGCGCGCTTGCGGGTGAGACGCTGGGGGGGGCGCGGCGTGGCAGTCATCGGCGGGGGGCTCCTTGCTGCTTCAGTGGCGGACCCGGCTGGGGGGCTCGGTCCACAGCTCTCTTCGTCGTCTCAGGTCTTCGGCCTTGCGGTCGAGGATCTCGCCGTCCTGCGCGCCTTCGCCCGAGACGAGGGCGCGGGTGGACTCGCGGCGGGCGCTGCGGTGGCTGCGCCTGCGCAGCGTCTCGCACGTCTCGTCGATGGCCCGGGCCGCGGCCTCCTCGTCCAGGGGCTCGCGGTCGGCCGTGGCCAGCTCGACATAGAAGCGGTGGGCGTCGTCGGAGAGGGCCGCATCGGGATCTCCGCCGGCGGCGAGGACCGACACCAGCGCGCAGGCGTCCTCGCGCGCGCCGGAGCCGGCGAAGAGCTCGGCCAGCTCGTCGATGGGAACGCGCCCGGCCAGCTGCGGGTGATCGAGCACCGCCGCCGCCAGGTTTCGGAACCAGCGGTCCTCGCGGCCGCCGCGCTTGCGCGGGGCCGGAGTCGAGTCCTCGTCCGGCCCTTCGCCGCGGCGCGCTCCGCGCACCGCCGCATCCACGTCCTCCTCGCGCACGCCGGTGCGCATCGCCAGGAGCCGCGCGAACTCGCCGCGCTCGACGGGATCCACGACACGCGCCACCAGCGGGGCCACGGCATTCACGGCGTCGGCCCGCTCCCACGGCGTACCCAGCCCGCTCGCGCAGGCCTCCGCGATCTGTGCATCCAGGGCGGGAGGCGCGCTGTCCACCAGCGCCTTCAAGGCCTCGGCACCCTCCCGTCCCAGCACGGTGTCGGGGTCGTCGCCGGGCGCCAGCGCCACGTGGCGCACGCGCAGCCCGGCAGGCAGGAGCACCTCGAGTGCGCTCCGGGCCGCGCGACGGCCCGCCTCGTCGCCGTCGAAGACGAGCACGACTTCCCGGGTGCGCCGCTTCAGCTCGCGGGCGTGGTCCTCGGTGAGGGCGGTGCCACAGGTGGCCACCGCCTCGCCGACCCCCGCCCGCTGCAGGGCGACCACGTCGAAGTAGCCTTCGCACACCGCGGCGCGCTCCGCGCGCCGCATGGGCTCGAGGGCCATGGGGAGTCCGAACAGGACCTCCCGCTTGCGGTAGATCGGCGTCTCGGGGCCGTTCAGGTACTTGGGCTCCTGGTCCGGCGACAGCACCCTGCCTCCGAAGCCGAGGATCCGACCCCGCGCGTCTCGGATCGGAAAGACAACCCGCCCTCGCAGGCGATCGTAGTGACCCTCGGACTTGCGCGCCACGAGGAGGCCGGCCTTCTCGGCCAGGCTCCCGGGCACCCGCTGGCGCCGCAGGTGCTCGGCCAGCCCGTCCCAGCGTTCGGGCGCGAAGCCGATTCCGAAGGCATCGATCGTCGTCGCGTCGATGCCGCGATCGGCCAGATAGCGGCGCGCACCGGCGCCGGACTCGGCAGCGAGCTGCTCGCGGAAGAACGCCTGGGCCGAGTCGTTCAGCTCGCGGAGGCGCTCGTACAGGCCGGCCTCGCGCGAGTCGGTCTCGGCCACCTCGACCCCCACCTGGCGTCCCAGCTCGCGGACGGCCTCGGGGAAGGTCAGGTTCTCGTGGCGGGTGAGGAAGGTGAAGCAGTTCCCGCCGACACCGCACCCGAAGCAGTGGAAGATCTGCCGGTCGGCGTTGACGTTGAAGGAGGGCGTCTTCTCGTCGTGAAAGGGGCAGAGGCCCTTGTGGTTGCGCCCGGCGGGTCGCAGAGCGACGAAGCGGCCGATCAGCTCGACGAGATCGATCCGGTCACGGATCGCCTGGATCGTCTCGTCGGGAATGCGGCCCATCCAGTTGCTCCCGAGATCCCCTGACGCTGCCCTCTACCGCGCCATTCTCTTGAGCTTCTTGAGTGCGCGCTTGCGTGCCGCAGCCGCCTTCTTCTTCTTGCGGATGCTCGGCTTGTCGTAGTACTCGCGGCGTCGCAGCTCCGAGAGGATGCCGGCCTTCTCGACCTGCTTCTTGAACCGCCTCATCGCCGCCTCGAAGGACTCGTTGTCCTTCACCTTTACAACGGGCATGCGCGCGTGCTCTCCTGTGAGTGACGCAATTTGGCCCCAGGTGTCACCCGCCGCCCGCGGCTCTCCGGATCTCGTCACCAGACGCGGAAACCGGCGGAACTTCGGGGGGTTAGGCGACTACGCAAGGGGCGATGCATGCTAGCGCACGGTCCTGACGCCGGCAAGCCAATGATTTCAGGGAGTTACGCTGCCTGCGGGGCGCCCGTTGCAGGGCAGAGGGCTCCCCGGAGGCAGCGCCCGGAAGCCCTCTCCCTCAGGCCTCGAGGTGGCTTCCGAGCATCCAGGCGTTCTTCTCGTGAACGTCGATGCGGCGCACGCCGAGGTCGGCGCTGGCCTGGTCGCCGGCCTCCTCGGCCGCCGCGACCACGGCCCGGGCCGAGTCGGCCACGATGCGCTGGTCGCTGGCGAGCTGCTCGATCATGACGAGAGCCGTCTCGCCGCCGACCGCCTCCTTCAGCGACGCGAGCGCCGCGAACTCCCGGTAGCTGCCCGGGGCGGGTGCACCCAGGGCCCGGATCCGCTCGGCGATCTCGTCGACCGCGATGGCCAGCTCGCTGTACTCCGCCTCGAGGAGCGTGTGCAGCGTATTGAACATCGGCCCGGTCACGTTCCAGTGGTAGTTGTGGGTCTTCAGGTAGAGCGTGTAGCTGTCTGCCAGGAGCCGCGCGAGCGCCTCCACGACAGTCTGGTCGGCTCGGTTTGCGTGCATCGTTCTCTCCTTTCTGCCCGCTCCGGGCTACGCCGCGTCCAGGGTCGAGTCGCCGGGCTTCCAGTTGCAGCCGCAGAGCGAGCCGGTCTGCAGGCCGTCGAGCACCCGGAGCACCTCCTCGGGGCTGCGCCCGACGGAGAGGTCGTTGACGGAGGCGAAGCGGATCACGCCTTCCGGATCGACGATGAACGTCGCCCGGAGGCAGACGCCCTCGCCGCGGTCCAGGATCCCGAGCTCGCTCGAGAGCTCGCGCTTGATGTCCGAGACCATCGGGAAGGGCAGGTCCTCGAGGTCCGGGTGGTCGTTGCGCCAGGCCAGATGGACGTACTCGCTGTCGGTGCTGGCACCGAGCAGACGCGCGCTGCGGGCCGCGAATGCGCCCTCCAGGGCGCCGAAGCCGGCGATCTCGGTCGGGCAGACGAAGGTGAAGTCCTTCGGCCAGAAGAAGATCACCGTCCAGCGGCCGCCCTCGTCCCTGTCCGTCACCTGGGCGAACTCTTCGCCCGGAACGCTCGAAACGACGGCCTTCAGATCGAACTCGGGGAACCGGTCTCCAACGGTCAGCATGGCTGGCCTCCTTTCACGGGAAATCTCGGACCCCTTCGACCATCAGTCCAATTGATTTTCCAGGGATCTGTTGATTGGATTTTCTGATCGTGATGCCGGACCCGGGCCTCCACCGGTTCATGACCACTCCGGCCTGCCGTATCCTGCTCGGGTCCATGCACATCACCTATCCGGGCGCGGAGGCGCCGGACCGGAGCCGGTTCGTGCGCTCGCTGGGGTTGCGAATCCACCTGCACGAGTGGGGCGATCCCGCTGCGCCCCCGATCGTGTGCACCCACGGCTTCGCCGACCACGGCCGCGGCTTCGACCTGCTGGCCCCCCTGCTCGCGCACGCCGGCTACAGGGTGATCGCCGTCGACGCCCGCGGGCACGGCGACTCGGATCGCCCGGACGCCTACCACTGGTTTCCCGAGGTGCTCGACCTGGTCCAGGTGCTGCGCGATCTGGGCGAGCCGGCGCACGTCGTCGGTCACAGCCGGGGCGGAGGACAGGCGACCGATGCGGCCGGAGTCTATCCCGCGGGCGTACGCAAGCTCGTCAACCTGGACGGCTTCGGACCGCCTTCCGACGAGGGCTTCGAGGTGCCCGGACGCCCGCGCGAGAACCTCACCGCACCCGGCCAGATGGCGCGCTTCCTCGACTGGCGCAGCCGGGCGGCCGGGCGCGAGACGTTCCGTCCCTGCGCCACCCTCGAGGAGCTGGCCGCGCGACGCAAGGAGCAGAACCCGCGCCTCTCCGACGAGTGGCTCCTCTACTTCGCCGCGGCGGGGGCGCGCCGGACCGAGCACGGCTGGGCCTGGAAGGTCGACCCCTTCGCGGGGCGGGGCATGGGACCCTTCCGACCGGACTGGATCGCGCCCAACTGGCGCCGGCTGCGGGTTCCCATGCTCGCGGTGATCGGAAGCGAGCCCGACACCTGGGGCCCCCTGCCCGAGCCCCTTCTCGGCGAACGCCTCTCGAACGTCCCGGACCTCGAGCGCTGCGTCGTCGAGGACGCCGGCCACTTCATGCACATGGAGCAGCCCGAGCGGACCGCCCGCATCCTGCTCGACTTCCTGGAGGGCGGCGCGTGAGGATGCTCGAGAGCGGACGCCACCGCGTGGCCCTGCACGAGATCCGGGACGGCGGCGGACCGACCCTGCTCTGGCTCCACGCGCTGGGCGGCTCGGCACGCGATGCCGCTCGCGCCGGCAGCCACTGGCCGGGGCGCGTGCTCGCGCTCGACTTCCCGGACCACGGCGCCTCGCCGCGTCCGCTCGGTGGCGTCTACACCTGCGAGCTCTTCGCCGCGGACGCCGACGCAGCCCTGGAGGCGGCGGGCGACGCCTGCCTGGCGGGCGAGGGCGTCGGGGCCTACGTCGCCCTGCTCCTCGCCGGAACCCGCGCGGACCGGGTACCCGCCGCGCTGCTGCTCCCCGGCCGTGGCCTCGACGGCGGCGGCCCCGAGCCCGACTTCACGGTGGACCACGCCACACACGACGCCCACGTGGCGGAGGTGCTCGCCAGGAACGACGCCCGCGACGAGCACGAGCTCGACCCCATGCTCTACCTCGTGGAGCGGGACCTGCGCCCGCCGGACTACGCGCTGCAGTTCGCCGAGGCGGCCCGCCGGCTCCTCCTCGGCGAGGACGGGGGGCTGCGGCCGCCGTGGTGGCGCGCCTGCCGCGAGGCGCCGGACTCCGAGTCGGCCCCGGCGGACCTGCCCGCTGCGCTCGCGCGCCTGCTGGCCCACGGACTTCGATAAGCTCCGCCTATCGTCATGCGGCCTTCGATCCGCCAGCTCGAGTACGCGGTGGCCCTGGCCGACGCGCGCCACTTCGGCCGGGCCGCGCGCGCGTGCCACGTCACCCAGCCCGCGCTCTCTGCACAGATCGCCGGGCTGGAGGAGGACCTCGGCGTACAGCTCTTCGAGCGCTCGCGCCGCGGCGTGACCCCGACCCCGGTCGGCCGCTGGGTCGTGGCGCGGGCGCGCGCCGTGCTGGAAGGCATCGACGAGCTGGTCGAGGTGGCGGGGGGAGCCCGGGAGCCGCTCTCCGGTCCGCTGCGCATGGGCGTGATCCCCACGATCGCCCCCTACCTCCTGCCGGCCTGGCTGCCGCGGGTGCGCCAGTCGTTTCCCGCGCTCCGCCTCGCGCTGCACGAGGAGCGCACGGAGCGGATCGTGAGCCAGCTCGTAGCCGGAGAGCTCGACGTCCTGCTCCTGGCGCTCCCCGTCTCACGACCCGACGTGGAGACCTTCACCGTCCAGGAGGAGCCCTTCGTGCTGGCGGCGCCGCGCGATCATCCCCTCGGCCGGCGCCGGGGTCCGGTGCGACCCGACGAGCTGGACGGAGAGCCCGTCCTCCTCCTCGAAGACGGTCACTGCTTCCGCGACCAGGCCCTCGAGGTCTGCCAGAGGGCAGGCGCCCGGGAATCCTCGGATCTGCGCGCTACCAGCCTGACCACACTCGTCCAGATGGTGATCGGCGGGCTCGGCGTCACCCTGCTCCCCCAGTCGGCCGTGAACGCCGAGCTGTCGGGTCACGACGAGGTCCGCGTCCGCCGCTTCCGCAGGCCCGCACCCGCGCGCACGGTCGGGCTCGCCTGGCGACGCAGCTCCCCCCGCGGCGACGAGTTCGAGCTGCTCGGCAGGACGCTGAAGCGCAAGCCGGGCGGCCGCTAGGCGGGCGGGCGCACCGGGATGCCCCGCTCCAGCAGCTCGCGCTTCACCTCGCCGACGGTGGTCTGCTTGAAGTGGAAGATCGAGGCGGCCAGCGCGGCCTGGCAGTGGCCCCCTTCGGGCCCGTCGTCGAGCGCTGCCGCGAGGGTCTCGGCGCTGCCGCCACCTCCTGACGCGATCACCGGGACCCCGACGGCGTCGGCGGTGGCCCGCAGCAGCTCCAGGTCGTAGCCGGCCTGGGTCCCGTCGCGGTCCATGCTGGTCAGCAGGATCTCGCCGGCTCCCGCCTCGGCCATCCTCGCCGCCCAGGTCACCGCGTCGATTCCGGCGGGCGTGCGTCCGCCGTGGGTGCACACCTCCCAGCGACTCTGGCCGGCGACGAGCGGAGCCAGCCCGGCCCCGCGCGTCGGCTCGGCGCTCTCCGCCCGCTCGCTGGGAACCAGCACGCCACCGTCCGAGCGGATCGCCCGGGCGTCGATGGCCACCACCAGATTGGCGCTGCCGATGCGTGCCGCCGCCTCGCCGACGAGGTCCGGGTCGTGCACGGCCGCGGTCATCACCGAGACCTTGTCGGCGCCGGCGTTGAGCAGATCGCGCACATCCTGGAGCGAGCGTACGCCGCCGCCGACGGTGAGGGGCATGAACACGGTCTCGGCCGTGCGCCCCACGATGTCGAGGAGGATGCCACGCTCCTCGTGGCTGGCTGTGATGTCCAGGAAGGTGATCTCGTCGGCCTCCTGCTCATCGTACATCCGGGCGACCTCGACCGGGTCGCCGGCATCGACGTGGTCGACGTACTGCACGCCCTTCACCACGCGGCCTTTCGCCACGTCGAGGCAGGGGATGATGCGCTTCAGGAGCATGCGGCCTCCAGTCCTGCGACCAGGTCCACGTCCCCGGTGTAGAGGGCGCGGCCGACGATGACTCCGGCCACGCCGCGCGGGGCCAAGGCCGCCGAGCGGCGCACGTCCTCCAGCGAGCCCACGCCGCCCGAGACGATCACCGGGATCGACACGGCGTCGGCCAGCTCGCCGGTCGCCTCCAGGTTGGGACCCTCCAGCATGCCGTCCCGGGCGATGTCGGTGTGCACCAGCGCCGCGACGCCGGCGTCCTCGAAGCGACGCGCCATCTCGACGGCGCTCGTCTCGCTCGTCTCGAGCCAGCCCTCCACCGCCACCCGGCCGTCGCGCGCGTCGATGCCGACGACGACGCCTTCGGGGTGCCTGCGGGCGGCGTCGCGCACCAGCTCCGGATCGTGCAGGGCGGCCGTGCCCAGGATCACGCGGCCGACCCCCAACGCGAGGGTCGCCTCGACGCCCGCCAGGTCTCGCACCCCGCCGCCGAGCTGGACCGGCACGCTTCCCGCGGCCGCCACGATGGCGCGGATCGCCGCCTCGTTCTCGCGCCGCCCGCTCTTCGCCGCGTCCAGGTCGACCACGTGGATGCGCGCGACACCGGCCTCGACGAAGCGCTTCGCCACGGATCCGGGATCCGGGTCGTAGACGGTGGCCGCGTCGTAGTCGCCTCGCGAGAGGCGCACGCACTGGCCGCCCAGCAGATCGATGGCCGGGATCAGCTCGAACATCGGGTGGGGGGGCTCCTGTCGAGGCGGGTTCAGTAGGGAATGGCGGCCGGGAACTCCCGAGCCACTTCCGCGGCTCCCCACTTGGCCAGCTCCTCGGCGGTGAGCCAGCGCATGCCGCCGCCCGGATAGCGGCTCGCGTTGAAGACGTTCTCGTTGAGGGGGCGCTGGGTCTCGTTGAAGCTGGTCTTCCAGAGCGGGCGCGCGCCCGGCGCGCGTACCAGCGTCACCTCGTACCAGACGCTGGCCGCCTTGTTCGCGCCCATGGCCTCGTTGGCGCGCTCGCGCATGCGCTTCACCGTCCCGAAGACCACGGCCGGCACGCCGAACTCCTGGTTGGCCACCTTGGTCACGATGCCGGGCGGGGGCAGGGCCTGCTTCGGATCGCTGAGGCCGAGAGCGGTGCGTACGTCGCCGGCCGGGACCACCCGTATCCCGCGCCGCTGCAGCGCCTCGGTGATGTAGCGCTCGATGAGCGCGGCGGCTTCGGGGCCCTTGACGTTGCGCGCGCCGGTGCGCGGGTAGGCGTCCGAGGTGCGGAAGGGCGCCACCGCCACCTCGCGGATGTCCAGGTTCCGCGTCTCGCGCCCCTCGGTCAGGGTCTCCGAGCGCACCGTCGGCTGGCTCGTGCCGCAGGCCGACCCCAGCAGGGCGAGGCCGGCGACCAGGGCGAGGCCGCTCCTCATGCGCATGACGAGACCCAGCGGGCGAAGGCGTCGAGGACGCGTTTGCCCGCGCTCTGGCTCTTCTCGGGATGGAATTGCACGGCGAAGACCCTCTCCCTGGCGACCGCCGCGGTGAACGGTCCGCCGTAGTCGGCCTCTCCCGCCACCAGCTCCGGGTCCGCCGGCACCGCGTGGTAGGAGTGGACGA
>JANQFA010000095.1 GCA_028278065.1 Myxococcota bacterium
GACTTGCTCCGCCCCCGAACCCCCGTTTTGATTGGAGAATCGGAGAATCCAGAGACCCGGAGGTGCGCAAGAATAGCCGTCCTCTTAGTGCGCAAGAAATGACGTCCATGGACAGACGGCCGCCTCATCGCCGTAGAGGTCAAGGCGACCGTCGGCCCAGCCTTCCCATCGATTGAGGTCTCGGCCAACGAGTGGCGCGCCGCCAGGGAGAAGAAAGGGGACTACACCCTCTGCCTTGTCGCGAGGGCCCTCTCGGAAGCGCCCAAGGTCGAGCAGGTCGCCAACCCAGCCTCGCTCGCCGACAGCGGCGGGCTGCAGGTCACTCCCTTCGCGTTCAAGATCGAAGCCTTGGCCGGGGAGAACACCGCTCCCGGCCAGGACACCTAGCGCTCGACCCAACCACGCGGCGCATTCCCGGGCGTGATTGGTTCAGCTGCCCCTTCGATTCGCGTCGCGTACGACGTAGATGGCTGTTAGAGGGCGCGAACTGGAGAACTCCCTAGTGCGACTGCGACCAAAACCACTCGTCGAGCTTCACCATTGCGTCCAAGAGGTGCCCCAAGACCGTCAGCCCATTGGGAGGCGCGAGCACCGGAAGCACTTGACCCGGCACGAGGCGAAGCTCCCTACCTAGCGCGTGGCACTCGGATCCCGCGTAGATTCCAAAGGAGTGCCACGCGTTGCGGTAGTTCACCAGGAAGTGGATAGAGCGCCGCTGCTCCTTGTCGGGGACGATGCCTGCAGCCTTCAACCAGTCAGCGACCGCAGTCGCTTCGATTCGCCGCCTCCCGTTCTCGTTCTTTTCCATCCCTGCTGGCCGAGTTTCAATCCGAATGCGTTCTTCCGTTGCGACGATCTTCGCCAGCCCTTCAAAGAAGAAGAGCAGACTGGTCATGAACGAGATGCGCCCCACCAGATTCCGCGCCCCCCCTATCGAATCACCGCGCCATCCCACCAGATGCTCGAACGCCTCTTGCTGATCCGTCAGCAGAGGTGCTTGGGGAGGCCTGAAATCGCGATCTTCGTTGTCAGCGATGCACCTAGCGATCGCCGCTTCCACTACAGCGCCGGTGTAGAGGAGGTTCGCTGTCGAGAACAGGCACGCGACTCGGCGATTGTTGACCGGGGCATTGACATCAGAAGCTGCGCTCCTGATCGCTGCATCGATAAGATAGGCGGTCCCAGGATCATTCGGACCGATTCGGCTCCGGATCTCTTTGGACCACGAGAGCAGGAATTCTTGAGTCTCGTTCATGGTGCATCTCCTCGCGTGGCTCGGATTGGTTGGACCGCCCATCGGTTGTTTGCCCCCACATGGAGTGCCCCCTGGCAAGTCGCGTCGACGCCGATGCGCCGGTCAACCCGAGTCAATCCGCTGAAGGGCTTCATCCGCGCGCCCTACCCGGGCCTGCAAGAGCCGGTCCCACCGGTCAAGACAGGCGGATCGAAGGTCGGAGGCAGAGGCATCCGCCGCTTCACCGTAGAGCCTCAGCAATAGCTCCGAAACTGTCCCTGAGTCGCCGGCGATTCCCGTCCGACCATCTCTCGACTCGTCAGCGAGGTCTCCGGCAAAGGTGTCACAGACGTCAAGAACAGCACCGGAATGATCCGCCAGCCGAGACAGCCCTTTCAACGCCCAGAGCAACGGGAAGGGCCCATCGCGAAACGCTCGGCTAGCAACAACGTCTCGCATGAGTCTCGAAGCCCCTTCGTTCGCCATGAGATCGTCCAAGCGGAAGACCTGCATGGCCGCGCGGCGGACATCCTTACACTCATCATCGACGAGCCTCCGGATGATTGAGGCGCAGTATGAGAAATACTCAGGGTGCTGCGCAGCCGACGCAGCGACCTCCGCAGCGGCTTGCCGTTGGGCCTCACTTCCGGCAACTGACCGGAGCCCGGCGTTGTAGAGGGCCACCTCCTCCCTCGCACTTTCTCTCGGACCAAGCTGTGCGTACACCGTTAGATCATCGAAAGGGCGATTCCGATCCGCGCGCCGAATCCACGCATCAGCGATCGGGACCAGGAGACGATCGGCGATCAGCCGCCATCCGACTCTCGCGGTACGCGAGAACGGCGCGGGCGTCCGTGGGTGGTGGAGAACGAACGCGACAGCCCGATGAACCCCCGCCCGAACGATCTCTTCCTTCGAGCAGCTTGTCATGCGCCGAGCTACCGAGACCGCGCCGGGCAACCTGTGGTACACAGAGAATCGCAGAAACCGTTCCGCGTCGTGCACCGCGAGGATAGATGGATGTGTACCCGATACTGCTCGAAGGAAGAGATTCACCGCGAGCTGCCGATCGACGTTCAGTATTGGGACACAGACGCCTATCGCGGCACACCGCACGACCGGAGATGGATCTGCAACTAGCTTCTCGATGGCTGGCCTCAAGCGCCGGAGGCGCTTCGGATCCGCGAACAAGAGCTGCTCGATGGCGAGCGCCGCCTGGCCCCTGACACAGTTGATCGCCCCGTGGCGGAGGGTCTCCGCGCTGGCATCTTCCACACTGTCGCCAGGCCTACTAACCGGAAGCGACGTTGGATCGGGATCCGGATGCTCCGTCGCGCACCACACCAGCTTTGCGATAACACGGTCCGACCAGACTGCTTCTGGACGCTCTGCGATCAGCCGGCACAAGCGCCCAGCAGCCTCTCGGTTCTCGATAGTCTCCCAGCGATCAAGAACGCTCTCGATCAGGTCCGCGGGCGCCGGCGCCCAGTTTTCCATTACCGGCTTCGAGTCAGAACCCTCCGTAGGGCAGGAATGCTGCTTGCACCCCTCCAAGACCGACCCGAGAATCCTACTAGGCGTGGACGGCGGAAATCGTAGGGAGAGCTTCGCGAATCGGACGGGCTCGCGCCTCGCAGCTTCGTCAAGGGCTATAGCAGCATCGAGAATCCCAACGTGCTCCTTGAAGCCCATCCTCGGTCGGACACGTCTTTCGGCGGCCCCCTCCGTCGCCCGAGCTGTTTCGCGTGCGATCAGATCCAACCAGGCTCGGTCCGTCATGCGGCGCGCAACCTCATGTGGGAGGTTGGGACCTACCCAGACCGCAGACGTCCCATCTTCTGCAATGAGGCACTTCGTGACAGAGCCGAACTTCCGGTCAAGAACCTGTAGCTTCCGCTTCGCTCGGTCAGAGAGGCGACCAATCGGCATCGCTGACAGGAGAACGTATGCCGCCCGGCCGACGCTGTTCCCTAGACGCTTCAGTTCGCCGCTTCTGCGTGCTTCAGCGGCCCACTTGGCATCCGCCCACTCCTCTGGATCCCGGTAGGTGAGAAGGACCCGCTCAGCGCCCTCGACGGCCGCGTCGGAGCATGCTTGTCCGAACTTGGAGAGGATCTCACTTGAGAATCGCCACGACCGTTCGTAGGCGGAGGACCCAAACCGAAAACGTCGGCGATCGCTGACAAGCCACCGATACGCGAGATCGGCCGCGCGCTCGGGTGCAGCCGCGAGGATCATGGCTACCAGGCGTTGACACGTCAGGAGGTCAGACGTCGCCAGTTGTCTGACTTGCGTCTCGAACTGCCGGAAATCGACGTTCGCCAGCCCTCCGCAGGCGCACGCAACCGCCTCAAGCATGGCTTCCGCGGAGTCGGGCCGAGTTCGATGCAGGCCATCCCCCCAGATGCGGTCCTCAACGAAGGTAGTGCCATCGCCTTCCCCTACTTGTCCCGCGGCAGCCAGCTCTGCGATCGCTGGCACCAGCCGACGCCACACCACCGAGGAGTGAGTGGGCGCCGCTTTCCTAACAACATCAAACTCGACGCCATCGAGCCCGACCAGTTCGCCTCGCCCTGTCCGTTCACCGAAGACGGAATCGGAAGTGTCGTCGGCTGTCAGATGGGCCGCCGTGCTACGCACTGCTACCTCCAGCGCCTCTACGCACCACTCAGGACGGAACTCGGCAAGCTTGCGCCAAGCGATCGAGAAGCGAGATATCTCTCCGCGGGCCAGTGCGCGTAGTTGCAGCTCGAACATCTCCCTTGAGTCGTGCGCATCGGTGAACGCAACAGCGTTTGCCACTCGCTCGGGCCAAGGTGACGGTTCATTCTCAAGCTCCTTGAGGGCACGCGCCACACGATCGCCACGTTCGCCTGCGAAGCGCCGGCAGATCCAGAGAGCACGATCTTCAGCTTCTTTCGAGCCAGATCCGAGCCATTGCGCAAGGCTCCCGCGCTCGTCCAAGGCATCCAGCCACCCTGCCGATCGGAGCAGCACGAGTTCCTCGATGTGGGCGGTCCACTCTTCGCGAGCTAGGTACCGCAGTACCAGCTCGACCTCGCGGTCCGAAGGCTGAGCTGCGCTACCGAGAACCTGCAACGCCAAGTGCTTGAAGTGGAATCGAACTCGATCATGTCCGAGGATCGCATCGATCCCTTCCAGGAACTCCCGTGGGTCCTCCTCACGGAGTAGTTCCAGGCCAAGACGCAGTTGCTCACGACGAAAGAGCGTCTGTTCCTTCTCAAGCAGCCAGCCCGCAAAGGTCGCGCGGCCAGCGTGCGCGGAATCGATGGCACGCCGCGCTACCTGGTAGTCGAAGTAGCTCTGATGGGCAAAGCGTAGGCGCCTGCCCCCGCGCGCCAGGATCCCCAGTGCTAGAAGCGCCTCCCCGACACGACCCTCGGCGCCAAGAATGCTCTCTGGAGCATCTAGACGCTCCTGTGCGCTCATGAAGTCAATCAACCTCCCGATCGCTTCAAGCGCGTGGGCACCTGGCACGCCAAGCTCCTCAAGTTTCGACAGCCGGTCGTGCCAAAAAGCGCGAAGAAGGTCAGAGGCTGTTGAGAAGTCGCGAGGCCTGGCCCCATCGGCTCCGAGCTTACTCCACAGTGAGAGTCCCAACGGCGAGGACAGGACGCGCCGCTGAACCCGTGAGAGCGCGTCGTAGTTGCCGCCCAACGTGGCGATCCGCTCCCTGAGTTCATCTTCATCCAGAGGAGGGACTCTGATCTCCTCGCAATCCTGACCCTTGACCCACGCTCGAACTTGCGGATCGGTCTCCCAGTCGAATCCCCTACAAGCGACTACGACTCGGATGTTGTCGAACGCCAACGCGTCTTGGATGACCTCTTTGCAGGCCTCCCACGCCGCTGGGCCGTGGCCGCTGGTCCATCGGATCGCGTCCAGCTGATCGAGAATGAGGACCGCGGGTCGCTCGCCTGCTAGCGCATGCAGGCAGAGCCCTGGCGATTCCGGCAGATCGCACCCATCGATTCCGAATCGTCTTGCACTTATCGAGGGCATCCGCGCATCGAGCCTGATCGGTAGACATCGAACGCCCCGGGCTCTGAGGTCACGGAGTACGCTGAGGAGAACACAGCTCTTCCCAGAGCCAGCATCTCCGAGGATGGCGACAATCCGGGCACCGCGTTCCTCTTGAAGAACAGCAGCAACGCGGTCGGCGGGCACTCTCCGCAACAGGTCGTCGGCGATCAGCTCCGGCGCAAGCGACTCATCGAATTCGGAGCAGAGCGCCTCGATCCTGACGGCGAGACTTGCGTCAGCGGCGAGATCACGGCGACGTACGCCGCTGACCTTCAGCCTTTTCGAAAGCCATTCATCTGTCAACGGACGCGCCCAAGACGTGCTCTCAGAAATCAGGTCTCTTAGAACCGCAAGGCCTTGAGACGGCTCGCCTTCGAACAAAAGGCGAGCGAGCGACAAGGGAAGACTCTCTCCCGAGCGCCCAGGCGGGAACACCTCGGCGCTCGAGCGGGTCAACAGGTCGAAGGCCTCGTCGCGATGCTCTGGGTTCTGAGGATCAAGCCCAAGCGCGGTGCAGAACTGATGGTGGGACTTTCGAGGCCCTTGAGTAGCCTGGACCTGAACACTGAAGAACCGGCGTGAATCGCCGCCAGCGCCTTGGGCTCGCTCACAGAGCCCACGGAAGTCAGGAGCCGGATCGCCCGATATGAACGCGTAGCGGAAGCTCGAATCGCGCCGAAGCTGATCTCTGAGGTGGCGTAGAACGCCCCTACTTCGGAGGTCGGCTACCGACCAGCTCCCTTTGGACGCGTTGCCCCTCTTGCACTGCTGCGCCTCCTGTTGACCATCGGCGTAGACAACCCACAGATCGACACCTTCTTCAGCTTCGCCGAGGGGCTCGATCTCGACGGACTTCAGGCTACCCGCAAGTACATGCAGGAGCTGGAGGGCGACCCATGTTCCCTCGAACCGGTTCCCAAGCTTGTCAGCGCGCCCCCCAGGCTCCACGGTTCCACTCCGCGTGTCGTCCTAGGCCGACTGTAAGAGACTTGAGAGGAGCTGTCTGCGGCGAAGCAGAGAGCGTCTGCCTCGAACCACGACCGTACAGGCTACTGGAGCTGGCGCGCTCCCCATCCGCCCGCGCCGATTTGACGACAAGGCGACGGACGCGTTGCATCGCTGCTTCCACGTTGGGCAGGCAATGGCTTTGCCCTCCGAGTCACCCCGGGGTTGCCACATCGCCACAGCGAGCATCCGTGCAGTCGTTCGCGCGACCCCGCTTGGCTGCGTGAATCAAGCGCTCAGGCATCACCGTGGGCGCATGCGAGCCGCCCCCTCAGACGGCTTCAGGGAGCGCTAGCTTTCTGTTCACCCCGGATCACGCGTCGCTAGGCCGGCCGCATCTTCTCACGGAGAGCCGCGCGAAACTGAAGCCGCACCGTCTTCGGGCTCTTGAGGTGGTGAGGCTCCCGATTTCGATAGGCCCTAACCTCCGTGTGAGCGTAGTTGTCCCAGTCTGGATCGTGAACCGGCTCGAAGGAAAAAGTGTCGATCTGTCCCCTGCGTTCCTTCGCCGTCACGACGAACGTGATGTTTCCGGGGATATCGCGCATCCCGAACTTCCAGGCCTCCCACCTTCGACGGTTGCCAACTATGACGCTTCGGGGCCCGCTGTACTTCGACCGATTTACAGACATATCTGGAAACCGGATCGCCGAGATATTCGGCAAGCGCTCATACCCATCACCGTCGATCTGATCCGGATCGATAGCGTGGTAGAATTCCTCATCACGTGCGAACCGGCTGTCCGGCCCTCTCCGTCGAAGCCAGTTAACTGAGGAAGTCGCGAAGTTGATCAATCGCTGCACGCAGCCTGCTCTCTTCGCTCTCGATGCACTCGACGGCAGGCTGGCGCCCCGCTTCGGAGAAGACTAGCCCGACCGATCCATCGTTGAGGAACTCGACGGCAGCGTACTTCGAGGGAGCACGGAAGTTAAACGCGACGCCCTCTTCAACGGACGGCGAGATGCTCCGAGGTCGGAGGTTGGCCGCGAACAGCAGCCGCGTAAAGCACTCGGCAAACAGCAGAGTCCGAGCGCTAGGAGGACTGGCGCCCTGCGTGTCCCAATCCGGGGGAAGCACAGCCAGTTGTCGCAGCTTGTCGAGCGCAGCCTTCTGCCAGTCGACACCAGGCGCTAGGTCCCGATAGGACGCACTGCCTCGACGAGAATCGAAAGACCGAACGCTCAGGATGACATCTCGACGTACGTCCGCGTCGGTCGTCATCTCCGTTAGCGACAACAGCGGCAGGTGGACCTCATGCGTTGCTGAGGGGCTAGACACCGCTATCAGTCCTCGCTGCGTTCAGTTGCTCGATTCTCTTCTCTAGCCAGTCTCTCAACGCGGTGGCCGTCGGGAGACTCAGGATCGCGGTTACCTCGCACTCACGAACCGGCCCATCGCGACCCAGGCGTTCGTCCGTCAGCTCGTCGCCAACCTGACCGGACGAGACCTCGTGCGTTGTGCGCTGGGGAATCGGCTGCCGCTCTGCGTAGAGGGTCATCTGGACAAACCCGTGCGGCGTGATGCCGCCGTGAGCACCGTCCACGTGGATCACGCGGTAGTCGGCGCTCTTGACGAAATGGAAGTTGATCCTCTCGGGGTGGTCAGCCACCTGTTCCTCCAAGCCGGCGCGACGGAAGCTCCTTGGGCCACCGCCGATCTGGCTCTGTCTTTTCCCGCTGTCACGCTACCCCCTCGGGATCGGCGCGACAAAGTCGAAGAAAAAGCGAATAAGAACCCGGTCCCAGGCAAGTCTAGACCTTCTCGTCCGAGGGGATCTTTGGTGAGTCCCCGAGGGGGGGGGCTGTTCAGGATGCGCCTATATCGGAGAGCGCCGTATCTCGCCCAGGGCATCGCTGTGTGGGGGGGTACCCCCTTTCGACTCTCCTCCGTGGGGGGGCCGTATAGGGCCGTGGGGCCGTGCTGGGTGGGGCTGGGTGGGGCCCTGTGCGGGCCCCTGGGAGCGCGCAGACGCAAGCTCGCGCTACTTCTTGCCCTTCCGGGATTCTGGCAGTCTTGGGGTCAGGGGTTCGATCCCCCTCAGCTCCACCACTCTCTTCGCGGGGTTGGCGAGATGCTCGCCAACCCCGTCGTTCTCAAGGGCCCGTCCGCCGCAGCTTGAAGACTCCGACGTCCTTGTCGATGTAGACGTCGGCACTCGGCGGATCGTCGTAGCGCATCCCAAAGCAGCTCCCGCCGCCTCCCGGGTGGAACTGAACGTCGTACGTCTGCGCCCCGATCCCGACCGAGGGCTGGAACGCCGGTATCGGCCGATCGGAATCGGCCCCGACCTCGGCGCCCTTGGCCACCAGGGTCAACTTCGACTTGCCCGGGGTGGTCGCGTCCGAACGGAGCAGGACGGACCGGATACCGTCCGCAGCGGCGGCCTTGTCTACGTAGCGGTAGAGCTTGCCCGGGATCACCTTGATCCAGTTGGGCGACCCCGGGGGGATCGCCAGCTGGGTACGCAGCGCGTCGTCCGCATAGAAGCAGAGCCCCGCGCCGCCGCCCACGGGGTCACCGAACTCGTTGAAGTCCGTAACTCCACCCCGCAGCCACTTGAAGACCAGCTTCGCGTTGTCGCCGTTGACCCCGCCGTCCGCCGGCTCGAGGCGATCCTGCATGATCGTCAGGTTGAGGGCGTCGGTCCGACAGGTGGCCGGAACGAGGGGGCACGCGGGTGCGGCGGCGGACGAGCAGTCCGCACTGCACCCATCGCCGTCGATCTGGTTCCCGTCGTCGCAGGTCTCTCCCGCATTGACGATGCCGTTTCCGCAGGACGGAAGTGTGCAATTGGGATCGCACGCGTCCCCGCCGGCCAGGTTGCCGTCGTCGCACTCCTCCTGGATCTCCACGGCTCCGTTTCCGCAGGTCTCCAGATCGCAGGCATCACCGACGCCATCCAGATCGGCGTCGGCCTGCTCCACGTTGGGGGCATCCGGGCAGTTGTCCAATGCGTCCGGCACCTGATCACGATCCCGATCCGCGACGCCCAGGACGGCGATGTCCTCGACGCACGTGGCGTCGGGGTCGCAGCCCTGTTCGGCGGTGGGCTTGTCCAGGTCGCAGGTGCGCCCGGTGTCTCGAACGCAGCTGCCGATCGTCGCCTCCGGGTCGGGATCGAAGCAGAACTCGCCGGCACCGCACGTACCCGGCGCTCCAGGTGTGCATGACGCCGTCGTGTCGACCACGCAACGTCCTTCCGTGACGATGACCTGGTCGCTGCCCTCGCCCGGATCGTCCTCACTCGGGGTTTGCAGCGGATCGCTGCCCGTCCCGTCGTCGGGATCCGTCACCTCGGCCACCGGCCGCGTCTCGCCGGACACCACGTTGTAGACCTGCACCAGGACGTCGTCCTGGTCGCCGTCTTCGTTGAGATCCTCGCCCTGGTCTCCCTCGAAGGTGAGGAACCGCACGGTTCTGCTGGAAACCCGGTAGGGATTCCGCGGCTCACACTCGGACAGCCGGCAGGGAGTGACCGCCTGCCCCGTGTTGAGGAGCTGACCGCCGATCATGTCATACACCTGCAGGCCGTCGTCGCAGCAGTCGCCGTCCCCGTTCAGGTCGCACTGGGAGATCGCGACGCAGCCCGCAGGCGCGGAGCAGTCCGGGGAAGGAACCGCCGCATCGCAGAAGTCGAGCTCGTGGCTGCGAAACGCCAGGAGATCCTCTCCCATCACGAACTCCTCGGCGGGCTGGCGGCGCCCGCTGCCATCCTCGATGGGAAGCAGGCTCAGGGCGGCAGCATCGTAGAGCTGCACGTAGCGGTCGGCGGCATCGCCATCCGAGGTCGCGTCCAGGCCAGCCTGTTCGGCTTCCGGCGTGATGAACGCCACCAGCTCCCCCGAGACGTCGATCGAATCCGCCGCCTGACCGACGTTGTCCCAGGAAAACGGCGGAGCGTCGATGTTGGCCGAGCACGGCAGGAACGGCGTCACACCCAAGGGAAGGACGTGAAGCACCCGATCCGATGCGTCCGCGTCGCCGTTCAGGAACGCCCCGCCCGCGTCGGCCTCCGGCACCAGGCCTGCAATGAAGGTGCCGGACATCGCCACGTCGCTGGCCGCGCACTGCAGGTTCTGGACGCCACCAGCCGTCGCAAGGTGCACCACCTGATCGTCGATGTCGCCATCACCGTTGAAATTCACACCGCCAGGGCACGCGCCCCCGCCCCCGGCTCCCTCCGGCCGGAGGAACGCCGCGCTCCCCGCCGCGACGGCGACGCGCCCTGCGGGACACAGGTTCGTCACCACCCCAGGTGGCCCCACCGTCGTGTCGAGAGACCTCAAGACGGTGTCGTCGAGGTCTCCGTCGAAGCTCAGATCAGCCCCGAAGTCGCTCGGATCCGGACCGCGGACGAACACGTCCGAATCCATGTTGCCATCGCCCCCGACCAGGTTGGTTGCTCCGCTGTCGAACACGATCGAGCGACCGTCCGAAGCAAAGGGAGGGACGGCCCTCAGAAAGCTGGCGGCGTCCGCCTCGTTGCCTGCGGTGTCCAGGCTCATTCGTGTCGTGAGTCCGCTCGCGCGGTCGTGAACGAAGACGTCGTTCACGCCGTTGGTGTCACCGTCCACGAGGTTGGTCGCGGCGCTGTAGAACGCGATGAACCGGGAGTCCGGAGACAAGTGAGGCGCCTCGCTCTGCCCGTCCGCCTCTTCGCCTGACGAGCCCACGCTGATCCGGGTGGTGGCGATCCCGCCCGGCTCATCGAAGACCCCGTTCTCGTCGGCATCGCGATCATGGAGAAAGATGTCCTGCACCGAGTTGGTGTCGCCCGCCACGAGGTTGTTCGAGTCGTCGCTGAACACCACGAACCGCCCGTCGCCGGAGATCTGCCCGACCGAGCCCTGATCGTTCCCCTGCTCGCCGGTCGAGCTCACGCTCACCATGATGATCTCGATCTCTCCGGGGTCGTAGCCATCTCCCTCGTCGTCGAAGATCCCGTCTTCGTCGGCATCGCGATCGTGGACGAACATGTCGAAGAGACCGTCGGTATCGCCGGCGACGAGATTGGTCGCGAAGCTGCTGAACAAGACGTAGCGGCCGTCGTGAGAGACGCCGTGGCCCACCGAACGGTTGTTGCCGCCATTCCCGGCCGCATCGATGCTGATGCGAATCGTCTTGACCTCGCCGGGATCGATGATCCCGTTCCCTTCCCCGTCGAAGAGCCCGTCTCCGTCCGCGTCTCGGTCGTGAAGGAACGCGTCATCGGGAACGGCGACCAGGCCCCAGTTGCCCTCTCCCGGGGCGAGGTCGTTCGCCCGGCTCGTGATCACCACGAAGCGGCCGTCGGGCGAGATGTCGGAGGCGAACGAGAAGCCGCCCCCGTCGACGGCCTCGCTTCCATCGGACTGGACGCTCACGCGAACGGTCGCGATGCCACCCGGCTGGCCCTGCTCATCATAGATGCCGTCCTGGTCGAAGTCGCGGTCGTGAACGAAGGCGTCCCAATCGGCGTTCGTGTCCCCCGGAACGAGGTCGTCGAAGTCGGCCGAGAAGGCCACGAAGCGACCATCCGCCGCGAATCCGCTTCCCGCAGCACCCACACCGTTGCAACACCCGGGCCCAAACTCCTCGCCTTCGTCTCCGTTCGAGTCGACACTCACCCGGACGGTCGTGCCGGCTACCCGGTCCCGGATGAACACGTCGCGCACCTGGTTCGTATCGCCGGCAACGATGTTGGTGGCGAACGAGGTAAAGGCCAGGTCGCGCCCCCCCCGGCCGAGGAAGCCCGTCGTGCTGAAGTCGTTCCCCTCGCCACCCGCATCGGGCAGGCTCAGACGCTCCGTGAGCTGGGTGGCTTCAGCGGCCTCCGGGGTGCGAAAGAAGACGGTGCCGTCGGAGAGCGCGAGCGTCCGGCCGTCGATGACGGGGTCGCTGGCGGCGGTGAGCGGGCCGGCAGGCGACAGCTCCCCAACACCAAGGGCGAAGCTCTTCAAGATCGGGTCGAAGACGTTGGCGTTCGCGTTCGTGTCGGTGTCGCCCTGCCCTGGCTCGGACTCGAGAAACGCCATGACCGACCCCTCGACCGCCACGGCGGGGAAACGGAACGGCCCCTCCTGGGTCCGCACGGCGGCGCGCCCGTCGCTCCCACCGTCCCCGATGGGCTGAAGGATGCCCGTCGTGCGGTCCCTGAGGGTGACGACGAAATCTCCCGGCTCGCCTCCCAGAGGGTCCCCGTCGGCATTGCGGTCGACGCCATCCACGTTCTCCGAGATCACGAAGGCGAAGTTGCCTGCGCCCTCCACGAGGCCTTCCAGCGGAACCGGATCGTCGAGAACGGCCGTGTACTCCCCTCCGCTACCCAGGAGTACGACCGGCCCGATTCCGGCGTCGTAGCGGTCGCTGAAATCGAAGAGCTCATTGCTGCAGACGCTGGAGCTGCACTCGCCGTCGACCGTGCACGCCTTGCCCTCGTCGTCACCACCCACGCAGCCGCGTCGCGCGATCCGGATCACGCCTCGGGGTGCGTCCACCGATCCGAACAGCTCGGCGTCACTCACGGCCGGGTTGGCCAGGGCCGTGAAGACGGGAGGCAGGATGATCCCGCCGGGCGAGTGGGAAGAGATGAATCCATCGCCGGGGATCGTGACGGGCTGACCCGGAAGGTCCGTATCGGCATCCACATTCGTGGCTCCCCGGGCGAGCTGGGGGATCGGAACCCCGCCGATGCGCAGCAGGATCCCCGTGTAGTCCATCGGCGCCAGGATGTTGCCCGCAGCGTCCGTGGTGAAGTGCACCTCCGTAATGCCGGGGTTCGCGATCATCGCCTCGATGTCGTTGGGGGGCGGCAACGCCACGAAGTGCCCGAACCGTTCGGCCAGATCGGCAGGGCTGGTTCGACAGGTACCGTCGAGACGGAAGAGCTCGTCCACGCAGGCGACCACGCCATGGGTCGACGTGTCTCCACCCAGATCGGCGCAGCGCTGGGTAGCCAGCCCGCACTGCAGCGGCGCGTTCCGCCGCGTCACGACGATCTTGGCCGGTCCGGCGAGAGTTCGGTCGTCGTTCACGCCACCGAGCCGATCATCGCTGTCGGGGAAGCGGAACCGGAGTTCGTTCAGGCTGGGAACGACCAGATCGATGGATCCTCCGGCGTTCAACTCGACGCACTCGGCGGTACCGCCGGGCCCGAGATCGGTATTGCAGTTGCTCAGGTCGAGGCCGGCACAGCTCTCCGCAAGGACGATGGCATTGGCTGCACCGTTGGGAGGCGTGAAGATCACCGACACGCGGTAGTCGTCCGCCGCGTCGCCATCCAGGTCGAGATCGACGAAGCCGGTGGACGTCTCGTCGCAGGCCGGCGGCCTCACGGCGACGCTGACGAAGTCATCGGGACTGGCAAAGGGCCGATTGAGGCTTCCCAGCGCACCGCGGAAATCACTCGACGCGGCGGGGATCACGTCGCAGATCGCGGAGGCATCAGGCGCGAAGGCCAGGAGCACGAGGGCGACGAGAAGCGAACACCTGGCGGAGCGAGCGAGCGGGCGATCCATGGAGCCTCCACGCAGCATATCCGGGACAGCCGGCTGCACGGCGTTCAACGAAAGAGCATCGGGCGCTCCTCCTGTATATCACACAGCTCGGTGTAAGGACGTGAAGTATTTCACACGTGCCCTGCTCGCCCGAACGCCGTGTCCCGCGGAGCAACGATCCGTCTCCGGGTAATCACCGAGCCCCCCCAAGGGGCCAGATCCACCGGCGATGGGAATGGTGCCCACCTGATGATCTACAATCCGGCGGCCTGTTCACCGGACCCCTGGTTCGACGTCGTGGAAGGGGCGTGCCGACAGTAGGCGACACCGACCACCAGGCCGAGAGGCGAGCGCGGCGGTACGCCGTGGCGCTCGCTGTCTCGGCTGGGCTGGCGGGCGCCGCGATCCGCATCTGGGGTGGCTGGGCGTCCGTGCTCTGGGGGGACGAGTTCCACGTCCTTCTCGACCGCCGGCTGAGCGACCTCACCACTGTCCTCACTACCTACGACGATCGCGGAACAGGCATCGGCTTCCCGCTGGCCCAGTACCTCTCGCTGGCCGCGCTGGGCCCGACGCTTCTCGGCTTGCGGCTTCCCGCGGTGCTCGCGGGGATCCTGGGACCGGCGCTCGCATTCTGGGCCGGACGACCGCTCGTCGGGGCCTCCGCCGCCGCCATCGCGGCCGCGGCCCTCGCGCTCAGCCCGCTCCACGTCTTCTACTCGACCTTCGGCCGCGGCTACTCGCTGGTCTGCATGCTGGGCTTGGTCCTTGGCGGGGCCTGCGCCCGAGGTATCGAGTCGCGACGCGACGGCTGGTGGCTCCTCGTCGCGGGGGTGGGCGGGGCCCTCATCTACGTCCACCTGACCTCCGTCGCCCTGCTCGCGGCGGGTTTCGTCGGATCGAGCCTGGCGGCCCGGAACGACCTCCGCCTGGTGCTGGTAAGAATTCTGCCAGCGTTCGGGACGGCGGCCGCGCTCGGCGCAGCGCTGCACGTCCCGGCCTGGGACGGGCTGGCTGCGTTCTGGGAGGCCAAGGCTGGCGGAGGGATGTCGGGGGGAGGCTTCTCTCCGCTCGACGTCGCCACCCTGATCGGCGGTAGCGAAGCGGGAGCGTGGATCTGGCTACTCGCTCTTCCGGCCGCAGCCGTCGCGTTCGCTCGATGCGGCGGGTCGCCGATCGTCCTGGCACTGGCGTTCGTTCCGGTGGTGATTCTGGGGGTGGTGAATCCGATCAGCAACGCGCCGGCATTCGCCCGATATCTGATCGGGATCCTCCCGTGGGGCTGGATGTTGGTTGGATGGGGCGTCGTGGCTCTGGTGAATCGAACTCGCCGCCCCAATGCCGAGCAAGCGGCCCTCGCCCTCGGCGGCGTCGCGGTCGCGGCGATGGTCTGGGCCTCTCCGATCGCTTCGGCCGCGCGGGTCGCTCCCTACGGAGCGACCTACCTGGGCATGTACTCCACGGGGGTGTTCGACCACCCGCTGCCAGGCGACCGGCGCTTCTACGGCAGCCTGGGTGCCGAGAGCGCCGTGGGAGTGATCCAGTTTCCGCCGGTTCGCCTCGGAGGCGCTCTGGTGTACCGGGCGGGACGACTCGCGCTCGGTCGGCCGACCTGGATGGGCTACGTCGGGCATCCCCCGGCCGGGATCCACGGCGCTCCTCTGGTCGCCGTGGACGGACAGGGACCGCCCCCCTGCGACCGAGGCGAGGTGCTGCTCATCCTCTACCGAAATCTGACGTGGGAGATCCGCTCCTTCCAGAACGCCTCCAGCGCGGCCGTCACCAATGCGATCGACCGGCCCTTCATCCGTCTCCCGCCCGTCGAGGCGCCGCTGGAAGCCTCCACGGTCGGCGCTCTCAGGGCAAGGTGGGGCGAACCGGCGCACGAGACGCGTCGCCACATCGTGTGGAGGATCTCCTGCGACAGCTCGGGCTGGGGCGTGGGAGGAGAACCTGGCTGAGCGGGTTCGAGCGGGCATCGAGCACGAGGGTCATCGAGCGACGGAAGTTGCCTGACTGGCGAACCTGGAGACGGAATACCAGGAGCTCGAGGAGGCACTGCTCGATGCCGGCTCGCGAGGCATGCTGAACGTCCACGATCTCGTCGCGACCCAAGCCCGCAGTCGCGGCGAACGCCTGGCGAACCCGCCGGGTCTGGCGACCCGCGTCTCCGGGCAGAGCGACCGCAGGGCGGCTACTGGCCGCAGACCAGCCTGCAGTCCTGGTGGAGGCTCGTGCAGGCCTGCTTGGCGGCGTCGAGGTCGTTCTTCCACCAGGCCAGTCGCTCCAGGACGACCTTGCTCTGGCTGACACACTGCGGCTTCGTCCGTCCGTCCGCGAGGCAGTAGAACCTGACGTTCTTGGAGATCGACTTCGTACCCTGCACCAGGCACTTGTACCGAGCCTTGGCGAACTTGTTGCACCCCTTGAGCCCCGAATTGCACGCCTTCAGGCAAGCGGGTCCGTCCGGAACGGACAGGAGGCCATCCCGCAGAGCGCCGAAGTCTGCGGATGCCGCTTCCGTACCGAGGCAGATCGCCTCCTCCGTGGTCGCGCTCGCGGGGGCTGAGACGGCCAGGACGAGGAGAGCGGAGACGAGGACGACGAGGTGCTTCACGGGGGGCCTCCATTCCGTCGTGTCATCCTACACCAGGACGATTCGCCACGGGCGAGCTGTCGCGCGCGGGGGGCGGGGCCGGCCGCTACTCGCGATAGAGCCACGCGCCGAGCAGCGTTGCGATCTGCACCTCGACGAACGTCCAGACCACGGGGAGCCACACCATGCGGGGCGGCATGATGACGACGCCGGCATGGACGTAGACACCCGTGAACAGGTGGGACGCCGCCCAGACGACGGCACCGGCGATGGCTGCCGTCCGCACGCCAGCGCCGAAACGAGGCCTGATCGCGGCGTACAGCCATACCGCGATCAAGCCGACCATGAAGATCACGGCGGTGAGCGGGACCGACGGCTCCAGGGCCGCGGACGCGTCGAGGCCTCGTGCAGCCCAGTCCGCGACCAGGTCGCGCCCCTCTTCGGACAGAACGACCGCATGAAGGACGATCTGGCTGACGAGCATCACGAATCCGGCCGCGACCCCGCCGACGACGACACGTGACCCGTTCACGGCTCTCCCCGATGAGCGGCCACAGGCCTCACGCGAACCCCCGTGTTGGATACCCACGAGCATGCCACGAACGGGCTCCTCTAGGGCGCGGGGTCGCTGCCGGCCCGCGCCAGGATCACGGCGTGGCGGCGGCCGCCGCGGCCGGGACGCTCGCTCGCGACACGGAAGCCGGCGCGCGCGAGGCGCTTCTCGAAGGCGGGCGAACGCTCCTCCGACCAGATCGCGAGTACGCCGGCGGGAACGAGCGCCGCGCGCGCCGCGGAGAGCGCGCGGTCTCCCCAGAGCGGGTGGCTGTCCCGTGTGCCGGCGTGAGGCCCCTCGAAGAGGTCGAGGAGGATCGCGTCCCAGCGACCGCCGCCGGGCGGCCCCTGCGCGATCCGCTCGCGGACGTCCACCACCTCCACCCCCACCCTCTCGTCCTCCAGCGCGCGTCCGTTCAGCTCGGCGAGGGGCCCCCGGCACCAGTCGACGATCACGGGGTGGAGCTCGGCCACGTCCACGCGCGCTTCGGCGGGGAGCGCATCGAGCGCCGCGCGCAGGGTGAGCCCCATGCCCAGGCCGCCGACCAGCACCCGCGGCGCCTCGCATGGGCCGAGGGCCTCGACTCCCCGGCGGGCGAGCGCCTCTTCGGAGCGGCTCGCGCGGCTGTTCATCAGCACCCGCCCGGCCACGGTGATCAGGAAGTCGTCGTCTCCGCGCCGGCGCAGCTCGAGGACGCCGTCCGCCGTCTCGCGCGCGTCGATCACGGACCAGGGACGCGTCACGAAGCCTGGCTCGCCCCCGTCTCGGCGCGGAAGCGCTCGACCCACGCCTCGGTGAGCGTGTCCGACTGACGCTGCCGGGTGGGGCGCGGGATCTCGCAGCCTTCCCAGCCCTGGATGCCGACGTGTCGGAGCACGGTCCGCGCCGCGGCCACCGGATCCTCGGCGATCTCCTCGTAGTCCAGTCGCAGGGGAGCGAGGCCGCCCTCGCTGAAGTAGCTCTCCCAGCCGCGCTCCTGTCGCTCGATCAGGGCCAGACGCGCGGCGATCGCCTCGGCGTCGTACTGCGGCTCCGACTCCTCCGGAGAGGCGTCGTCCCAGGCCCCGGTCTGGCGCGCGCGCAGCCACGACACGGCCTGCCGGATGCGGTCGCGGCGGCGCACGTACACCCAGCGCAGCTCCGGGAAGAACTCCTCCACCCGGAGACCCTTGCGCGTGAACGCGCGAACCGCCTGCTGCTGGTGGAGCTTGAAGCCGAAGACCCCGCCCGGACCCGTGCGCGCCGCCTCCAGCGCGGCGATGTAGCGGGCCAGGCGCGCGCGGTCCCAGCCGGGCTCGCCGAGGTAGAGCGGCGGACGCTCTCCCCGCCGGCGCCAGCGCGCGAAGCGCTCGAGGGGACCGCCCGGGTCGAGGCGCCGCACCAGATCCACCTGCGGGCCCGGGCTGAAGTACTCCATCGGCGCGCCCGCGATCCCCGTACTCCAGAGCAGATCCGCGAGCAGGGTGCTGCCGCTGCGCGGCAGGCTGGCGAGGACGTAGCGACGGACCGGCGCGGTGACGGTCCGGTAGTCGCGCTCCGCGAGGGAGCGTCCCGTCGGGTCGAGCGATCTCAGCGTGGGGCCCCTGCTCCCCCCCGGAGGCGTGCCAGGACACGCCGCGGGGTGCGCGCCAGGGCCCGGCCGCCACGACGCGCCCTCCGCTTCAGGTCCCGCACGAACGCCCTGCGGCGCGCGTGCAGCGCCTGGGCACGCGAGAAGCCGAGCATCACATGGGCCAGCCGCTGACTCGCCGGCGACTCGGAGAGCAGGTCGCGCGATCCGAGTCCCAGCTCCTGGGCGGCCCGCAGCACGCCCTCCCAGTCCTCGCCGCGCCGCCAGACGCCCTCGGCGATGCGCAGGAAGCGGGCACCGGCCGCTCCGCGCCGCCGCGCGTCGAGCTGGCCCGCACCGGCGAGGTGACGCACCGCCAGGCTGACCCCGGTCAGATCCGCCTCGCGCGCGGCCTTGGGATCGTCCCGCCAGATGCTCCGCCACAGGCTGCGGGGGTTCACGTGCCGCTTCACGCACAGCGCCTCGGGGACGATCGCCACGCGGGCGCCGTCGGCCAGGAGCGCGCGCACCAGCGCCTGCTCCTGACCCGCGCGCAGGCGGGGATCCCAGCCCCCCACCGCACGCACCCGCGCGGCGCGAAAGAGGAGCGAGCTCGTCACGCCGAGGCGGGCCCCGAGGAACGAGGTCCAGGGGTCTCCGTCGACGGGAGCCCGGCGCACCTCGCCGGCGTCGTTCAGGCAGGGGGAGGCGATCAGATCGACGTCCTCGCCGGCCGCGGCGAGCTGGCGGGCGAGCTTGCCGGGCAATAGCAGGTCGTCGGCATCCAGGTACTGCAGCCACTCGCCGCGGGCCAGCTCGAGCAGGCGATTGCGCGCCGCGTTGGCGCCGGCGTGGGCGGTCGACTCGAAGCGGATCCGCGAGCCGAACGACTCGAGCACCGCGCGCGTATCGTCGGTGGAGCCGTCGTCGACGACCACGACCTCGAGGTCCTCGAAGTCCTGCTCCAGGGCCGAGCGGATGGCGTCCCCGACCCAGGGGCCGGATTCCCAGCTGGGAATGAGCACCGATACGCGCGGGCTGGCGGTCAAGCCGGCTTCTCCATGGGACGGTCACCGCCCCGCGTGCGGCATTCTACACCCACGCGGGGTGCCCGCACGGATTGCCGGTTTCGGGCTCGGCCCCGTCGTGGATAATGTGCACCCACCCACCCGGAGGTCCGCATGACCCGTCGTCGCCCCATCGCTCTCGTGCTCCTCGCTGCCCTCGCGGTGTCCCCGGCGAGCGCCTATCCCCTCGACGGCTACACCGAGACGGGCATCGCCCGGCTCGAGTACCAGCGGCGCGTCCAGGAGGGGCAGCTCAAGGGGCGCAAGCGACCCTCCGGAGAGCTCCTCCCCATGTCGATGGTCGACCTCCGGCTGCGGGACCGCCCCGACTTCCAGCTGCCGCCCTCGGATCCCACCCTCCTGAACCGGGTGAAGAAGGTCCTCGGGCCTCACGTGGATCGCTACGGGATCGCGCTGCTCGATCTCTCCGACCCGAACAAGCCGCGCTACGCCGAGTGGAACGGGGGCCAGCAGCAGAACCCGGGGAGCGTCGGCAAGGTCCTCGTGGCGCTCTCGATCTTCCAGGCGCTGGCCGACATCTACCCCGACGACATCGAGGCGCGCAAGCGGGTCCTCCGCGAGTCGATCATCACGGCCGACATCTTCAGCGTCTACGACCACCACACGGTCCCCTTCTTCGACGTCGAGACCAACGCGTACAAGCGGCACCCGATCCACGAGGGCGACAGCGGCTCGCTGTGGACCTACCTCGACTGGATGATGTCGCCCAGCTCCAACTCCGCCGCCGGGATGCTCCAGAAGCACCTGCTTCTGCTCCTCCACTACGGGAAGGACTACCCGGTGTCGGCCGAGGAGGAGGCCCGCTTCTTCAAGGAGACCTCGCGCGGGGACCTGAAGGCACTGCTCGAGAAGGGCATGCAGGAGCCGGTCACGCGCAACGGCCTCGACCTCGCGAACCTGCGCCAGGGCAGCTTCTTCACCCGCGAGGGCAAGCGGCGGGTTCCCGGGACCAGCAGCTACGCCACCCCCCGCTCGCTGCTGGAGTACTGCTTGAAGATGGAGCAGGGCAAGCTCGTGGACGAGTGGTCGAGCCGCGAGCTCAAGCGCCTCCTCTACATCACCGAGCGCCGCATCCGCTACGGCTCCTCCGGCGTCCTGCGCCCCTCCGCCGTCTACTTCAAGAGCGGCTCCCTGTACAGCTGCGCCCCGGAAGAGGGCTTCGTCTGCAAGAAGTACCACGGCAACAAGCGCAACTACATGAACTCGCTCGCCATCATCGAGACGCCCGCCGGCCAGGACCGCCTCTACTACATGGTGACCGTGCTCTCCAACGTGCTGCGCAAGAACTCGGCCCAGGACCACCGCGATCTGGCGCGGGCGGTACACGCCATGCTCCTCAACGACCACCCCCCCAAGCCCGTGCCCGAGGGCCAGCTTCCGCCCTCGGCGACCTACGGCGAGGGGTTCATCGGCTACGAGGCGGAGCGCGCGGAGCTGCGCCTCAAGACCGACACCCAGGAGGCGCTGCTCTCCCTGGGATACGCGATCGGGGACATCGACGGCGTGATCGGAGCCAACACCCGCAAGGCGATCCGCTCGTTCCAGAAGTCACAGGGGCTCAAGAGCACGGGCCAGCCGTCCGCGAGCCTGCTGGACACGATGCGTCGCGTGGCCCGCGAGAAGGGTCTGGCACGACCGATCCCCGCCGACACCCCGTAGCTGCGAAGGAGCGGGGCGCGGCATCCCCGGGCCGCGGAGGCGGGCGCTCGGGTACCCTCGCGGGATGCCTCGCGACCTGTCCGTGCGACCCGACCTGGTCATCCCCGGCGACGAGCTGCGGGAGACCGCCAGCCGTGCAGGCGGACCGGGAGGCCAGCACGTCAACAAGACCAGCACCCGGGTCACCCTGCGCTGGGCGCTGGGGCGGAGCCAGGCCGTGTCCGACGCCCAGCGCGCCCGTCTGCGCCGACGCCTGGCCACCCGGATCACCGCGGCCGGCGACCTGGTCGTGAACGCCTCGTCCACCCGCAGCCGGGCGCGAAACCGGGAACGCGCGCGCGAACGCCTGGCCGAGCTGGTCCGGGAGGGACTGTCGGTACGGCGCAGCCGCCGCCCCACCCGTCCGGGCCGCGCCGCACGGGAGCGGCGGCTCGAGGGCAAGCGGCAGCGGGGCCAGGTCAAGCGCGGCCGGGGGCCGGTGCGCGAGGACGCCGACTAGGCGGTATCCTGCGCCCCGTGCACGGCTCCCTCGACTGCGTCCTGGTGACCGGCGGTGCCGGCTTCATCGGCTGCAACTTCGTGCGCCACCTGCTCGGAACGGGCGACGGGCGCGTGGTCGTACTCGACAAGCTCACCTACGCCGGGCACCGCGCCAGCCTGGCGGATGTGGAGTCCGATCCCCGCTTCCACTTCGTCGAGGGAGACATCGCGGACCCGCAGCGGGTCGAGGCGCTCTTCCGCGAGCATCGCCCCAGCGCGGTGGTCAACTTCGCCGCGGAGTCCCACGTGGACCGCTCCATCGATGGTCCGGCGGCCTTCGTCCGGACCAACGTGCAGGGCGTGTTCGTGCTGCTCGAGGCCGCGCGCAGCCACCGGGAGTCGCTCGAGGGCGCCGCCCGGGACGCCTTCCGCTTCCTCCACGTCTCCACGGACGAGGTCTTCGGCTCCCTGGGTGCGGAGGGGAAGTTCTCGGAGACGACGCCGTACGCCCCGCGCAGCCCCTACTCGGCCACCAAGGCCGGCGCCGATCACCTCGCCCGCGCCTGGCATGCGACCTACGGGCTCCCCGTCCTCGTCACGAACTGCTCCAACAACTACGGGCCCTACCAGTTCCCGGAGAAGGTCATCCCCCTGATGACCCTCAACGCCGCCGAGGGCAAGCCCCTGCCCATCTACGGAGACGGCCTCAACATCCGCGACTGGCTCTACGTGGGTGACCACTGCGAGGCGCTGCGCCGGGTGCTCGAGGCGGGCCGGCCCGGCGGCTCCTACAACATCGGCGGCGACGCGGAGCGCACGAACATCCAGATCGTCGACGCGATCTGTGCCGCACTCGAGACCGAGCTCCCGGCGGCGCGCAATCCCGCCCTCGCCGGCCAGGGCGTCGACTCCTACACGGCGCTCAAGACCTTCGTCGAGGACCGGCCCGGCCACGACCGCCGCTACGCCGTGGACACCTCCCACATCCGCGCGGAGCTGGGCTGGCGCCCGGCCCACGACCTGGCCCAGGGCCTGCGCGAGACCGTGCGCTGGTACCTCGACCACCGCGACTGGTGCGACACCGTCCAGGCCGACGGCTACCGCCGCAAGCGCCTCGGGCTCTCGCGCACCTGAGATCGGCCGCTCCCGGATCCGGGAATTCCCGGCAACGGGACCGGACCGCCCCGACTGGCCGGCCGAACGCGCCTGGGGCGTCCGCCCGAGAGGGCCGATCGGCGAAGGCCGGCGCGCTGTTGAGGGCAGAGCTGCATCCGCCGGCTACGGACGATGCCGCGCAGGGGACCGGCAAGCTGCCGGACCGCTTCCGGCGCCCTGCCGACCGCGATCCCGGAGCCGGGAACCCGCGGGCTCGGACCCGGCTTCCCTGTCGCGGCTCAACCTATTGGAACCGAAGGAGTTTCGGGATTCCACAGAGATGGCACGGGGCTTGATAACAGAACGGGGTGGAGCTGAACAGGCAGCGCTCGGAGGCCCCCCGTGGAGCACACCGTCCTCTTCGTCGACGACGAGATCAACATCCTCAAGGCGATCCAGCGCCTGCTGCGCAACGAGCCGCTCAAGGTGCTCTCTGCGTCCCGTGCCCAGGAGGCGCTCGACCTCCTGGCCAACCACCCCTGCGAGGTCGTGGTGACCGACCAGCGCATGCCCGAGATGAGCGGCGTCGACCTGCTCTCCGGCGTGCGCGAGCGGCACCCCGACATCGTGCGCATGATGCTCACCGGGTACACGGAGATGACGATCGCGGTGGACGCCATCAACCGCGGCGAGATCTTCCGTCTGATCACCAAGCCCTGGAACGACGAAGAGCTCAAGGCCACGATCCGCCAGGCCTGCGATCACTACGACCTGAAGCAGGAGATCAAGCGCCTCAACCAGGTCACCCGCGAGCAGAACTTCAAGCTCCAGGACATGAACCGGAACCTCGAGGGCAAGGTCCGCGAACGCACCAAGCAGCTCGCCGAGAAGCACCAGGAGCTGCGCACGGCCTACGTCGAGACCATCAAGGCCCTCGCCGAGGCCGTCGACGCCAAGGACACCTACACCCGGGGTCACTCCGAACGAGTCGGCGTCTACGCCTCCAAGGTGGCCCGCGAGATGGGCTTCCCCAAGGAGTTCATCGAGCGCGTCTACATCGCGGGGGTGCTCCACGACGTCGGCAAGATCGGCGTGCGGGACGCGGTCATCACCAAGCCCGACCGCCTCGACAAGGAGGAGTACGAGGAGATCATGCAGCATCCCGAGATCGGCGCGAAGATCCTCGAGCCGGTCTCCTTCCTCTCGGACATCGTCCCCTGTGTACGTCACCACCACGAGTGGTACGACGGCTGCAACAAGGGCTACCCGCACCGCCTGCGCGGCGAGCAGATTCCCCTGCCATCCCGGATCATCCTCGTGGCCGACACGGTGGAGGCGATGACGAGCGACCGCCCCTACCGCAAGGCGCTCACCCTCGAGCAGGCGATCCGCGAGCTGCACAAGTACTCGGGCAGCCAGTTCGACCCCGTCTGCGTCGACGCCATGAGCCGCCTCCTGGATCGCGAGGGAGACGGGTTCATCCGCAAGGACCAGCGCTTCGACATCTACGCGTTCATCGAGGGCTAGACGGCCGTGGACGCCGCGCTCTCTCCCGACCCCGCCGAGCGGATCCCGCTCGGCCTGGAAGCCGACGCGGCGCTCCGCGCGGACCCCCGCCTGCTCGACCAGCCGGAGCGCCTGGGGCGCGTGCACGCCCACCTGCGCGAGGCCCTGGGGGAGACCGACGCGCGCGCCGCGCTCGTCCAGGCGGGCTTCCTGCACGGCATGCGGGACGCAAGAGCCGCCTCGGATGCCACCCTGGGCGAGCGGCTCGACCGGGCCGGGCGCCGGGTGCACGCGCCGCGCATCGCGTTCGATCTGAACCCGTCCGGCGCCCACCTCGATCTGAGCGGCGTGTGGCACGCCAAGATGGAGGCCGCCGGTCTGGTCGCGGCGCTGGGGGTGCGCGGCGCCCCGGCCTGCAGCGTCTCCTGCGGCTATACCGCCGGCTGGCTCTCGGAGCTGATGGGCGAGGACCTGGCCGTCGTGGAGACCGAATGCGCCGCCACCGGCGCGCCGACCTGCCGCTTCCGGGTGCGGCGGGCGCGCGACTGGCTCTTCCGGCCGGATCCCGCGGCGGCCGCGATCCTGGCCGCGCTCGACTTCGCGGCGCTGGGCGAGGCGGTCTGCGCCGCCCCCCATCCGCCCACCCCCGGGGTTCCCGAGGCCTGCGACGGGCCCGAGCCCGACGTCCCGGCGGTCCACGTCTGGGGGCCGGTCATGGTGGTGCCGTACGCCGGACCGGACGAGTCGATCCTGGCCCTCGACCTGATCACCCGGGACGAGTCGGCGCGCGACGTCTCGGTGGTGGTCATCGATCTGGGCGGCGCCTTCCTCGACCCGGGGATCGGCGCCCCGGCTCTCGAACGCGTCCTGTGCGCCGTCGAGCAGCGCGGGGCCGATGCCGTCCTGGCGGGCCTGTCTGCCGCGTCCCGGCGCTCGATCGGCCCGCTGGGGGCCCGCCACGTGCTCCTCGACGGGGATCTGGGCGAGGCGATCGCCACCGCGTTCCGCATCGCCGATGCGCAACAACGCGTGTACTGAGGCGTCGCGCACCCATCTCAAGCCAATCGGCCGTCCGCCCGAAATCCACTCCGATGGGCGAGATTCCGCAGGAGGGGGAGCTCTCGCACCTGGCCGTTCCGCGTCTGCTGCTGGCCCTGCGTCGGCAGCGCTACGACGGAGCGCTGGTGCTCGAGCGAGACCGCACGAGCAAGCGCGTCCTCTTCCAGGGCGGCGTTCCGGTGTTTGCCGAGTCCAATCTGCCGAGCGAGAGCCTCGGCGTGCAGCTCCTCGACGACGGCGTCATCGATCGCGAGCAGCACGCCCGCGTATCGGCGCTGGTCCAGGAACGCGGCGTGAAGGAGGGCGCGGCCCTGCTCGAGATGGGCGTCCTTCCGCCCCGCCAGCTCTTCACCGCGCTCAAGGACCAGGTGCGACGCCGCCTGGTCTCGTGCTTCGCCTGGGGCGACGGCCGCTTCGCCCTGGCGCCGGGCGAGGCCACCGCGGACGAGGCGCAGGCCTTCCGCACCGAGCCCGTGGCGCTCATCTTCGAGGGCCTGGTCCGGCATTGGGGACCGGAGCGCCTGCTGGCCGAGCTGACACCACACCTGGACCGCAGCGCGAATCCCACGCGGTCCTTCGAGCGCCTGCGCTCGCGCCTGGCCGACAGCGAGCCCGCGGGCGAGATCCTCGACCGGCTGGCCGCCGGCGCGCCCCTGGGAAAGGCGCTCCAGGACGGGTCCTCGGTGGAGGCGCTCGCCGCCGCCTGGGTCGTGGACGCGGCGGGCGCCGTCGAGTGGTGCGACCCCAAGCCGAGCGGCGATGGGGACGACAGCGAGCCGGAGATCGAGCTCGAGCTGCTCTTCGGGGACGGGCCGGCGGCGGAGACCGGGCGGAAGCGCGACGCGCCCGCCTCCAAGCGCGGGGCACCGGTGGACGACGGAGAGATCGCCGCCCTGCGCAGCGAGGTCCTGGAACGCCACGGCGCCCTCGGCGAGCTCGATCACTACGGCGTCCTGGGCGTCCCCCACGACGCTCCTCCGGACACCATCAAGAGCGCGTACCTCAAGGCGGCGAAGCGTTTCCACCCGGACGCACTCGCCGGGCAGGGCCTGGGCGACGTGCGTAGCGAGGCGACCGCGCTCTTCGCCCGCGTCGCGCGCGCCTACGCCACGCTGTCCGATCCCCAGGCGCGACGCAACTACGACGCCGAGCTGGCCGGCCACGCCACCGCCGACGCGGATCGCATCGCCAACGCGGAGGCGCTCTTCCGCAAGGGAGAGATCCTCCTGAAGGCGGGCGACTTCGGCGGCGCTCTGCCATTCCTCGAGCCGGCGGTGGATCTCTGGCCCGAGGACCCGGCCTACCGCTCCGCTCTCGGCTGGGCCCTCTTCAAGAAGAACCCGCCCGACTCGGCGACGGCGCGCGAGCATCTCGAGAAGTCGGTCGAGCTCGACGACCGCGACGCCAAGGCCTGGTTCCGGCTGGGCCACGTCCTGCGCGACCTGGGCGACGAGCAGGCCGGCGACCGCGCCCTCGCCCGCGCCCGCGAGATCGATCCCCAGGTCAGCGGCCGCTAGCGCCGGGCTACCGGGAGAGATCGCCGGCCGCGGTCCGCCGGGCTACAGGGGAAGATCGCCGGCGGCCGGCGCCACGCTTCCCGTCCTGCTGAAGGCCTCGATGGCCCGCTGAGCGATCCGCCACTGGTGCACCTCGTCGGCGCCGTCGGCGAAGCGCGCCCAGCGGGCCTGCTTCATCATGTCGGCCAGGGGCGTGTCCGTCGAGTAGCCGAGCGCCCCGTGGACCTGGATGGCCCGGTCGATGATGCGGTTCAACGAGTTCGCCACGAAGTGCTTGGCCATCGAGACCTCGCTCTTGAAGTCCTCCTTGCGGTCGATCTTGTACGCGGCGTGCAGGATCATCAGCTTGCACTGGTAGAGCTCCATCGTGCTGTCGGCGATGAGCCACTGGATCCCCTGCTTCTCGGCCAGATAGGACCCGTGGGCGTAGCGCTGCAAGGCGCGGTCGATCATCATGTTCAGAGCGATCTCCGCCTGCCCCACCCAGCGCATGCAGTGAGCGAGCCGCGCCGGACCCAGGCGGGCCTGACCGAGCAGATGCCCCTGCCCTCGCCCGCCCAGGATGTTCTCCTTGGGCACCTGCAAACCAGTGATCCGGATCTCGCAGTGGTTGTGGCTGCCGCTCATGGTGTGGACGTCGCGCACGATCTCCCATCCCTCGGACGGGATGTCCACGAGGAACGCGGAGTTCGCCGCCTGGGGACGGTCCGGGTCGTCCTCGGTGCGCGCGATCAGGATGGCGAACTGCGCTCCCTGCGCGCCGGAGATGAACCACTTGTGGCCGTTGATCCGCCAGTGGTCGCCGGCATCGACCGCCGCGGTCTGGATCAGGGTCGGATCCGAGCCGGCCACCTCGGGCTCGGTCATCGCGAAGCAGGAGCGCGCGCGCCCCTCGCAGAGCGGCTTCAGGTACTTCTCCTTCTGCTCGTCCGTCGCCCAGTGCAGGAGGGTGTGCATGTTGCCCTCGTCGGGCGCCTGGGCGTTGAGGGCGAACGGGCCGAAGCGGGTCTTGGCGGCCTCGGCCGACACCGCGGCCATGGCGACGTGGCCCAGCCCCATCCCGCCGTACTCCTCGGGCATGTGCGGCAGCCACAGGCCCCGCTCCTGCGCGGTCCTGCGCATGTGGACGACCTGCTTCACCAGGGTTGCGCGGTCGCCCTCCTGCTCGGCGATGGCGGCCTCGGCGGGGCGCACGATCTCGTCGCAGAACTGCCGCACCCGATGGCGCACCTCTTCGATCTCGGGGGGAAAGCTGAAGTCGATCGCCATGGCAGAGCCTCCTCGCGGCCGGTCGGCCGGAGCATGCTACCGCCCGCGATCCCAGACCGCGAACAACGCGAGACCGGCGAACACGAGCCCGGAAGCCACACCGAACATCGCGGGATAGCCGAAGCCCCGCACGATGATCCCGAGTGCCGGCGGTCCCAGCAGCGCACCGGCGTCGAACACGGCCGTGTAGGCCGCCATCGCGGCGCCGACCTCCGCCGGACGGGCGCGCGTCACCACCAGGGCGTTGAGGATCGGGTTTGCCATCCCGTGCCCCAGCCCGCACAGGACACCGGCCGCTGCGAGGGCTGTCGCCCCGTCGACGAAGGCGAGGAGGGCCAGGCCCGCGCCGAGCAGCGCGAAGGCAGGAGCCATCACGCGCTTCGGCCCCGCGCGATCGGGAAGCCAGCCAAAGCCTACACGGATCGCGATTGCCGCGAGCGAGTAGGCGCTGAAGAAGAGGCCCATGCTCCCGAAGTCCACCTCCGCCAGGAACGTCTTGAGGAACGTGAAGGGTCCGGCGATCGCGGTGGCGAAGACGGTGCCCATGAACCAGAGGGGGACCAGGTCGCGCTGGCGCACGGCCGCGAGGAAGCCCCGGGAGGACTCGCCGGGCTCCACGACCGGCTTCGCCTCGCGCAGCGGCAGCGCCACCAGGAGCGAGACCACGGCCAGCGCGATCGACGCGGCGAAGAGGTCGCCGTACGCGCCCCGCGCCAGGATCAGGTCGCCGAGGAGCGGTCCCAGCGAGATGGGCAGGATCCCGAAGACGCCGAACAGCGCCAGGCCCTGGGTACGCCGCGACGCCGGAACGATGTCCGCGGCGTACGTGAAGTAGCCCGCGAAGAGCATCGACTCCGCGAGACCGTGGAGCACGCGCACCGCCACCAGCCAGGGACCGATGGCGTCCACCGTCAGGTACATCGTGAGCGTCGCCACGTTGAGGGCGTTGCCGTACAGGATGACGGGTCGCCGCCCGCGGTCGTCCATGGCGCGCCCCACTGCCGGACGGACGAGGAGCGCGGCTCCGGCGGTGAGCGCCCAGAGGACGCCGATCGTCACCTCGTCGGCGCCCAGATCCTGGAGGAATCCCGGAAAGTGGAGGTACAGATTGAACGCGAGACCCTGGACCAGCGTGCCGGCGCACACGAGCACGAACGCGCGGGTCACGAGCGGATCGCCCGGGTCTGCAGGTGCGCGGGTGCCGGCGGGATCGCGCTGGACTGCAGACGCGCGGGTGCCGGCGGGATCGCGCCGGCCTGCAGACGCGCGGGTGCCGGCGGGATCGCGCCGGCCTGCAGGCGCGCGGGTGGCGGCGGGATCGCGCTTCTCCACGCGGCGACCGGATGCTCAGGGACGCCGGTCGGCGGCGATCGCGAAGAGCTGTGCCGCCGCCGAGCCCATGCCCGCGAAGCGCTCGTCCGTGGTCTGGCCGCGGTGGTAGCGCACGTAGATCTGCTGGAGCACGACGGCCATCTTGAAGGTGCCGAACACGACGTAGTAGGGAAGCAGCGACAGGTCGCGCCCGCTCTTCTCCCCGTAGCGCAGACCCGCCTCCCTTCGGGACATGAAGCCGGGCGTGGTCGACGGCATCGGCGCGAAGCCCGCGCCTGCCTCCTCCGGGCCCGACCACTGGGAGAGCAGAGTTCCGAGATCGCAGAGCGGATCGCCCACCGTGCACATGTCCCAGTCGTAGACGGCCACGCAGCGACCCGGGTCGTCCTCGGCCACGGCCATGTTGTCGAGCCGCCAGTCGTTGTGCAGCAGGGTCGCCTGCCCGGACTTCGGGAGGTTGTCGAGAAGCCAGCGCGAGGTCTCGTCCGCGACCCCGAGGTCCTCGGTGCGCGCCCGCTCCCAGCGATCCGACCAGCCCTCGACCTGGCGCTTCAGGAAGGCGTCCGGATCCCGCCCCAGCTTGTCCAGTCCCAGGGGCAGCGGGTCGACGGCGTGGAACTCGGCGAGCACGTCGATCACCACCTCCGACAGCTTGCGATTGGCGACCGCGTCCGCTCCGCCCCCGAAGGCGTCGGGAATCGGATTGCGTACCACGACGCCGCCGCGCCGCTCCATGACGAAGAAGGGGGCTCCGATCACCTCCTCGTCCTCGCAGAGCAGGAAGGCACGAGGCGCGTACGGAAAGGCCCTGTACAGGACGGAGAGCGCCCGGTACTCGCGGGTCATGTCGTGGGAGCCGGGCGCGACCGGGCCCAGCGGCGGGCGCCGCAGCACGTACTCCACGAGATCCTCGCCCGCTCCGAAGCGGAGGCAATAGGTCAGGTTGGCGTGCCCGCCCCCGAACTGGCGGACCTCGAGGTGCCCCTCGGCACCGGCCAGCTTCCCCGCCAGGTAGGAGCGCACCCGCTCCGCATCCAGCGCCTCCCCCTCGCGCGGCTCGATGGTGTCGGTCGCCATGGGGGGCGGAGCCTAGCACCGAGCCGAGCCGGCCCGACCGCTACCCCCACGGGGCCTCGTCGAGCCGGACGACGCTCGCGGGCGCCGCCAGCCGTGGAGTCGTCTGGCGACGATCGCGGGCGCCGCCGGCCGTGGAGTCGTCTGGCGACGATCGCGGGCGGCACCGACCCTGGGGTCGTCTGGCGACGATCGCGGGCGCCGCCAGCCGTGGAGTCGTCTGGCGACGATCGCGGGCGGCACCGACCGTGGGGTCGTCTGGCGGGCACCCGCGTCTCGCCGTTACGGTTCGGCGCGTGACGCCCCTCGAGCTCGCACTGCTGGCGGTGGCCGGACTCGCCGCCGGCGTGGTGAACAGCCTCGCGGGAGGCGGCTCCCTCCTCACCGTCTCGCTGCTGGTCGTGCTCGGGCTGCCCGGGCTCCTGGCCAACGGCACCAACCGGGTGGGCGTGCTCGCCCAGACGGCGATTGCCGCCTGGCGCTTCGACGCAGAGGGCGTGTCGGGCTGGCGCCCCGCCCTGCCCCTGCTGGTCCCGGTCGTGCTCGGGTCCGTGGTCGGGGCCTGGGGCATCTCGCAGGTCTCGGACACGCTCTTCGAACGGGCCTTCGGACTCGTGATGCTCCTGCTCCTGGTGCCGGTCCTGCGCCCGCCCCGCTCGCGAGACGCCGCGCCGCGCCCGTGGCCCGGCTGGCTCACCTTTCTCGTCTTCCTCGGGATCGGCCTCTACGGCGGAGCCTTCCAGGCCGGCGTGGGACTGCCGCTCATCTTCGCCCTCTCCTACGCGGGCCACGATCTGGTCCGTGCGAACGCGATCAAGGTCGTGGTGATCCTGGCGCTCACCGCGATCGCGCTCCCGGTCTTCCTCTTGCAGGACCAGATCGTCTGGATTCCGGCGCTGGCACTCTCGGTGGGCTTCCTCGCCGGCGGAGAGCTGGGCGCGCGCATCGCGGTGCGCGGCGGAGAACGGGTGATCAAGCCCGTGCTGGCCGTCTCCGTGGTCGCGCTCGCCGGCCGCATGCTCGGCCTCTACTGATCGGCTACACGGTTCGGATGCCCGAGCCGATGCCGCTCTCGCGCCGCGTGATCTACGCGCTCGGCTCGGCGGGCTGGCAGATCACCGATCGCATCGTCGTGACGATCGCGATCTTCTTCTACCTCCCCCCGGAAGGTCAGGGACTCGTCCCTCAGGTCTCCGAGGAGACCTTCCTGGGTGTACTCACCGTGTTCGGCGCCGCCAGCCTCATCGGGCGGGTCTTCGACGCCGGGGCCGACCCGCTGGTGGGTCACGGCTCCGACCGCTCCCGCTCGCGCCTCGGCCGACGCCGCTCGTACATGATCTACGGCCTGCTGCCGATGGTCGGTCTGCCCATGCTGCTCTACTGGCCTCCCGGGGCTCCGGGGAGCACCCTGAACGCGATCTGGCTCACCGCGGTGATGTCGCTCTACTTCGTCTTCTTCACCGTGTACGTCGCGCCCTACCTGGCGCTCATGCCCGAGATCGCGCGCACGGCCAAGGAGAGGGTCGACCTCTCGACGGCCATGGCCGTGGCCGGGGTGCCGATCGCCATCTTCGGGTTCGTGTGGGGCATGGGCATCGACTGGGGCACCGCGGCAGGTCTCGACCCGGCCGACGCCGTGCGGGCGATCGTCGTGGCGTCCTCGGCGCTGGCCCTGCTGCTCTGCATCCTGCCGATCCTGGCCGTGGACGAAGAGCGCTACTGCCTCTCGACGCCGTCGGAGCTGGGGCTGTGGGAATCCGTGAGCGAGACCTTCAAGAACCGGCCGTTCCGCCGCTACCTGGTGGCCCAGCTCCCCTTCATCGTCGGCGTCAACATGATCAGCCCGGCGCTCATCTACTACGCGACGGTCATCCTGGGCCGCACGCCCGGCTACATCGCCAAGCTGGGCGGGGTGCTCTTCCTCACGACGTGCCTCGCCTTCGTCCCCATCAATCTGTATGCGGGCCGGGCCGGGCCCAAGCGCACCATCATCATCTGCGTCTTCCTGCTGAGCGTCTCGACCGGAATGCTGGGACTGCTCGTCCCGGAGGTTCCGGGCGGACCCGGCGATGCCCGGAACCTCGCGATCGCGTTCACGTCGATGGTGGTTGCGGGGGTGGCTCTCGGGGGCTTCATCGTGATGCCGAACGTGCTGATCGGACAGGTGGTCGACTTCGACGCCGCGCGCACCGGCGCGAATCGCGCCGCCATGTACTTCGGCGTGCAGGGCTTGACGACCAAGATGCTCTACGGCCTGTCCAACGCGATCCTGGCCTGGCTCTTCTCGACCTGGGGCAAGAGCCCCGAGGAGCCGCTCGGCGTGCTGCTGGTGGGACCCGTGGCAGCGGGGTTCTGTCTCGCCTCGACGCTGCTCTTCTTTCGCTATCCCGAGGCCGAGACCCAGCGTCTCGAGGAGGTGCGCCCCCACCAGCGGGAGCCAGACCCGCGGTGACGGCCGTCACAGCGCTCCCGTCGCGGAGCCCGATAGGTTCTCGTGGGGCCGTAGGACGGCCGCCACACCCACCCAATGAGGAGTCCGACGATGACCCGTTCCCCCGGCCGACGTATCTTGCCGCTCGGCGTCGCCTTCCTGCTCGCGAGCTTCGCCGCCAGCCCGGGCGCCAGTGCCCAGGGCGCCTGTGACGTCATCGATTCGCCCTGCACCCTCGCGGAGATCTCCGCCCAGGCACTCGCCGATTCCGGGGCCGAGGACGTCGTCAAGGCCGGCATCCGCGACGTATCCGGGGGCGACGGCAGCGAGGTGACCCTGTTCAAGGTGCGGGTCCGCTTCGCGGACGGCTCCGAGGACACGCTCTACTACAGCACCGACGACTGCTCGGCGGTGGTTCCCCCGCTTCCGACCGTGAGCTTCCTCGATGCGATGGCGGCGGCAGTGGCCAAGAGCCAGGAGGAGGCCCCCGGTCTGGCCGACCCGATCGTGCTGTCCGGCAAGCTCGTCAACGAGATCCTGGCCCCGACCTACCTCTTCGCGATGATCGACGCCCAGGGCGACCCGATGGCCGTCAGCGTGGATGCGCAGACGGGCGAAGCCGCGGTTCTCGACCCGAAGGCCCTCAAGAAGGCCGCGAAGAAGGCGGCCAAGCAGAAGAAGAAGAAGCTCAAGAAGCTCAAGTGCAACGGCGCCGACTCGGACTCCGACAGCGATTCCGACTCGGATTCCGATTCGGATTCGGACTCCGATTCGGACTCCGGCACGGGCGTCGAACCGGTCATCTGAGCCAGCGTACGAGCTACGTTCCACGAGTCTGTGCGGCGGCCCTTCGGCCGTCGCGCCGAGCTCGTTCTGGCGCCCACCCCACGTCTCTCCCGCTCAGTCGCGCCCGGCGTCGAAGACGATCTCGCCGACGTCGTCGCCGCGGATCTCCCACTCGGTCGAGTCGCGCATGCGGTTGGGACCGAACGAGTACACGAAGATGCGCCGGCGCCGCCGGTCCTCCTCCCCGCAGGTGTCCCGGACCCACCAGGGGGAGTTCCAGGGGTCGAGGAAGAAGCGGGCGCGCTCGTCGGGGAGCCCCTGCCCGACCAGGGCAGCGAACCGTCCCCCGTCGAAGACCTCCACCTCGTTCCGTCTGACGAAGGTGAAGAGACGCTGATGGAGACCGCAGCTCGTGCGCAGCCTGGCTCCGCGGAAGTCCGTCGCCAGCGCCGAGACCTCGCTCCGCGCGGCCTCCACGCTTCCCGGGTGGGCCTCTCTCTGTCCCCGGGACCACGCCGCGCTCGCCAGACCGCTCGCGCAGACCAGCGCGCCCGCAACCAACACACCCAGCGCACCGCGGGAAGCGCCGACCCACCCCGTAGATCCGAGGACTGCCGAGAACAGGAAGCCCAGGCCCAGCATGAGCTCGACCCACTCCCCCGAGAAGTCCAACGGGTAGAGCTCGTACAGGGCCCAGGTGGCCAGAAACGCGGGCACGAGGGCGCGCGGAGGCGACATCACGCCGAGTCGCCGGAGCAGGACGGCGACGGCCGGGACCGCGCCGAGCAGCGGTAGGCCCACGCCATAGCCGAGGATCACGGCCTTCAGCCCCAGCTGGCGGAGATCGGAGTCCACCACGTTGTGGAGGTTCAGCTCCTGCTGGTAGTTGTGCTCCAGGAAATACGCCGGCGGGCGATACCCGAAGACCCGCTGGCCCCACGAGATCTCCTCGAGCGCGACCCACCCACAGAACACCGCCAGCCCGAGAGGGAACCACAGGTCGGCCATCGAGCGCCGAGGTCGCCGCAGGGCCACTGCGGCGAAGACGCAGGCCGCCCAGACGAACGCCCAGAAGCTGGCCCACTCCAGGAGCTCGTCCTCCTGGACCACCCGCTGGTAGACCTCGGGAGCCCATCGCCATACGGACGCCGCCACGGCGACCACGAGGAAGACGAGGCCGTTGGCGAGCAGCGCAGCCGCCGGCGCCGTCCGCGCCCTGGCCGGCGAACTCGATGCTCCCGGAGCCGACTCGGCCACCCCCTATTCCGGGCCGTCGTCCTGGCGGGAGACGATCCGGTAGATCCAGACGTTCACGTCGTCATCCGGCTCTGGCGGATCGAGATCGTACTTGGCGACGAGGCGAGGAACCACCGCCTCGACTTCGCCGGGATCCGTCACGCGGATCGCGCGAGCCGGGTGGATCTGCTCGCCCACGCGAACCCGCACGCGGGGGTCGGCTTCCACGTACTGCACCCAGCGCTTCTTCTCCGGATCGCGCGACGGCACGTAGAGTCGCTCGCCCTGGGCCACGCACCAGACGGTCACCGAGTGGGGGTCGTCGGGTCGGGTTTCGAGCTGGATCGTCGACTTACCGTCGGCGAAGGACCAGTCGGAGACGGGCTCGGTCACTTCCGTCCCCTCCAGCCGCCCGCCCGGGAGCGGCCCCCAGGGCTCGCAGCCGACGCCCACCACCACCGCGAGCGCGGCGGCGCAGCACAGGCCGCGCCTCGAACTGACGGCTTGGAACATCGCCGTCAGTCTATCGCGTCAGCTGGCCGTGACGCGATCCACGAGCTTGCGGAAGCCCGGATGCCTCAGGAGGCCCAGGGTATCCCCGGACTGAACCAGGCGCTGCACTTCCGGATCCTCGGCGAGGCGCTGCACCTCGGGATCCTCGCGCAGCCCGCGGATACGCGGCGCGGCCTCTTCGAGCGCGCCGGAGACCGCGAACCGGAACTCCTCCGCGTCGGACGCCGCCCGCTCGGATATCAGACCCGAATCGGCGAAGCGGCGGCGCAGGTCCTCGTCGTAGGCGATCCGGGCGAAGCTGACCCGTGACGTGGCCGCGCCGACCTGGCCGGCCTCGACGGCCGCCCAGAACTGCGGGTCCTCGCGCAGCGCGAGCACCCGTTCGTCCTCGAGCAGGTCCTGGAGCGCAGCGAACGTCTCCGCCGGATGCGCGGCCGCGCGCACCGCCATGCGTCCGCCCGCGCTGTCCTGGTCGGTGAGTGCGCTGGTGGCCGCGGCCACGAGGGTCTGGCTCGCGGCCGCCACGTTCGACGGACCCACGTGCGGGACCATCGCGCGGCCACCCAGCGACTCGAAGGCCTGCAGCCAGTAGCCGAGGACGCCCACGAGCAGCACGATCAGGCCGCCTCGCAGGCCCCCGAAGAACGCGCCCAGAAGACGATCGCCGGCCCCTCGCGAGGTTCCCCCGCGGCGACGCCGCTCGAACAGGCGGATCACGGCGGAGACGGCTCCGAAGACGACGAACGCACCCAGGAAGACGGCCGCGCCCGAGAGGGCCGTGGCGAGGAGGCGCGGGATGCGCAGCCCATCCGCAAAGGCGTCGGCGAAGCCCGGCCCGAGCACGATGGCGCTGGCGTAGGCACCGATGAGCACCGCCAAGGCGAGGGCAGAGGCCAGCGCGCCGCGCACCGCGCCCGAGATCACGAAGACGGCCAGCAGGCCCAGTGCGATGGCGTCGATCCACATCCCGGGGAAGGGATCGACGCCCCGCGGAGGGCGCTTGAGCCGGGGCTACGGCCCGCGCCCCCCGGCCAGCCGACAGCGCGGCACGCCGCTCCCGCGCATCCAGAGGGGCTCGCCCAGGGCCGCCCAGACGGCGCCGTCTCGGCCCGTCCACCAGACGGAGAGGCCGCGCCGACGCGCGCGTGCGACCACCTCGGGATGGGGCATCCCGAAGCGCCCATGACAGGGTGCGCTGGCCACCGCGACCTGGGCAGCGGTGGCCGCGAGGAGGGTGTCCGACCCCGAGGTCCGGCTGCCGTGATGCGGCAGCAGGAGAAGGTCCGCCCGCAGGTCGCCCGCCGTCGCCGCGAGGGCGGCCTCCGCGCGCGCTCCCAGATCGCCGGGGAGGAGGACGCCGGTCGCCGCGACGGTGACGTGCAGGACCAGCGAGGCGTCGTTTCCTCGCCAGCGCGGCTGCCCGTCGGGCCAGAGGGAGCGGACGCCCAGGTCCCCGATCGCCCGTTCGGGATCCCCCGTCCCGCGCTCCAGCACGGGGACCCCGCGCTGCGCGGCGGCCGCGCGGAGCTCGGCGAAGGCCGGGTCGTCCTCGGAGCCCCGCGGCAGCCACACCTCGCCGACCGGCAACGCCTCGACCACGGCGGGCGCCCCCCCGCGGTGGTCGAGGTCTCCGTGGGTGACCGCCAGGACGTCGAGCCGCTCGACGCCGAGGGCGCGCAGGGCCGGAACCACCGCTCCGCGCCCACGGTCGCCGCCCGGCCAGGCCCCTCCCGCATCCACCAGCAGGGTGCCGCTGCGGCCCTGCACGAGCACGGCGTCACCCTGACCGACGTCGAGGAAAACGGCCCGCGGCGGGGGCGGCTCGAGCGCGGCCCGCGGGCCGAACGCCAGCAGCACGCCGACGCCTGTGGCGGCGAGGAGTCGAGCCCGGGTGCCGGGCAGCGCCAGACCGAGCAGCGAGAGCAGTGCCGCGGCGGCGAGGCAGCCACCCGCAGCCGGCGCGCTGGGCGCGCCGGCATGCGGGGCCACCGCGAGGGCGAGCCGGGCGGCCCGCCGTGCTCCTTCCGCGCTGTGGGCGGCGAGCCACTGCGTGACGCTCCACTCCGGAGCCAGCGCGAGCGCCGGCACCAGCACGAGTGCGGCCGGCAGCAGCACGAAGCCCACCAGCGGCACGGCGATCGCGTTGAAGAGCAGCGCCCCCGGAGCCGCGGCGCCGAAGCGGAGCGCAGCCAGCGGCGCCGTCGCCAGGATCGCGCTCGCGCTGCTGCGCAGGACGCCGCTGCGGCTGCGCGCCCCGACCGGGTCGCAGGTCAGCGCGGCGGCTGCGGCGAACGAGAGCTGGGCGCCGGCATCGAAGAGCGCGGCCGGCTCCACCGCCAGGATCGTCAGGGCCGCGGCCGAGAGCCCGCTCCCGCGCAGGGCCGGACGGGACCGGGCCGCGTCGCTGGCGGCGCCGAGCAGGAGGACCCAGGCGCGCCGGACGGGCACGCCAGCACCGGCGAGGAGCGTCTGCACGGCGGCTGCCAGCACCGAGATCGCCAGGGCGGCCTTGCGCGCATCGCCACGACGGGTGAGCGCTCCACAGCGCGACAGGATCCGCCGCCCCCCGGCGTAGGTTCCCCCCGCTGCGAGAGCCAGATGGAGCCCGGAGACCGCCAGGAGATGCGAGATGCCCAGAGCCGAGAAGGCGTCGCGCAGCTCGCTCGGCAGACCGGAGCGCTCCCCGAGCGCGAGGGCCGCCAGCAGCGCGCCTCCCGAACCGAGCTCGAAGAGCCGCGCGGCGAGGTCGCCGCGCAGCCGGTGGAGCCGCGCGAGCGGTCCGCCTCGATCCATCACCTGCACCAGTCGCGGGTGGGCGACCCGACCCGTCGCGGCGACTCCGCGGCGCCGGTCGGCGGCGTCCCGATCGACCCCGCCCGGATTGCGCGGCCCGCCGGGCGGACGCAGGCGCACCCGCACGCGCAGCCGCTCGCCCGGCACCGAGGCCGCCAGTCCGGGCTCGCGAACCGGGTCCACGTACAGGAGAACGCCTGGTGGCGCCGGCGGTCCCTCTCCGACGCGGACGACCCGGTCCAGCCGGACCCGCGCGCCGGTGCCTGAACGGCGCACGTCGGCGACGCGCGCCTCGAGCGTCATCTCCGCGGGCCGCGCGAGGATCCCAGCCCGAGTCCGCTCGAGCTGCAGCCCCAGGTGGAATGCGCCGGAGCCGGCTGCCGCCCCGACGAGGAGGAGCGCGCGCACGCGCGCGCCCCCACACAGCGGGACCAGGCCGAGACACACCCCCGCCAGCACCGCCGCGTCGACGGCGCCGAGCCAGGCGCGATCGGCGGCGAAGATGCCGACCGCCAGGGCGACGAGCAGGACGAGAAGCGGTCGCTGCAGGGGCGCACCCGGGACCGGGAGCGCGTCGAGTCTAGCCCAGACCCGTCGGGGTCAGTGCAGGATGCCGGGCCGCTCGGAGCGGAGCTGATCGCGCATGCGCCCGAGGTAGGCGGCCAGCGTCTTCAGGTTCTCGTCGAGCTTGCGGATCTCGCCACCGAGGTCCTCCATCAGACGCGACACCTCGTTCAGCCCGCGCAGGTTCCTCTTCAGGTTCTCCTGGCCCCGGCGATGGACCTGGTAGGCCACCTCGATGCCCTCGATGATCGCCTGCCAGCTGGCGACCGGCTCGCCCTCGGCACCCAGCTCCACGCGCGCCATCACCGCATCGGCGAAGATGGGATCCACCCCCTTCTCCTCGAGATCGCGGCGCAGCCGATCCCGCGTGCGTACCCGCTCCCTCCCATCGTCCGGCTGGCCGCCGGCTCCGCTCAGCTTGCGTGCCACTGCTCTTCTCCTCTGCCTGCAGACAGAGAGGAGCAAGAACGATGCCACCCACGGCCGATCCGCAGGATCGCCTGCAAGTGGCCGGATCCCGATCGGAAGCAGCTCCCGCGGGTCCCCCCCGACCGGGCCGACGATGGCCCCTCGAGCACCCTCGGAAGGGTAAGACCTTGCTCAATCGCGGAGGACTACTCGCGCCAGGCCATCGGAACGCGGGCCTGGTCGGCCTCGGCGTCGAGCACCTCGAGCTGGCGCAGGAGCTCCTCGCCGGCCTCCTCCAAGCGGTCGACCTTGCGCGACTGATTGGGGTTCGTGCGGTCGATCTCGTACTCGAGGCGCGCGATGCGCGCGCGCAGCCCGGCGTACTCGGAGCGCCACTGGGCCTCGCTGCGCCCGCCGCGGATCTGGCCGCTCTCGGCCAGGTCGTTCCGCACCAGGGTGAGGATGCCGGACGCGGCGTCCACGTGCGTGGTGAAGTGGTTGAAGTACGAGAGCCCGAGGAGCCCCACCTGCATGCTCGAGCTGACGCTGGCCGGGACGTCCTCCACGACGGCGCCCGCCAGGTCCACGCTGTCCAGCATCACCGCCTTCGCCTCGATCACCCCGTTGGCCGTCAGGTACTGGCGCGTGCGTGCGGACTCGAGCTGCAGCCTCTCCGCGGCCCAGCGCGGAATCGACACATCGCTGGCCCCGGTGTCGACCACGAACGGGACGTTCACGCTGTTGTTGATGCGCGCCGTCACCATCATCGTCGTCCCGGCGCGCTGGACCCGGATGCGATGCACCTTGCGGGCGGGCGCCAGCGGGGGTGCCGCGGGGCGCAGCGCGGGTCGGGCCGTGCGCGGCGGTGCCGCCTTGGCAGGCCGGGTCTTGAAGGTCGAGAGCCGGCCCTCTTCCTCGTCGAGAGTGCGCTCGACGGCCGCCCGGCGGTGCTCCGCGGGCACCTCGGAGAGATCCTGGGTGAAATGGGTGCGACCGGCTTCGTCGGTCCAGCGATAGATCTCGGCCGGGCTGGGCCCGGCGAGGGCGACGAGCATCGCGAGGACGATCCAGCGGAACCTGCGCATCGGTGAGGGTCCTTCTGCGCGCGGACGCGCACCCCTTTCGGATCGGCCACCCGCCGCACGGTCTTGACGAGCCCGCGTCGCTCGAAACGCGCTCGACCGCCGCCGGAGCGGTTGCCGATCAGGCGCCCTCGGAGTCCGCGAAGAAGCCCCGGATCGTGGCGGCGTCCTTCTCGGAGATGCCCGGCACCGCCGCCAGCGCCTCGGCACTGGCGGCGCGCACCGCCTTCAGCGAGCCCAGCTCGCGCAGCAGCGCGCGCCGCTTCCCCGGCCCGATCCCCGGAAGCTCCTCGAGGATCGAGACCAGGCCCATACGCTGGCGCAGGCTGCGCTGGTACTCGATGGCGAAGCGATGGGACTCGTCGCGCACGCGCTGCAGCAGCAGGAGAGCGCGGGAGTTGGCCGGGAGCAGGATCGCGTCCTTGCGCCCCGGCCGGAAGATCCGCTCGGCCTTCAGGCCGCCCGAGCGCCGCACCCTCGGCTGCGGCGAGTCCTCGTCGCGCTCCTTCGCCAGGCCCAGGGTCTCGACCCGCAGACCCGCGTCGTGGAGGGCGGCTTCCACCACCCCCAGCTGTCCCTTGCCGCCGTCCACCATCAAGAGGTCGGGCAGAGGCTCCTTCTCCACGCGCGCCAGGCGACGCTGCATCACCTCGCGCAGGGCCGCGTAGTCGTCCGATCCCTCCACCTCGCGGATGCGGTAGCGCCGATAGTCGTTCTTGCACGGTCGCCCGTCCTCGAACACCACGCGGCTCGCCACCGTCAGCACGCCGTTCAGGGTGGAGACGTCGTAGCACTCGATGCGTCGCGGCGGCCCGGCCAATCCCAGTCGCGCGCGGATCTCTTCCAGGGCCGCGTCCAGGCTCTCGCGCGCCTCGAGGCGACGCGCCAGCCCGAGCTCCGCGTTTCGGCAGGCCGTGTCCATCAGCTCGCGGAGCGCCCCGCGCCTCGGCCGTCGCACCACGACGCGCCGGGACGCCCGCTCCACGAGCAGCGCCTCCAGGGCGCCGTCGTCCTCCAACGGCTCCGGCGTGAGGATCTCTCCCGGGACCTGGCGACCGCCGCCCCCGCCGTAGTACTGGCCGAGAAAGGAGCTCACGACCTCGCCCGGATCGAGCCGCACGTCCGAGAACCCGTAGCCGGCCGCGCCCACCACGCGCCCCTCGCGCACGTGGAGGACCTGCACCTCCACCTCGCCGCCGCGCCGCGCCAGGCCGAAGACGTCCCGGTCGACCGCCCGCGCGCCCACGATCTGCTGGCTCTCGACGGTGTGCTCGACCTTGTCGATGGTGTCGCGCAGGCGGGCGGCCTCCTCGAAGCGCTCCGCCGCGGCCGCCTCCTCCATGCGCCGCCGCAGGAGCGCCACCAGCTCGTCCGAGCGGCCGCGCAGGAAGAGCGCCGTACCCTCCACCAGCTCCGCGTAGGCCTCCGACGTCACCCGGCCCACGCACGGCGCCCCACAGCGCCCCATCTCGTGCTCGATGCACGGCCGGCCGCGGCGCGCGTAGTCCCGGAAGACCGCATCGGTGCAGGAGCGCAGAGGGAAGATCCGGCGCAGGCTCGAGAGGGCCTCGCGCATCGCACCGCTCGATGTGTAGGGACCGAAGTAGAGCGCACCGTCCTTCTGGAAGCGACGCACCTGGGTGAGTCGCGGCCACTCGCCCTCCGGATCCAGGCGCAGGGCCAGGTACTGCTTGTCGTCGCGCAGCCGCACGTTGAAGGGCGGCTTGTGCTGCTTGATCAGCTCGTTCTCCAGGAGGAGCGCGTCCTTCACGTTGCGCGTGACCACCACGTCGACGTCCGCGGCCCGCTCCACCAGATGGGGAACGCGCAGCCGGCCGTCTCCCCCCGCCTGGAAATAGGAGCGCACGCGGGTGCGCAGGTTCTGGGCCTTGCCCACGTAGAGGACCCGGCCCCGCTCGTTCTGGAAGAGATAGACGCCCGGACTCGCGGGCAGGGCGTCGATGCGCTCCGGGTCCACCCTACTCGGCCCGCAGGCGCTCCGCGTCGAGCGCCCGGATACGGTCACGCAGCTCGGCCGCCCGCTCGAAGTCCAGCTCCTTCGAGGCCTCCGCCATCTCGCGGCGCAGCCCGTCGATCAGCTCCGGGATCTCGTGGAGCGGGATCTCCGGCTCCGCCGACTCCGCCGCCACCGGAACCGTCACGTAGTCGCGCTCCCAGATGGAGTCACGCAGGCTCGAGATCGCCTTGGTGACCGACTTCGGCGTGATCCCGTGCTCCTCGTTGTAGCGCTCCTGCGCCTCCCGGCGCCGCTCGGTCTCCGCCAGGGTCTCGGCGATCGACTCGGTGCGCGTGTCGGCGTACAGGATCACCGACCCGTTCACGTTGCGCGCGGCGCGTCCGATGGTCTGGATCAGGGAACGGGTCGAGCGCAGGAAGCCCTCCTTGTCGGCATCCAGGATGGCCACCAGCGACACCTCCGGGATGTCGAGGCCCTCGCGCAGCAGGTTGATGCCGACCAGCACGTCGAACTTGCCCTCGCGCAGCTCGCGGATGATCTCCATCCGCTCGATGGTCTGGACCTCGCTGTGCAGGTAGCGGATCCGGACGCCCAGCTCCTCGTAGTACTCGGTGAGCTCCTCGGCCATCCGCTTGGTCAGGGTGGTGACCAGCACCCGGTCGCCCCGGCCGACCCGCTCCCGGATCTCGCCGAGCAGATCGTCCACCTGCCCGGACGCCGGGCGCACCTCGACCTTGGGGTCGATGAGGCCGGTGGGCCGGATGATCTGCTCGACCACGACGCCCCGGGACTGCTCCAGCTCCCAATCGGCCGGCGTGGCCGAGACGTAGAGCGCCTGGGGCACGAGCTTCTCCCACTCGTCGAAGCGCAGGGGGCGGTTGTCGAGCGCGGAAGGGAGCCGGAAGCCGTATTCGACCAGCGTCTCCTTGCGCGCGCGATCGCCGCGGTACATGCCGCCGATCTGCGGAACGGAGATGTGACTCTCGTCGAGCACCACCAGGAAATCGTCCGGGAAGTAGTCGTAAAGCGTGTAGGGGCGCTCGCCCTCCTCGCGGCCGTCCAGCCAGCGCGAGTAGTTCTCCACCCCGTGACAGAAGCCCATCTCCTGGAGCATCTCGATGTCGAACATGGTTCGCTGCTCCAGGCGCTGGGCTTCGAGCAGCTTGTCGTTCTTGCGCAAGAAGGTCAGCCGCTCCTGCAGCTCGTCCTGGATGCCCGCGATGGCGCGCCTCATCACCTCGTCGGTCGCGACGTAGTGGCTCGCCGGGTGCACCATGATGCGCTTCGGCCGGGAGAGGACCTTCCCGCGCAGGGGATCGATCTCGGCGATGGCGTCGATCTCGTCCCCGAAGAACTCCACCCGATAGGCCCGCTCCGCCTCGTACTGCGGGAAGATCTCCACCACGTCCCCGCGCACCCGGAACGTCCCGCGGTGGAAGTCCATGTCGTTGCGCTCGTAGAGCATGTCGACCAGCTGGCGCAGCAGGTCGTCCCGGGAGCGCGTCATGCCCGTCTGCAGGAGCATGCGCATGTTCCCGTAGGTCTCGGGCTTGCCCAGGCCGTAGATCGACGAGACGCTGGCCACCACCAGCACATCCTCCCGGGAGAGGAGCGCGTGGGTCGCAGAGTGGCGCAGCTTGTCGATCTCGTCGTTGATCGACGAGTCCTTCTCGATGTACGTGTCGCTCGAGGGGATGTAGGCCTCGGGCTGATAGTAGTCGTAGTAGGAGACGAAGTACTCGACCGCGTTGTCCGGAAAGAGCTCCTTGAACTCGCCGTAGAGCTGGGCCGCCAGGGTCTTGTTGGGCGACATCACCAGCGTGGGCTTCTGCACCTTCTCCACCACGCACGCCACGGTGAAGGTCTTGCCGCTGCCGGTGACCCCGAGCAGGGTCTGGTGGCGTTCCCCGCGCAGGACCCCGTCGGTCAGTGCCTCGATCGCGGGCGGCTGGTCGCCGCGGGGCTCGAACTCGCTCCTGATCTCGAATCCGGCCATGCTCAGCCCCGCTTCCAGCGCGGCCCGTCCGGCGTATCCTCGATCACCACGCCCTCTGCGAGCAGGAGATCGCGGATGCGGTCGGCCTCGGCGAAGTCGCGGCGCGAGCGCGCCTCCTCGCGCTCCCGGAGGAGATCGTCGATGCGCGGATCGCTCTCCTGGACCTCGTCGGGGGGATCCGAGACCACGAGATCGAGCCCGAGCCAGGCGTCGAACTCCAGGAGCAGCGCACGGCGCGTGGCCGCCGAGAGCGACTCGTCCTTGGCCACCTCGGACGCCACGGCCAGGGCGCGCGGCGCGTTGAGATCGTCCATGACGGCCTCCCGGAAGCGCTGGCGCAGCGGACGGACGGCCTCCTCGTCCAGGGAGCCCTCTGCGTCCCGCACCGACGCCGCCTGGGCGAGCAGGCGGCGGTAGCCGCGGTCGGCGGCCCCCATGGCCTCGTCGTGGAAGTTCTGCTGCTTCCGGTAGTGCGCCTGCAGGAAGAAGTAGCGGAACGACAGGGGCAGGAAGCCCATGTCCACCAGGTCCTGCAGCACGTAGATGTTGCCCAGGGACTTGGACATCTTCTCGCCCTCGAAGACGATCCAGTCCTCGTGCATCCACACGGAGACCCAGGGGTGCACGTCGAGGGCGCACTCGCTCTGGGCGATCTCGTTCGTGTGGTGGACCTTGATGTGCTCGACGCCTCCGGTGTGGATGTCGAAGCGCTCGCCGAGGTAGCGGGTGCTCATCGCCGAGCACTCGATGTGCCACCCCGGGAAGCCGCGTCCCCAGGGCGAGTCCCACTCCTGCTGCCGCCGCACGTCCGGCGCCGCGAACTTCCAGAGGGCGAAGTCCGCCGGCTGGCGCTTGCCCTCGACCTCGCCGATCCGCGCGCCTCCCTGCTGATCCTCCCGGTCCAGACGCGCGAACTCCGCGTAGCGGGGGAACTTGGCGGTGTCGAAGTAGAGGCCGTCGTCGATCCGGTACACGTAGCCCTTCTCGTCGAGCTTGCGGATCATCTCGATCTGCTCGGCGATGTGCTCCGTCGCCCGGCACAGCACGTCGGGATCGGGGATGTTCAGCCGGCGCCGGTCCGCCAGCCACTGCTCGGTATAGGCTGCGGCGATCTCCCGGGCACTCCTGCCGGTCTCGCGCGCCGCCTTCTCCATCTTGTCCTCACCGGCATCCTCGTCGTCCAGCGTCAGGTGCCCCACATCGGTGACGTTGATCACGTGGGTCACCTCGAGCCGGACCATGCGCAGGGCGCGCACCAGGAGATCGGCGAACAGGACGGGCCGCATGTTCCCGATGTGCTGTGGCGAGTAGACCGTGGGGCCGCAGGTGTACACGCCGGCGCATCCCGGCGCGAGCGGAGCGAAGCTCTCCTTGCGCCGCGTCCTCGTGTTGTAGAGGACCAGCTCAGTCATCGTCCCGCTCCAGCAGCACGACCGCCTGGGCGGCGACGCCCTCCCCTCTTCCCACCGCGCCGAGCCCGTCGGTGCTGGTCACCTTGACGTTGACCCGGTCCGATTCGACACCGAGGGCGCCGGCCACGCCGGCCTCCATCTTCCCCTGCCAGGGCGCCAGCCGCGGCGCCTGCGCCACCACCGTGGCATCCACGTTGGCGACCCGCCAGCCGGAAGCCGCGGCCAGGGCGACCGCCTCCTGGAGCAGCCGGACCGAGGACACTCCGCGCAGGTCTTCCCGGCTGGAAGGGAAGTGGCGTCCGAGATCGCCCTGCCCCGCCGCGCCCAGGACCGCGTCGGTCAGCGCATGCAGCAGCACGTCGCCGTCCGAGTGGCCCTCGGGTCCGCGCGGATGGGGGATCTCGACGGCGCCGAGCCGCAGCGGACGCCCCTCCACCAGACGGTGGACGTCGAAGCCCTGCCCGACGCGGAACGCGCTCAAGCCGGCGCCTCCGCAAGACGGAGCTCCGCCGCGCGCAGGTCCTCGGGCCCGGTGATCTTGACGTTGCCGGGATCGCCCTCCACCACCCGCACCGTGACCCCCAGGCGCTCGACGAGCTGGGCGTCGTCGGTTCCCACGAAGCCCTCCGCCTCGGCCTTCTCGAGGGCCTCGCGCAGGAGGTCCATCCGGAAGACCTGCGGCGTCTGGGCCACCCAGAGGCTCTCCCGGGCCGGTGTCTCGCGCACCTCCCCGGCCTCGACGCGCTTGATGGTGTCGCGGGCAGGCACGGCCAGGAGTGCAGCGCCGTGACTGCGGGCCACCTCGACCACGCGGGCCACGTCCACCGGCCGCACCAGGCAGCGCGCGGCATCGTGCACGGCCACCACTTCCGTGTCCGCAGGCAGCGCCGCCAGACCGGCCCGGGTGGAGTCCTGCCGCTCGCAGCCTCCCGCCACCGGAGACAGGAGCCCGCCGACGTCTCCCAGCCCGCCCTCCAGCTCGCGCCAGCGCACCAGCTCCGCCTCCGGGAGCACGGGCAGGATCCGCTCCAGGGCTCCGGAGCGCGCGAGGGCGCGGACCGAACGAACCACCAGCGGCTCGCCCGCAAGCGGGACGAAGGCCTTGGGGATTCCCGCGCCCAGCCGGATGCCCCGGCCGGCCGCCAGCACGAGCGCTGCTGTCGCCACGCCGGGCAGGGTAGCCGAAGCCGCTTTGCTAGGCTGCGATTCGGGAGGATTCACGCATGGTTGGACGCATCTTCGTCGCATTTCTTTCGACCCTGTTGTGCGCTGCGCCGGGGCTCGCGATCGATCCCGGGCTGGACCCGAGCGATCCCAGCGCAGGCGGCACGCCCGCGACGCTGCACGGCGCGCTGCAGCTCTCCATCGACGAGGCGATCGCGATGGGTCTCAAGAACAACCTCGACGTCGAGGTGACGCGTCACGACCCGTTGATGAGCTGGGAGGACTTCCGCTCCTCCTGGGGCGCCTACGATCCCAACCTGACGGCCGACCTTCTCTACGAGAGCCGCGAGACACCGATCGCGTCGACCCTGCAGACGGCGGACGCCCTGCAGGAACGCGAGATCGGCGGGAACTCGGGAATCCGCGGCAAGGTCCCGTGGCTGAACGCCATCTACGGCATCAGCTATCAGGGCTCGCAGCTCAAGACGAACTCGACCATCCAGGATCTCTCGCCCGGCAACAACGTGACCGGCATCGCCGAGGTCAGCATCCCCCTTCTCAAGAACCTGATCTGGGACCAGGACTGGACCCGGGTCAAGCAGACCGAGGTCCTCTACGGGATCAGCAACGAGGATTTCCGTCGCCAGGTGATGGACTCGGTGCGCGAGATCGAGGTCGCCTACTGGGATCTCGTGGCGGCCGACGATTCGGTACGCGTGGCCGAGAAGAGCCTCGAGACGGCCGAGGCCCTGCTGCGCCAGACCAAGACCCAGTACGAGGTGGGCGTGGTCTCCCGGGTCGAAGTCACCGAGTCCGAGGCGGGTGTCGCAGAGCGCGAGGTGAACCTGATCCGGGTCCAGAACGCCTATCTGACCGCCCAGGACGCGCTGATGAACTCGGTGCTCGGCCGTGGGCTGCGTCCGGGCTCCAGCCTGGAGATCGCTCCCTCGACGCGTCCCGACGACTACATCGTCTACCAGATCGACATCGAAGAGGCGGCCTCCAAGGCGTTCGAGAACCGGCCGGAGCTGGCCTCCGCCCTGAAGGAGGTGGAGCGGCGCGAGATGGAGCTCAAGTTCCGCAACAACCAGAAGCTGCCCCAGCTCGACGTGCGGGCCGGCTACTGGCTGCAGGGCATCTCCGGCCGCACCAACCCGGAGCCGGGCTTCACCGGCGGTCCGCGTCCGCCGGTCCAGGTGCGCAGCAGCTACGCGTCGGCCCACGACGCATGGTTCGGGACCGACCAGGCGGACAGCTGGCGTGCCGGGGCCACCTTCTCGATCCCGATCGGGAACCGCGCCGCCCGGCACCAGGCGAACCGGGCCCAGATCGACCTGCGCAAGGCGGCCAGCCAGGTGGCCCGCCTGCGCCAGAACATCATCCTGTCGGTGCGGAGGGCGGCCCGCGACCTGACCAGCGCACAGGAGGGCATCGAGGCGGCGGAGCGCCAGCGCATCGCCGCCGACGAGCAGCTGCGGGCGGAGCGGATCCGGCTCGAGCAGGGGGAATCCACGCCCTTCGACGTGCTCCTGCGCGAACGGGACCTGGTCGATGCCGAGAGCAGCAAGATCAACGCGATCCGCGTCTACCGGAACTCGGTGGTCGCCCTGGACCGGGAGCAGGGCACGATCCTGAAGACCCGGAACGTCCAGATCGACGACGTGCGCGGCATGCCGTGATCGGGGTAGAATGCCGCCCGGTAGGACGGGGCGAGAGGGAACCGTGAGTCTCTTCGGAAGCAAGCGACGTGAGGAGGGGTCGGAGCCGACGGAGCCGGCCGCGCCGGGAGAGGCGACTCCCCCGGCCCGTGCGGAGGTCCCGCCGCCGGCCCCGGCACCCCCCGCGCCCAGCCCGGAAGCGAAGGCGAGCGGCCCGGCCGCGGAGAAGACACCCATGAGAGGGGAAGGCCAGATGGCGAACATTGGCAAGTCGATCTCGATCAAGGGCGACCTGACTGGCGAAGAGGACGTCCTGGTGGAGGGCACGGTCGAAGGCAAGATCGACCTGCCCCAGAACGAGCTCACGATCGGTGCGAACGGCAAGGTCCAGGCGGACGTCCACGCCAAGACGGTGATGGTGATCGGCCGGGTGGCCGGGAACGTCAGCGCCGGCGAGAAGGTCGAGATCCAGACCAGCGGCGTCGTCGAGGGCGACGTGCGCGCTCCGCGGCTCATCGTGCAGGAAGGTGCCGTCGTGAACGGCTCCATCAGCATGGAGGGCAAGCCCGGCGCGCCCCGGCCCGAGCAGCCGAAGCCGACGGCGAGCCCGCCCAAGCCCGATCCCACGCGCCCCGCGCCGCCGCCCGCCTAGCGGGCGCGGCCGGGCCCGCGGGCCGCTAGCGCTTCTTCTTCTTCCGCCCGGCCTCGCCGGTGGGAGCGCCTCCGCCATAGCGCCGCTCGAGTGCCAGGAGCACCGGCGCGGCGATGTAGATCGACGAGTAGGTTCCGACCAGGATGCCGATCGTCATCGCCAGCGCGAAGGGCCGGATGACCTCGCCGCCCAGCACGAGCAACGAGAGCACGGCCAGCATCGTCGTGCTCGACGTGAGGATCGTGCGCGACAGGGTCTGGTTGACCGAGAGATTGAGCACCTCGTCCAGATCCGCGGTGCCGCGCAGCTCCATGTTCTCGCGGATGCGGTCGTAGACGATGATCGTGTCGTTCAGGCTGTAGCCGATGATCGCCAGCAGGGCCGCCAGCACACGCAGGTCGAACTCCATGCCCAGGATCACGAAGATCCCCGCGGTCATCAGCACGTCGTGGACGAGGGCCACGACCGCGCCCGGGGCGAAGCGCGCCGAGAAGCGGAAGGCCACGTAGACCAGGATCAGGGCGCAGGCCAGAAGGAGCGCGTTGAGCCCGTCGCGGCGCAGCTCGGCCCCCACCCGGGGGCCGACGAACTCGACCCGATCGACGATGATCGACCCGTAGCGTTTCTCGAGGGCGTCCTTGATGCGGTCGACGTGCTCGCCCTTCTCGCCCGGCTCGCCCGCGAAGCGCACCGAGAACTCCTGACCGCCCAGATCGCCGAAGCGCACCACCACCGCGTCCGGGACACCGGCGGCGGCCAGCACGTCCCGGATGCCGGACTCCTCGGCGTCCGAGTCGTCGGCGAAGCGGACGAGCATCTCGGTGCCGCCGGCGAAGTCGATTCCCAGCCGGATCCCGTTGACCGGAACGGCGATCGCCCCGGCCAACAAGAGCCCGAGGGAGACGGCCAGGGCGATCTTCCACTTCCCGATGAAGTCGTAGTGGGTGCCGGGCTTGACGATCTCGAACGGCACGGGTGCTCCCTAGATCGAAAGCGTGTCGAGGCGGCGATCGCCCCGCACGTAGAGGTCGAAGAGAAGGCGGGTCAGCACCAGCGCAGCGAAGACGCTGGTGACGATCCCGATCGAGAGGGTGACGGCGAATCCCTTGATCGGACCGGTCCCGAACTCGTACAGCACCAGGGCCGTGATCAGGGTGGTGATGTTCGCGTCGAGGATCGTCCAGCGCGCCTTGTTGAAGCCGGTATCGACCGCGGCGCGCGGGAGCTTCCCGGAGCGGAGCTCCTCGCGAATGCGCTCGAAGATGATCACATTGGCGTCGATGGCCATGCCGACCGTCAGCACCAGGCCCGCGATGCCGGGAAGGGTGAGGGTCGCGGCGATCTCCGGCAGCGACATCAGCCCGATGATGAGCACCAGGTTCACGCTGAGCGCCACGCTCGCGAAGGCACCGGCCCTCCGGTAGTAGAGGACGGTGAAGAAGACGACCAGCAGCAGGCCCGCGATCGAAGCGCGCAGCCCGCGGCGGATCGAGTCCGCCCCCAGCGCGGGTCCGACCGTGCGCTCCTCCTCGATCACCACGGGAACCGAGAGCGATCCGGCGCGCAGGACGATGGCCAGGTCCGAGGCCTCCTCGGTGGTGAAGCGGCCCTCGATCTGACCGCTCATCGAGATCCGGCTGCGGATCACCGGGGCGCTCTCGACGTTCTCGTCCAGGATGATCGCGAGCTGCTTCTGCTGGTTGGCCTCGGTCAACGCGCCGAAGATCTCGCCGCCCTCGGGCGTCCAGCGGAAGCGGACGATGGGGCGCTGGCGCTGATCGAAGCCGACGCGGGCGTCGGCCAGGTACTTGCCGGTGATGGCGGCCTCGCTGCTGACCAGGTAGGCGACCACGGGGCGCTCGGTCTCGGGATCGCGCTCGAAGGCGATCGCCGTGTTCTCGGGAAGCCCGTTCGGGTACTTGGAGCGCAGCAGCTCCTCGGAGTTGGCCTGGTCCTGCACGATCTTGAACTCGAGGAGGCCCGTCACCTCGAGGATGTCGCGGGCACGCTCCCGGTCCACCTCGCCGCCGGGGATCTGGACCAGCACCCGGTCGGTTCCCTGCCGCGTCACGACGGACTCGGCGATGCCCTTGGCCGGATCGGAGACCCGGTTGCGCAGCACCTCCAGGACCTGCTGCATCGCGCGCTCGCGCACCTCCTGCTGCCAGTCGTCGGCGATCCGCCAGGTCACCGAGCTGGCCTCCCGGGACACCTCCGCGAGCACCCCGCTCTCCACGGCGACCTTCTCGGCGGCCTCGCGCTGCTCCGGGCTGCCGCCGCGCAGCACCAGGTGCGGCTCCTCCACCGCGAACTCGGGACCGAAGACGTCGTCCTCGGAGAGCTGCTCGCTGAAGCTCCCGCGCAGGTAGGTGAGCTCCTGGCGAAGGGCCTCGTCCAGCTTCACGCCGATCACCCAGTGGATGCCCCCGCGCAGGTCGAGACCCAGGCGCATCCCCTGATCGGGGATCACTCCGCTCTGGAGGCGGGTCTCCTCGGAGACCGTGTTGCCGAACGCGAAGAAGCCGATGAAGGCGATCAGCACGCCGACCAGGATGGCGCGTCCGCGAACGCTCACGAGTCCTCTCCCTCCTTCGCCTTGATCACGCGGTCCACCCGGGCCCGGTCCACCTTGACCCTCACGCGCTCTCCCTTGAGCGCTGCGATCTCGACCGTCAGCACGTCGTCGGTCACGCCGGTCACCTTGCCGTGGATCCCGCCGCTCGTGACCACGCTGTCACCCCTCTGGATCGCCGCGAGCTCCGCTTCGTGCTCCTTCTGCCGCTTCTGCTGCGGCCGGATGAGAAGCAGATAGAAGATCAAGAAGATCGCGATCATGGGGACGAAGAACGAGAAGTCGCCCCCCGGCTGGGCCTGCAACGGAATCGCCGCCAGCGTGTTCATAGCTCCTCTCCGAATCCCCAGTCACCGCGTAGCCGCGCGCCGGGATAGAACCACGCGAGGATTTCCCGGTAGTCGGCCCCGCGCTGGGCCATGGCCCGGGCGCCCCACTGGCTCATCCCGACCCCATGGCCGTACCCGGAGCCCACGAACAGGAACTCGCCGTCGTCTCCGCGTACCTCGAACATCGTGCTCGGCAGCCGTCCGGCTGCCCGCCGCAGATCCCGACCGGACACCGTGGCCGCGCTCCGGGTCCCGCGCACCTCGGCACGCTTGACCCGGCCGCTCGGCGACCGCTCGACCACCCGCACCTCCCGCACTCGCCCCACCGGCCATCCCAGGCCGGCCAGGGCCCGGCCAAGATTCGCGGCCGAAACCGGTATCCGCCAGTAGGTATCGGGCGAAACCTCCTCACCGTCCACCCGGACGCTGACCAGGTAGGGAACGGGCTGGCCCCAGACCTCCTCCGCGCTGGCGGTGCGGCCGCCCGAGGCCGAGTGATACGCGGCCAGGATGGGCCGGCCCTCCCAGACCAGCACCTCTCCGCGGGTGTCGGCCACCGCGCGGGCCGCCTCTTCGGCCTCGGCGTCCATCCCCCCGTAGACCTGACTGGCGGTTCCGGAGGTCAGGTCCCACATGCCCTCGCGGCCCTGCTCGCCCCGGTGCAGCGCGTAGCTGCGGGCGACCACCGCCTGGGCCTGCAGGACCGCCGCGTCCCAGCCGGGGTAGACCTCCTTGAGGAGGGTTCCCTCCAGATAGCGCTCGAGGGGCAGCTCGTTGACCACGTGGAGGCCGCCGTCGCTGCGGGTGACGACCACGCGGCCCCGATAGCGCCCCTTCCCGACGCGAATCGGGCCCGGCAGGGCGATCCGTGTCGCCGTGGGTCGGCCGTTGCGGAGGAGCTTGCCCCCGGGTCCCGGCCGGTAGCGAGCCTCGCCCACCTGCACGGCGTCCTCTCCCGCGTGCAGGAGCACCCGGACCACCGGCTCTCCGCCCCGGGCCCCGTCGGCGCGGACGAGGCTCGCGGGCAGGAGTGCAGCCACGGCCAGGGCTGCGAGCGGCGCGCGGCGAAGACCCCCCATTCCGACGCGGGGTATCGCACGAAGTGCGCGACTTTTCAAGGAAAGACCGGCTCGGGCCGGACGGGGTCAAGCGTCGCGGCGCAGGGCCTCCGCCTTGCCCGTCTCCTCCCAGGGGAACCCCTGATTCTCGCGCCCGAAGTGGCCGAAGGCCGCGGTGGCCTGATAGATCGGGCGCAGCAGGTCGAGCCCCTCGATGATTCCGCGCGGGGTGAGGTCGAAGTGCTTGCGCACCAGCCGATCGAAGTCGGCTTCGCCGATGCTGCCCGTGCCGAAGGTGTCCACCCGGATCGAGACCGGCTCGGCCACACCGATCGCGTAGGCGAGCTGCACCTCGCAGCGCCGCGCCAGGCCGGCCTTGACCAGGTTCTTGGCCACCCAGCGGGCGGCGTAGGCGGCGCTGCGGTCCACCTTCGAGGGGTCCTTGCCGGAGAACGCACCGCCACCGTGGCGCCCCATCCCGCCGTAGGTGTCCACGATGATCTTGCGCCCGGTCAGGCCTGCGTCGCCCAGCGGACCGCCCACGACGAAGCGGCCGGTGGGGTTGACGTGGAAGACCGTGTCGTCGTCGAGAAGCTCGGAGGGAAGCGTGGGACGGATGATCTGCTTGATCACGTCCTTGCGGATCTGGTCGTGCGAGACGTCCGGATCGTGCTGGGTCGACAGCACGACGGCCGCAATCCGCACGGGGCGCTCGCCATCGTACTCGACGGTGACCTGCGACTTGGCGTCGGGGCGCAGGTAGGCGATCTCGCCGGACTCGAGGGCGCCGCGCTGCGCCTCCATGAGCCGATGGGAGAGCCGGATCGGCATGGGCATCAGCTCCGGCGTCTCGTCGCAGGCGAAGCCGAACATCATGCCCTGATCGCCCGCACCCTGCTCCTTGTGCAGGCCCTCCCCTTCGGAGACCCCCATCGAGATGTCGGCCGACTGCTGTCCCAGGGCCACCTGTACGCCACAGGTGCCGCCGTCGAAGCCCTTCTCCGAGTGGTCGTAGCCGATGTCGAGCACGACCTGACGCACGAGCTGGGGAAGCGCCACCTGAGCGGAGGTGGTCACCTCGCCCGCCAGCATGACGAGCCCGGTCGTGGTCAGCGTCTCGCAGGCGACGCGCGACTTCGGGTCCTGCGCCAGCATGGCGTCGAGCACCGCATCGGAGATCTGATCGCACATCTTGTCCGGGTGGCCCGGCGAGACCGACTCGGACGTGAACAGGGAGCGCTTCGACATGGTTTCCCCCGGGCTCGGGTGACGGCGACGCCGGAGGGTACGGAACCCGTCAGGCTCCTTCAATCGAAGCCGGGTTCTCGAGCAGATCGCCGAGCGCCCGGACCGCCTCCTCGGCCTGCGCCCCCACGGCGCGGATGCGCAGACGCGTACCGTGGGCTGCAGCGAGGGAGAGGAGCGACAGCACGCTGGTGCCACTCACCCACTCCTCGCCGCGCGCCACCTCGACTTGCGCGTCGAACTTGCCGGCCAGCGTCACGAATCTGCCGGCCGGGCGCGCATGCAGCCCCAGCTCATGGCCCACCACGAACACCGCGACGAACTCGCTCACGCGGGCTCTTCCGGCAGGATCTGGCTCGCCACCGAGATGTTGCGCTGCCCATAGCTGGCGATGAATGGAGCCAGCTCCTCGAGCGGAGCCTTCTCGGTCAGGGTGGCGAGCTTGATCAGCATGGGCAGATTGACGCCGGTCACCACCTCGACGCGGTGCTCCTCGTGGAAGGAGAGCGCGATGTTGGACGGCGTCCCGCCGAACATGTCGGTCAGCACGAGCACGCCGTCCCCGGCGTCCGCGCCGCGGATGGCGGCGGCGATCGCCGCGCGCATCTCGTCGACGCTCTGCTTCGGGTCCACCGCCACCGCCGCGATGGGCGGGTGCTCGGGCACGATCAGGTCCAGCGCCTGGAGGAACTCCTCGCCCAGCGCGTAGTGTGTGACGATGACGAAGCCGACGTTCATCTTTCGCGCTCCAGCTCCCTGTGCTCCACGTTCACCTCCCTGCCGGTCGCACGGAGCTCTGCGGCCAGCGCATTCGCGATGGCCGGAGAGCGGTGCCTCCCCCCGGTGCAGCCGATCCCGATCGTAAGGTAGGCCTTCCCTTCGGCATCGTAGAGGGGCAGCAGGAAACGAAGCAAGCCGCGCAGCTCCTCGAAGAGACCCTTCGCACGGGGGTTGTCCAGCACGAAGGCGGCCACCTCGGGCTCCTCCCCGGTGCGCGGGCGCAGATCCGCCTCGAAATGGGGATTGGGGAGGAAGCGGACGTCGAACATCAGCTCCGCCGAGGCGGGCGGGGTGTAGCGGAACCCGAAGGAGACCAGGTTCACCACCGTCGGCCGCGTGTCCCCGGCCGTCTGACGCACCACGGACTCCCTCAGCTGGTGGACGTTCAGGGCGGAGGTGTCGATCGAGACGTCGGCCCGGGCCGCGAGATCGGCCAGCAGACGACGCTCGGTCTCGATCCCCTCCTCCACGGTGCCGCCCGGCGAGAGGGGGTGGACACGCCGGGTCTCGCGGTAGCGGGCCACCAGCGCCTCGTTCGAGCAGTCGAGGAACAGGATCTCCACGCGGGCGCCGCGCTCGCGGAGATGCTCCACCACCTGGGGAAAGGCCTCCAGGAAGGACGGCTCCCGGGCGTCCAGGGCGGCGGCCACCTTCAGGATGGGCGGCGTGGCCTTCCCGCAGAGGTCGACGAACTGCTCGACCAGGACCGGCGGAAGGTTGTCGACGCAGTAGAAGGACAGGTCCTCGAGGGCGGCCATGGCGGTGGTCTTGCCGCTCCCCGACAGCCCGGACACGAAGATGACGTGGACGTCGGGGGCGCTCACCCTTCGCCGTCCCTCTCGACCCGGGCCAGTCGATCGACCGCGTGCTCGCCGCGCCCCCGAGACCGGTGATCGCGGGCGACGATCTCGAGGAGGGTCGCCATGCTCGTGGCGGGACGCACCGGCAGCACCAGGCAGGGGATCTCCACGTCGGCGAAGCGCTCGCGAGCCCGTTCCAGGCCCACACGCTCGTAGTCGGCCCCGTCACGCCACCTCTCCAGGCGCACCGCCACGTTCACCTCGCCCTCACCGCGCACGCTGTCGGGCCCGTAGAGGTCCGGAACATACAGGAGTCCGAGGCCGCGGATCTCGGTGAAGTGACGGATCCGCTCGGGTGAGTGGCCCATCAGGCGACCGTCCTTGGCCACGAGCCGCACCACGTCGTCCGCCACCAGGCGGTGTCCGCGGGTGACCAGCTCGAGCGCGCACTCGCTCTTGCCGATGCCGCTCGGCCCGAGCAGGAGGATTCCCACGCCGAGCACCTCGACCAGCACTCCGTGGGTCTGGGTCTCCACCCCGGTCCCCCCCGTGAAACGCCCGACGTCCCGCTAGAACTTGGCGTCCTCTTCCTCGATCGCCCGACAGACGTCCTCGACCGACTCCGCATCGTTCAGCCGAGCGCGAAAGGCCGCGTCGCGGAAGAACCGCGAGATCCGCGCGAGCGCCTTCAGATGCTGCCCGCCGGAATGCTCGGGAACCACGAGCAGGAAGAACAAGTGGGTGGGCTGGCCGTCGATCGAGTCGAAGTCGACGCCGCCGCGGCTGCGCGCGAACGAGGCCACCAGGCGGCCGAGACCCGGGAGCTTGCCGTGGGGGATCGCCACCCCCTCGCCGATCCCGGTGCTCTGGAGGGCCTCGCGCTCCTCCAGCACCCGCAGCAGGGAGTCCGGATCGAGGCCGGACTCGGCGCCCGCCAGGGCGCGGGCCATCTCGCCCAGGATCTCCGACTTCGACTCGGACGCCAGGTCCAGCACCACGGCGTCCCGCACCAGGATGTCCATGATCTTCACGACCGACTCCGCCTAGCCGATCTGCCGCCGCTTGGTGGACGACAGGATGTTCATGGCCTCACGGTACTTGGTCACCGTGCGCCGCGCGATATCGATGTTGCTCGCCTTGAGCATCTCCGCGATGCGCTGGTCCGAGAGCGGCCTCCGGGGATCCTCGTTTCCGATGATCTTGCGGATCTTCTGCTTGACGCTCTCGCTGGCAATCGCTTCGCCTTCGAAGCGATTGATGCTCGAGTTGAAGAAGTACTTCAACTCGAAGATCCCCTGGGGCGTGTGGACGTACTTGTTGGTGGTCACACGGCTCACCGTGGACTCGTGCATCTCGATGTCTTCGGCCACGTCTCGCAGGTTGAGCGGCTTCAGATGGGCGACCCCGCGCTCGAAGAACTCGCGCTGGTACTTGATGATGCTCTGCATCACCTTGTAGATGGTTCGCTGGCGCTGGTGGATCGACTTGATGAGCCACAGGGCCGAGCGCATCTTCTCGCGCACGTACTCCCGGGTCTCCTTGGCCGCCCCCTCGCCGCGCTGGAGCACGTCCCGGTAGAGGTTGCTCACACGGAGCTTCGGCAGCCCGTCCTCGTTGAGCACGATGTGGAAGTCGTCGCCCACCTTGTACACGTAGATGTCGGGCTCGATGTAGACGGGCTCCTCGCCGCCGAACGGCCGACCCGGGCGCGGCTCCAGGCTTCCCACCACGCGCGCGGCCGCGGCCACCTCTTCGATCGTCACCGCCAGAGCGCGCGCGATGCCCCGGAAGTCCCGGCGCTGCAGCGCATCCAGGTGCTCGCCGACCAGCGCGACGACCAGCGGATCGTCGATCTGCAGCGCGCCGAGCTGGAGAAGCAGACACTCGCGCAGATCGCGTGCTCCGACCCCCGTCGGATCGAAGCCCTGCACGACCTCGAGCGCCTTCTCGACCTCGTCCGGCTGCACTCCGGCCTGGCGCGCGATCTCCTCGAGCCCGCTCTTCAGGTAGCCGTGCTCGTCGACGTTGCCGATGATCCAGCCGGCAGCCTGGCGGATGGCATCCGGCACGTCGGCCAGCTGGAGCTGCCAGTCGAGGTGCTCGGCGAGGGTCTCGCGCCGCGTGTGCGTCGCCTCGAGGGAGCGGCGCTCGTCCTCCTCCCGCATGCCACCCGGAGCCGCCGTCTGCGGGTGCGAGTCGACGTAGTTCTGCCAGTCGATGTCCTCGAGCTTCTGGGCCTCGGCGTTGTCGGGCGAGGGCACGTCGTCCAGCGAGGCCACCGCAGCCTCGGTCTCGAGCGGAACCTCGCTCTCGGCGCGCTCCTCGACCGCCTGCCGGTCCTCGTCGGCGCCGTCCACCTCCTCCAGGACCGGGTTCTCCTGGAGCTCCTGCTGGACCATGTCCACCAGCTCGATCTGCGACAGCTGCAGGAGCTTGATCGCCTGCTGCAGCTGCGGCGTCATCACCAGCTGTTGGGACAGGCGAAGCTGCTGCTTGAGCTCGATGGCCATCGTCGCTTCCCCGGCTCAGAGGAGCCGGAAGTTCTCCCCCAGGTAGATCTCCCGAACGCGCGGGTCGCTGGCTACCTCTTCGGGCGGACCTTCCCTGAGGATGACCCCTTCCTTGATGATGTAGGCGCGGTCGCACGAGGAGAGCGTCTCGCGGACGTTGTGATCCGTGATGATGATGCCGATGCCACGCGCCTTGAGCTGCTCGACCACCTTCTGGATGTCGATCACCGCGATCGGATCGATTCCCGAGAAGGGCTCGTCGAGCAGCATGAACTTGGGATCGAGCACCAGCGCGCGCGTGATCTCCACACGCCGCCGCTCCCCGCCGGAGAGCGTGTCGCCGCGCTGCTGCGCCTTCTCGCTGAGGCCGAGCTCGGCGAGGAGCTCGCGCAGACGCTGCTTGCGGACACCGGCATCGGACTCGACCGTCTCGAGGATGGCCATGACGTTGTCCGCGACGGTGAGCTTGCGGAAGATCGACGCCTCCTGGGGGAGGTAGGTGATGCCCAGGCGTGCTCTCCGATACATGGGGAGATCGGTGATCTTCTCCCCGCCCAGGAAGACGTCGCCGGCGTCCGGGCGGACCGCGCCCACCATCATGCTGAAGCTGGTCGTCTTGCCGGCGCCGTTCGGCCCCAGGAGTCCCACCACTTCGCCGGGGGCGACCTGGAGGTCGATGCTGGAGACGACCTCCTTGCCCCCGTAGCGCTTCACCAGGCCCTGGGCGACCAGCGTCGTCGCGCTCACGGCGCGGCCTCCGCGCTGTCCACGGTCTCCGCCGGGGCCTCCGGCGCCGGCTCGAGGAACACGTCGGCACCGCCGCGCACGATCATGCGCTCGCTCTCCAGGAAGAACTCGATCTCCTTGCCGCGCACCTCGTCGCCACCCTGCTCGAGCTCCGCCGGGTCTCCCTCACAGACCACGCGCTGGCCCTTGGGATAGAACGTCGCCCGCGTGCACTTCGCGCGGCGCCCCTTCTGGTTCAGCCTGACCCCGCCGGTGGCCACCATCCGGGACGGATCGCTGGAGCCGGCCGGGTAGTAGGCCTCCATGCGCGCCGAGCGCACCGACATGTTCCCCTGGCGCAGGCGCACGTTGCGGCGGAAGAGGAAACGGCGCGTCCCGTCGGAGCCCTCGACCGCCTCCATCTCGTCCGAGTGGACGCTCAGCGGCTGACGCCTCGCGTTCCCCGACGAGCCGCCCGCGGCCGGGGCGGGGTCGGGAGCCGCCGGCTCCTCGGCGCTGCCCTCGGCGTCCGCGTTCTGTGCCTCCGGGCCCGCGGCGGCGACGTCGGGCGTCGGCGGGGGAGTCGCGGACGTCCGCTCGGCCGTCGTGCCCTGGACGATCGCGGTGGCCAGGCGGTCGACCGCAGCGCCCAGCTCTTCCGGCCGCCCCGCTTCGGTCACGAAGGTGCCCACGGTCGCACCATCGGCTGCCGAGCGCAGGCGCAGGTCGAGGCTCACCCGCCGCCCGATCTGCGTCGAGCGACCCACCACGACGAACTCGGTCGCCGCCTTGGCGCCCCAGGCCTGCACGTCCGCGTCGGACGGCTCCGCCGCGGGGTCCACGGACAGCGCCGCCGGGCCCACCACCTTGCCCAGGCCGCGGGTACCGAGCCGGTCGGCGAGCAGCACCGCCACGTCGGGCAGGACGGCGTCCGCCGGCCCCACCCTCTCGAAGGGCGCGACGAACACGGACACGTCGCTGGCACGCCGCGCGGCCGCCGCGGGCAGCGCCATCGCCAGGACGGCGGAGAGCACGAGGAGATGGACGGGGGCGCGCAAGTGGGTCACTCCTGTACGACGCTGGCTCCGCCCCGCAGGACGAAGCGCCCGTCGCGCACGTTGTAGCGGAATCCGCGCCCGTGGAGCGTGTGCTGCCCATCCACGATGCGGACCTTCGCCTCGGTGGAGACCTCGCCCGTGGCGTTGTCCCAGATCAGCCACGGTGTGTAGATACGGCGCCCATCGCCGGTGATGCCCTCGACATCGCCTTCCGCGCGGAAGTCCGCCGAGTCCATCTGGAGGTCGGCACGCGCGCAGGTCATCTCGAAGGACTTGCGGCCGCGCGGGTCGTTCATCACCACGTGAACGCCGTCCAGGTCGGCGACCTCACCGTCCGGCGGGATGAGGACCTTCTCGGCCTGGAGCACCAGCTCGTTCTGCTCGTCGCGACTGGCGGTGAAGGTCATCCCGGCGAAGCGCAGGGTCGCTCCGGCGACGGGGGACTCGGCCGCCTCCTGGGCCGAGGACGGAGCCGCGGCCCACACGAACGCGAGCAACGCGACGCGGGCGAGAGGGCGAGAAGACCAGCGCCTCCACCCAGGGCGCGAGCTGCGGGCGCACCAAGCCATATGCAAATATCATACCGGAGTCGCCGCGAACGACAACCGATCCGGGCGCGCCTAGTCGTCCTTGTGGTGCCCGAAGAGCGTCGTGAAGGGCTCGTGGTGCACCAGCCAGTGAGCTGGCTTGAAGATCAGCGTGTCCAGGACGACGCCGACCGGATGCAGCACGTAGGCGACGATACGGAGCGGGTGCCCCGCGGTCTGCGAGTCGTGATCGTCCGCCGCCGCGGGCGCCGCGACGAGAAGCGCAGCGCAGAGCAGCAGCGCCGACGCCCACTTGGGGGCCGCGCCTGCCGCACGCTGAGCCGCTGTCCTTCGACCGGCGGTCGGAGTCACGCCGACCTCCCTTCTCCCCGGCAGCACCGGGGACGCGCCCCCGTAATAGCAGGCCGTGCCGACGCTGAAAACCTCTTTCGATCGATCGGTGCGCACACTGGAGCCCTTCAGCTCCGCTGCAGCAGCTCGCCGCGAATGCGCGGCAGCACCTCTTCGATCGGCTCCCGCACCCTGAAGTCGGCGAGTGCGTCGAAGGGCGTCTCGGACGCCGTGAGGATGGCCGTCTCGGCCCCGGCGCGCGCAGCCAGCGGCAGCATCTCGTTGATCGGACCCACGACCAGGGAGGTACCGGCGGCGACGAGCAGGTCGCACCCCGACGCCGCCTGCATCGCCCGCTCCAGGTCCGCCGCGACGAGGCCCTGGCCGAACGAGATCGTCGCCGGCTTGAGCGGCCCCCCGCACCGGCAGTCGGGAGCCGCCTCCCCCGACTCCCAACGGGACTGGGTCGGCTCGCGGGCCTCGCGTGCGCCGCAGCTCATGCACATCACCTCGGAGTCGGTCCCGTGGATGTTCACCAGCCGCTCGGCCGGAAACCCGCAGCGCGCGTGAAGGCCATCCACGTTCTGGGTCACCAGGAGCTCGATGCGATCCTCGTGCGCCAGCTCCGCCAGCGCTACGTGTGCGGCGTTCGGCTGCGCGTCGCGGATCACCTGCCAGGTCTCGCCCTTGTAGCGCCAGTACTCCTCGCGGGCGGCGCGACTGGCGAGGAAGTCGGGGAGGGGGACCGGCTGGTAGCGCTCCCAGCGTCCTCCCGGCGAGCGGAAGTCCGGAATGCCGGACGCGGTGGAGAGGCCGGCGCCGGTGAGCACCACGACGCGTTCGGCAGCCTGCCAGCGTTCGACCAGCCCTGCGATGTGCATCCCCGGTGCGTAGCAGATCGCGCGCCCCACGATCCGGAGCGATATACTCATGGGGTGGGCCCACATTGCTCCGGGCCCGAGGAGATACGCCGTGAAGATCCAGAAGATCCTGGTGCCGATGGACTTCTCCGCTCACTCGGGGAAGGCCGTCGAGACGGCGGTGGAGTTCGCCAAGGCGTTCTCGGCGGAGCTCCACCTCCTGCACGCATACAGCCTGCCCGTCGGCGTCGTGGGCCCGTACGACTACCAGATTCCCGCGAACGTCCTCGGTGAGATGCGCGACTCGGCTGCGCGCCGGGTGGACGAAGAGGTCAAGAAGCTCAAGGACCAGGGCGTCGACGCCAGCGGGATGATCACCGAGGGCGTCCCCACCCAGGCGATCGTCGACGCCGCCGAGCAGATCGGCGCCAACCTGATCGTGATGGGAACACGCGGGCTGACCGGGCTGAAGCACGTGGTGCTCGGAAGCGTGGCGGAGCGGACCATCCGGCACGCACCCTGCCCCGTCCTGACCGTTCACGACCCGGACGAGGACGACAAGGACTGACGTGGCGGACCCGATTCCGCGGGGAGGAAGACCATGAGCGACTGGAGCGAGACCTTCGAGAAGGAAGTCGATGACCTGCGCCGCATCCGCGACGAGCTGCGCGTGCAGATGCACCTCGCCGGCCAGGAAGCCAAGGACGGGTTCCACGCCCTCGAGAAGCGCTGGGAGCAGGTAGAGGCCAAGGCGAAGGTCGTGGCCGAGGGCGCGGAGGGCGCCGCGGAAGACGTGGGCGAGGCGGCGAAGCGGCTCCTCGAGGAGTTCAAGACCGGCTACCAGCGGATCAAGGACCTCCTCTGAAGCCGTCCTCGCCATGACCGAAGACCATGCGGAACTGCGCGCCACCCTCGCCCGCCTCCACCAGCAGCTCGAGGACCACGATCTCGACGAGGAGGAGCGCGACCTGCTGCGGGGGGCTCTCCGCGAGATCGAGGAGCACCTCGACGCCGAGGAGGGCGCCGACGCGCCGAGCCTGTCCGAGCGGCTCTCGGAGATGACTCAGCAGTTCGAGGGATCGCATCCCCAGCTCGCTGCGGCCGTCGGACGCGTGGTGGACGCCCTGGCCAATCTCGGGATCTGATGGCCCGGCCCTTCCGCTTCGGGGTACGGCTGACCGGGTGGCCGGCGGCATCCGCTAGAGTCCCGCCATGTCGTGGAAGCTCGAGAGGCACCCCACCTTCACCGGTGTGAAGGGCCCGGTCGTAGTGTGTGTGATGGATGGGGTCGGGATCGGACGGGGCGACGCCTCCGATGCGGTGGCCACCGCCCGCACGCCCAATCTCGATCGCCTGCAGGCCCAGGTCCCCACGACCTCGCTGGCCGCTCACGGCCTCGCCGCCGGCATGCCCTCCGATGGAGACATGGGCAACAGCGAGGTGGGACACAACCACCTGGGCGCGGGTCGCGTGTTCTCCCAGGGCGCCAAGCTCGTCGCCGAGGCGGTGGAGTCGGGCAGTCTCTTCGACGGCGCGGTGTGGAAGGAGCTCGTCGGTCGCGAGGCGGAGCGTCGGGAGCCGCTCCACTTCATCGGGCTCCTGTCCGACGGCAACGTGCACAGCCACATCGATCACCTCTGCGCGATGCTGCGCCGCGCCGACGCCGACGGCGTGAAGCGCGCGCGCGTGCACATCCTCCTCGACGGGCGGGACGTGCACGAGACCAGCGCGTTCGACTACATCGACCCGCTGGAGGCGCTGCTCTCGGAGCTGCGCGACCGCGGCCGCGACTACTGCATCGCCTCGGGCGGCGGACGCATGCAGGTGACCATGGATCGCTACGAGGCCGACTGGCGCATCGTAGAGCGCGGCTGGAAGGCGCACGTGCGCGGCGATGCCCGCAGCTTCACGAGCGCACGCGAGGCCATCGAGACCTTCCGCAAGGAGACGCCCGGGATCTCCGACCAGAACCTCCCCGCCTTCGTCGTGGCCGGCGAGGACGGGGAACCGCTGGGGCCGATCCGCGACGGCGCCGGCGTGATCTTCTTCAACTTCCGGGGCGACCGGGCCATCGAGATCAGCCGCGCCTTCGAGTCGGACGAGTTCGACGCGTTCCCGCGCGGCCCCCGACCCGACGTCCTCTACGCGGGCATGATGCAGTACGACGGCGATCTATGCGTGCCGGAGCGGTTCCTGGTCGAGCCCCCGGCGATCGACCGCACGCTCGGGGAATACCTGGCCCGCAACGGCGTGACCCAGCTGGCCATCAGCGAGACCCAGAAGTACGGACACGTGACCTACTTCTGGAACGGCAACCGCAGCAACCGCTTCGACGAGGCCAGCGAGACCTGGGTGGAGATCCCGAGCGACACCCTTCCCTTCGAGGAGCGCCCCTGGATGAAGGCGGCGGAGATCACCGACCGGCTGCTCGACGAGCTGCGCTCGGGACGCCATCGACACGCGCGCGTGAACTACGCGAACGGCGACATGGTGGGCCACACCGGGGACTTCGAGGCGGCGGTCATCGCCGTCGAGGCCGTCGACCTCGAGCTCGGCCGGCTGCTCGCCGTGGTGGACGAGCTGGAAGGGGCGATCATCGTGACGGCCGATCACGGCAACGCCGACGACATGTTCGACGTGGATGCGGACGGCCGCGCGGTGCGCGACGGGGAGGGCCGCATCAAGGTGCGGACCAGTCACACCCTGAACCGGGTCCCCTGCTCGATCCACGCCTGCGGGCGTCGCCTGGCCCTGCGCGAGGGAATCCAGGACCCCGGGCTGGCCAACGTGGCCGCGACGGTGCTGCATCTCCTGGGCTACGCGGCGCCCGACGACTACGAGCCCTCCCTCCTCGCCGACTGATCCGGAAGGGGCCGCACGAGGGCGCTACACCACTTGCAGGCGAGAGGTGTCGCGGTACTCTGCGATCGATGCTGGATTCGGGCCGCCGTTCCGGCAACAGGCCGCTGGCATGGCTCCTGACGGCGACGCTGCTCGGGTTCGCCGCACTCCCCGCGCTCCACGGCGCCCACGACTCCGAGGCTGCTCCGCCGACCGCGGTGTCGCAGCAGCCGGACGCGACCTTCGCCGAGGCCGAGACCGAGTGTCCGGTCTGCCGCTGGCTGGCTCGCGAACGGATCGCGTCCGGGCCCGCCCAGGGCGACCTGGTTGCGCCCCCGGCGGACCTCCTCTTTGCGGATCTCTCCGCGATCCTCGTCCCGCGCGAAGCCAGCGGCGGCACCCGCGCTCGCTCGCCCCCGGCCTAGGCCACTCCCGACGTTCGGTCCGACTGCTTCGTCCTCGCGGCCTCGTGCCGCACGCGGCGTCGCTCGATGCACGGCGACGCCCATGGGAGAGTCCCGATGCTGCTTCTTCGCAGCGGCGCGCCCGGAGCCGCCCTCTTCGCCCTGTTCCTCTTCGTTTCTGCATCCGCATGGGCCCAGCCGCCCGATGCGGCCGCGGACCCCGACCCGGCCGCCGATGCTGCGGATACCGCCCCGGCCGGCGATGCCACGGATTCGGCCGGCGATGCTGCGGATCCGGCCGGCGATGCCACGGATCCGGCCGGCGATGCCACGGATCCGGCCGGCGCGAGCACCACGCCACCGAGCGACCTCGACACCATGGTCGTCACGGTGCCCGGCACGGGTCGCACCCGTTTCGACGTGATCCAGGGAACGAACGTCCTCGAAGGCGAGGCGCTGCTCCGCGAGATCTCGCCCACCCTCGGCGACACGCTGCAGCGCCAGCCGGGCATCACCTCCACCGGCTTCGTCCAGGGCTCCAGTCGGCCGGTCATCCGCGGCCTCGACGGGCCGCGCATCCGTGTGCTGAACAACGGGCTGGGCACTTTCGACGCCTCGGTCACGAGCCCGGACCACCAGCCGGCCGTCGAGCCGCTGCTGATGGAACGGGTGGAGGTGGTCCGGGGAGCCGGGACTCTCCGCTTCGGCGGCAACGCGGTGGGCGGCCTCGTCAACGTGATCGACGGGCGGATTCCGACCCAGGTCCCCGAGAAGCACTACGACGTGAAGCTCGGCGGGTCCTACGGCTCGAACGCCAACGATGCCGCCGGGGCGGCGGCCGTCGATCTGGGTGCCGGCCAGTTCGTGTTCCACGGCGAGGGCTTCGTCCGCGACACGGACGACTACCGGGTGCCGGGCCGCGCCCGCTCGGACAAGCTCATCCGCTTCAACGGCGGCCCCGAGATCCCGGAGCCCCGCGGCGAGCTCGAGAACACCGACCTCCGGGACCACTATGGCGGCGCCCTCGGTGGATCCTGGGTGTTCGGCGGGGGCTACCTGGGCGGATCCTGGACCACCAAGCAGTCCAACTACGGAGTCTCCACCCTGATCGAGCACGGCGAGGAGGAGCACGGACACGAAGAAGAGCACGGGCACGAGGACGAGCACGGAGAAGAGGAGCACGGCCCGGCCCGCATCGACATGGAGCAGGAGCGCTTCGACTTCGCGGGGGAGTGGAACCGGGACCTCGGCCCCTTCGATCAGGCCTCCTTCGCCTTCGGACGCGGCTCCTATCGGCACCAGGAGCTCGAGGGCGACGAGGTGGCCACGACGTTCACCAATCGCGCCTGGGAAGGACGCTTCGAGCTGCAGCAGGCGCCGATCGGCGCGCTGGACGGCCTCGTCGGCGTGCAGTTCGTGCAGCGCGACTTCGAGGCGTCCGGAGTGGAGGCGTTCATTCCCCGGAACGAGACCTTCCAGTTCGGGATCTTCGCCGTGGAGCGCTACCGCGTCGGGCCCTTCGATCTGGAGGGCGGGCTCCGCTACGAGTACACGACCGTCGAGGCCGACTCCCGGAAGCGGACCTTCAACGCCTTCAGCTTCTCGACCGGCGCCTCCTGGTCGCCCGACGAGGACTGGCTGCTCGGCCTCTCGTTCTCGCGCACCGAGCGGGCGCCGATCGCCGAAGAGCTCTTCTCCGACGGTCCGCACCTGGCGACATTCGGCTTCGAGATCGGTGACTCGGGACTGGACAAGGAGATCGGCTGGGGCCTCGAGGGGACGATCCGCAAGCGTGTGGGCCCGGTCACCGGCTCGCTGAACCTCTTCTACAACCCGTTCCAGGACTTCATCTTCCAGCAGTTCACCGGGGAAGAGGAGGACGGACTCGCGGTTCGCCAGTACGTCCAGCAGGACGCCTACTTCTGGGGCGGCGAGCTGGAGCTGGAGTGGGTGGCATGGGAAGGCGACTGCATGACCGCCGTCTTCGACACGGGCCTGGACTACGTGCGCGGCCGCGGGGAAGACCAGGACCTGCCGCGGATCCCGCCCTTCCGGGCGCGCTTCGGGGCGGAGGCGAGATCCCGCTACGTGGATGGGCGAGTCGAGGTCTGGCACGTGACCAAGCAGGACCAGACGGGGCCCTTCGAGTTCCCGACCGACCGGTACACGTTCCTCAACGCCAGCGTCGTGGTGCGGCCGCTTCCGGACAGGCAGGACTTCTCGATCGTGCTGGAGGGCCGCAACCTGACCAACGAGGAGGCCCGCAACCACGTCTCCTTCACGAAGGAGATCCTGCCCATGGCCGGGCGGGACATCCGCCTCAGCGCGCGGGTGCGCTTCTAGCCTGCGGGTGGAGGAGGACAGAAGGGTCTAGATTCCCGGAATGCGGGTGAGAAGCGCCTGGCTCGGGCTCACGGTCTGGTGTGCCGTGATCCCACTCGGGGCCGCGGCGCAGGGAGTCGACCGCGCGCTCGCGGAGCAGATGGAGGCCAACCGGGCGGGCGCCGCGGCGCAGACCCGGGTGGACGCCCTGGACGACGAGACCCAGGCGCTGCTGCGCGAGTACCGCGCGGTCGTCCGCGAAGCGGACGCCCTGCGCGCCTACAACGCGGAGCTGGAGCGGCTGATCGCGGCCCAGGAAGCGGAGACCGCGCAGGTGGCCCGCGAGATCGAGGAGGCGGGGACACTCGAGCGCGAGGTGCTGCCGCTCCTGCGCCGCATGGTCTCCACCCTGGGACGCTTCGTGGAGGCCGATGCCCCGTTCCTGCCCGGCGAACGCCGCGCCCGTGTCGGGGAGCTCGAGGCGCTGCTCGACCGGGCCGACGTGACCGTCGCCGAGAAGTTCCGCCGGGTCCTCGAGGCCTACGAGATCGAGCAGCACTACGGCCACACGCTCGAAGGCTACGTGGGCGAGCTGGAGATCGACGGCGACACGCGCAGCGTGGACTTCCTGCGCGTGGGCCGGGTCGCCCTCTTCTACCGCACGACCGACGGCGAATCGGCCGGGGCGTGGGACGGCGAGCGCTTCGTACCGCTGGACCGGCGCACGGCGGCCGAGATCCGCGACGGACTCCGCATCGCACGCCGACAGGCGGCGCCCGGTCTGCTCCTGCTGCCGATCCGGGCCCCGGGGGCGGCGCCGTGATCCGCATCCTGGCGTTGGCCTGGCTCGTGCTGCTCCCGACGCCCGCCGCGGGACAGGTGGACCTCGACGAGCTGCTGCGCGAGGTCCGCGAAGGGCGGGCCGCCGATCGCGAGGCAGCCCGGCAGCGCGAGGCGGAGTTCGTGAAGCGGCGCAACGAACAGGCGCGCCTGCTGCGCGAGGCCCGCGCCGCGCGAGACGTCGAGGCGCAGCGTGCCGAGACCCTGCGCGCGCGTTTCGAGGCTCGCGAAGCCGAGCTGGCCGAGCTGGAGGCGCACCTCGAGGAGCGCCTCGGCACCCTCGGCGAGCTCCTCACCACCGCGCGCCAGACCGCGGGCACGGCGCGCACGGAGATCGACCTGTCCCTGATCTCGGCCCAGTTCCCGGGCCGCGCGGAGGCCCTCGCGCCCCTCGCCGAGGGCCGCAGCTTCCCGGGCCTCGAGGCCCTCGAGACCCTCTGGTGGTCTCTCCAGCACGAGATGACCGAGAGCGGGCGCAGCGCGCGCTTCGACGCCGAGGTCGCCCTCCCGGATGGCCACCGCGAAACGCGGAGCGTGACCCGGATCGGCCCCTTCACCGCGACCTCCGAGGGACGCTTCCTGGCGTTCGAAGAGGGACGTCTCGCGGAGCTGCCGCGCCAGCCGGGCCGCGCCGCCCGACGCGCCGCCGCGGCGTTCGAGGAGGAGGAGGCAGCGAGCCTCGCACCCGGCGTGGTCGACCCGTCGCGAGGCGCGCTCCTGGCGGTCCTCGTGGAGGCGCCCACGCTGGGCGAGCGCCTCCGCCAGGGCGGCGTGATCGGCGCCATCATCGGCGTGGTGGGAGCCTCCGGCCTGGCACTGGCGCTCTGGCGGGCCTGGGTGCTCCTCGCGACCGGGCGCGCGGTGCGGGCACAGACGGCCGCGTCGCCGGCCTCGGATGCGAATCCCCTCGGGCGCATCCTGCGCTGTGCCGACACCCACCCCGACGCCAGCGCCGAGGCTCTCGAGCTGCACCTGGACGAAGCCATCACCCGCGAGACGCCCGCCCTGGAACGCGGGCTCTCGACCCTGCGCGTGCTGACCGTGGTGGCGCCGCTCCTCGGCCTGCTCGGTACGGTGACCGGCATGATCGAGACCTTCCAGATGATCACGCTCTTCGGGACCGGCGATCCGAAGATCATGGCGGGAGGCATCGCCGAGGCCCTGGTCACCACCATGCTGGGCCTGCTCGTGGCGATTCCCCTGACACTGCTGCACGGCTGGCTGCGCGATCGCAGCCGCGGCCTGATCGAGGTCCTCGAGGAGCAGAGCGCGGGACTCGTGGCGCAGCGTGCGGACGGCGGCCGTGATTGAGCCGCTGCTCGCGCTGGAGGCGCTCTTCGAGCGCGGCGGCCCGGTCCTCTACGGAGTGTCGGCGGCGCTGCTGGCCATGTGGGTCCTGATCTTCGAGCGCCTTCTCTACCTGCGCGTCGAGCACCCGCGCGCCGTGAAGCGCGCGACGGAGGCGTGGCAGGCGCGCAGCGACCACACCTCGCGGCGCGCCGGCTGGGTGCGCCGGGCGCTCCTCTCCGAGGTGCGCGAGGGCCTCGAGCGGCGGCTCTTCCTGCTGCGCACGCTGGTCGGGCTCTGCACGCTGCTGGGCCTGCTGGGCACGGTCACCGGCATGATCCAGCTCTTCGACGCGGTGGGCGTGGCCGGCGGCAGCACTCCCCGGGCGCTGGCGGACGGTGTGGCCCGGGCCACGCTGCCCACGGCGGCCGGCCTCGTCGCGGCCCTCTCCGGCGCGGTCCCGGCGGCCCGCCTGGGCAGCGCGGCGAGGCGCGAGGTGGCCCGCCTCGCCGGATGGCTGGAGGCCGATCGCCATGAGGAGGGAGTGGCATGAGGCGACGCCGCTCGCGCGCCCTGGCCGAGGAAGAGTCGGGCATCGACCTCACGCCGATGCTCGACGTGGTCTTCATCCTGCTGATCTTCTTCCTGGTCACCTCCACCTTCGTGAAGGAGACCGGCATCGACGTGAGGCGCGCCAGTGCGGCCACGGCCCAGCCCAAGGAGCGCGCCAGCATCCTGATCGCGATCAGCGCGGAGGGCGAAGTCTGGATCGACCGCCGCCGGGTCGACCTGCGCGCGGTGCAGGGGAACGTCGAGCGGCTCCTGGCCGAGAACCCCCAGAGCTCCGTGGTGATCCAGGCGGACGAGCGCTCGGAGAACGGGATCCTCGTACAGGTGCTGGATCAGGCGCGGCTGGCCGGGGCGCTCGACGTGGCGATCGCGGCGACCCTGCGCCGATGATGGAGGCGGCCGCGGCGACCCCGGCGCGGCGTTGGCTCGCCGCGAGCGTCTGGGGAATGCTGGCGACGCTGGCGCTTCTTCTCGCCGTGCAGCGCCTGGTCGAATCGCAGGACCATCGCGACGCCACGCCTCCCCGGGATCTGCGCCTCGAGCTCCTGCGCGTCCCCCCCGACACGGAGACCGAGGTGCGCCGGCGTCACCTGCCGGATGCGCCTGCGGAGCCGGAGCGCGCGGAGGAGGCCGTCCGGCGCCCGCTGCCCGCTCCGCCGGCGCTCGCGCAGCGCAGCGTCGACACGCGGCTCGCCGACGTCGAGGTCCAGGCCCTCCCCACCGCAGGACTGCTCACGGCACCGGATGCGGGCGGCATCCTCGGCGATCTCGACGTCGTGCCGCTCGTCCGGGTGCCGCCGGAGTACCCGCCCGGCGCGGCGCGACGACGCCTGGGGGGCTGGGTCCACCTGGAGTTCACGGTGACGGCGACGGGCACGGTCACCGACGTGAGGGTGATCGATGCCTCGCCGCCCGGCGTCTTCGACGACGCCGCAGTGCGCGCGGCTCGGCGCTTCAAGTACCGCCCCCAGATGCGGAGCGGCAGCCCCATGGATCGCCCGGGTGTCGAGCTGCTGATGCGCTTCGATCCGGGAGACATCCGATGAGACGCGGCACGGCGCTGCTGGTCGTGGCGCTCTTCGTCGGTTCCGCCCCTCCCGCGGCGGGGCGCACGAGCACGCCGACGCTGAGCCGGCCGGCCTTCGATGCCCTCGAACGCGCCCAGGCGCTGGTGGCACGCGACCGCCCGGACGAAGCGGTCGCCGTGCTGCGCGGGCGGCTGGAGGGCGACCGCGGCTCCGCCTACGAGCGCGCGGTGCTCCAGCAGTCGCTCGGAGTCGCCCTGCTCGCGCAGGATCGCCCGGTCGAGGCGCTGGCGGCCTTCGAGGCGGCGCTGGCCGACGACGCACTCCCCGAGCACGCCCGCCGGCAGACCCGCCTGCAGGTGGGCCAGCTCCAGCTCCTGGCCGGCCGCATCGAGGCCGGCATCGCCACGCTCCAGGCATGGGTGGACGACGAGACCCGTCCGCCCGCCTCGGCCCTGGTGCTGCTGGGCAACGCCTATGCCCAGGGCGGGCGACACGCCGAGGCGACACCCTGGGTCGAGCGGGGCATCGCCGCCGCGGACGAGCCCGTGCCGATGGAGTGGCTTCGCCTCGCGGCCCAGCTCCATCTCGTGCTGGGCGAGCCCCGCGCCGCCCTGCCCCACCTCGTGCGCTTGACGCGCACGTCCGAGCGGGAGAGCGACTGGGAGCAGCTCGTCGCGGTGCAGCGGGCCCTGGGTCGCGAAGAGGAGGCCCTGGCCAGCGCGCAGCTCAGCGCGGCGCTGGGACACCGCGAGACCAGTGCGGAGCAGGTGGAGCTGGCCGGAATGCTCCTGGCCGCCGGACGCCCCATGGAGGCGGCCGCACTTCTGGAACACGGCCTCGAGTCCGGCCGCGTGGAGAGATCGAGCGCGAACCTCGGCCTGCTGGCGCGGAGTCTGCGTCTGGGCCGCGAGCGCGAGCGGGCCCTCGCCGCGTTCGAGCGCGCCGCGCGAGAGAGCGGAGCCTCGGGCGACTGGCTGGAGCTGGGGCAGCTCCAGCTCGAAGCGGAGCGCTGGGAAGACGCCGAGGCCGCCCTGCGCCGCGCCCTGGCCGGCGGGGACGTCCGCGAACGCGCCGAGGCGCAGCTGCGGCTGGGCGTGGCATTGCTTCAGCAGGACCGCCGCGACGAAGCGGCGAGCGCCTTCGCCGCGGCGAGCGCCCACTCGGCCACGCGTCGCGATGCCCGCCGCTGGCAGGCGGCGCTCCAGGCCCGTTAGCCGGCGGTCCGCGCCAGGCGATCCGCCCCAGGCCCGTTGGCCGGCGGTCCGCCCCAGGCCCGTTGGTCGGCGATCCGCCCCGGGCCGTTGATCGGCGGTCCGCCCGCGGCCTAGAAGCCCTGACAGCCGCCGTTCACGAAGTGTCGGAAAGGCCCCGTGACTTCGTACGTGATGCCCACGCCGCCCGGCCCGGGGCCGCGCTGGGAGCTGAAGTACAGATGGGTGCCGGCCGGATTCCAGGCCGGGCCCGCGATCTCCGAGAGCTCGTGGCTGATCTCGACCAGAGCGCTGGCGATCCCCTGCGGAGTGATCAGCACGAGCTGCTGGGGCACGTCGCCCTTGTCCTCGGCGATGACGAGGTCGCCCGAGTCGGAGACGGCGACGTTGTCCACCCCCGTGAGCTGCACCTGGGGATCGAGGTCGTCGTCGTAGAGGACGGAGATCGCGCCGGTGATCGTCTCGTAGTCCCAGATCCGGTTGTCGCCCTTGGTGGA
>JANQFA010000123.1 GCA_028278065.1 Myxococcota bacterium
TGGTGACCCAGGCAGGATTCGAACCTGCGACTTCCAGCTTCGGAGGCTGGCGCTCTATCCAGCTGAGCTACTGGGCCACGGGTGGTGGGGCGTACTGGACTCGAACCAGTGACCTCCGCGGTGTGAACACGGCGCTCTAGCCAGCTGAGCTAACGCCCCACGCAGGGTGGTGATTTTTAGAAGAGCACCGCGGGGTTGGCAAGGGAGCCCCTGGGGGAGAGACGCTGTGCACCGCCCCGCGGCGCCTCGGGCCCGGCCGGGTCGCCGAGCAGCGCCGCGACGGCGCTCTCCGGGTAGCGCTCGATGCGGAGGGCGGCGCGCTGCCCCTCCTCGTTGCGGTGGGGGGTGCGGTACTCCCAGACGATCTCGCCGTCCGGGGTCACCTCGAAGGCGCGCCCCTCGTTGGACTCGGCGATCAGGGTGTTGCCGTTGGCCAGCCGCTGGGCCGTGCCGCGCGTGTCGCTGTAGAAGTCGCCGGGCGGATCGGTCGCGTAGCTCCACACGATGCGGCCGTCGCGGGGGTCGATCTCGATCACCCGCGAGCCGTCGCGGCCCGTGCGGTTGTCGAAGACGAGGACGTGGCCGTTGGACAGCACGCTGGCGTCGTGGGGGCGGCGCACGATGCCGCGCCCCCACGCCCAGACGGGCTCGCCCTGCGCCCAGTCGAAGAGGACGATGCTGTCCTGGTTGCGGATCGTCACGAGCACCCGTCCCGCGCGCAGGAGCGCCGAGCCGGCCACCCCCGCGTCGAGCCACTCCACCCGATTCGTGTGGAAGAGGTCGATCGGAACGTCGGGGTCCTCCGGGAGCGGCTCGGGCTCCTCGAGCGGGAGGATCTCGGGCCGTCGCGCCAGCATGTCGAGAATCGAGCGCTCTTCCAGGCGCTCGCCCGAGGCTGCCAGCAGCGCGATCGCGTGGTCGATCACGGTCGGGCGCGAGAAGCCCTCCGCATGCCGCTCGTCCCGCGTGAGGGTGACGAGGCTTCCGTCGGCGCGCGGCGCCACGTGGTGGTGGCCCTTGGCGCGGCTCACCCAGCGCTCGCGTCCATCGGGCGCGAGGCGGCGCACGCGCGGCGGCCGATCCGTCACCAGGAGGAGGTCCGCGTCCGGGAGCAGCGCGGCCCGCGCCCAGAGAGCGCGCGGCGACATTCCCGGCGCCGCGCGCCAGACGTGGCGCGGCCTTCCGGAGCGGTCGATCAGCTCGATCCGCTGCAGGGCGGGATAGGAGACCAGGTCGTAGCCGGGAGCCGCGCGCGCCGGATCGTGCCGCAGCACCCCGTCGCCCGCCGGGTCCGCCGGACCCTCGGCGAAGTCCACGTAGCCGAGCGCGCGCAGCCGCTCGCGGGCGTCGGCGTCCGGCGGCGGGACCTCGGCCCGCTTCGGCGGGGCCTCGGCCCGCTTCGGCGGGGCGTCGGCCTGCTTCGGCGGGGCCTCGGCCTCGCCCCCGCAGCCCGCGACCGAGGCCAGCAGGGCGAGCGCCAGCGCCCCCCTCGCCAGACGGGAACCCACGGACGGGTCAGCTCTTGGCGCGCGCCTTCAGGGCCGCTCCGATGAAGTCCACGAAGAGCGGATGCGGGTCGAAGGGGCGGCTCTTGAACTCCGGGTGGTACTGGCAGCCGACGAACCAGGGGTGGTCCTCGATCTCCACCACCTCGACCAGGCGGCCGTCGGGGGAGGTACCGGCGTAGACGAGCCCTGCGCGCCCGAGCTGGTCGCGGTACTCGGGGTTGAACTCGTAGCGGTGGCGGTGGCGCTCCGAGATCTCGCGCTCGGCGTAGGCCTCGTAGGTGTGGGTGCCCTCGCGCACCAGGCACGGCCAGGCACCCAGGCGCATGGTCGCACCCTTGGCGGTGACGTCGCGTTGCTCGGGGAGGAGGTCGATCACCGCATGCGGGGTCTTCTCGTCGATCTCGCGGGAGTTGGCGCCGGCGAGACCGGCCACGTGCCGGGCGAACTCGATCACCGCGATCTGCATCCCGTAGCAGATACCGAAGAAGGGGACGCGCTTCTCGCGCGCCCAGCGCACCGCCTCCACCTTGCCCTCCGCGCCGCGCCCGCCGAAGCCGTGGGGCACCAGGATTCCGTCCGCGCTCTCGAGGATCGAGGGGTCGCTGAGCTTCTCCGAATCCACGTACTCGATGTGGACGCGTGTAGAGTGGGCCATCCCCGCGTGGTGGAGCGCCTCGTTCAGGCTCTTGTAGGACTCGGTGAGGTCGACGTACTTCCCGACCATGGCGATGGTGACGTCGCGCTCGGGATGCTTGACCCGCGCCGCCAGCTCCTCCCAGCGCTGGAGGTTCGGGCGCCCGGTCCAGATGTTGAGGATCTGCGCGATCTTCTCGTCCAGGCCCTCGTTGTGGAGGATGATCGGCACCTCGTAGATCGACTCCACGTCCTTCGCGGTGACGACCGCGTCGTCGTCCACGTTGCAGAAGAGCGCGATCTTGCTCTTGACCGCCTTGGGCAGGAAGCGGTCGCTGCGGCAGACGATCACGTCGGGCTGGATGCCGACGCTGCGCAGCTCCTTCACCGAGTGCTGCACCGGCTTGGACTTCAGCTCGCCGGCGGCGGCCAGGTAGGGAACCAGGGCGATGTGGATGTAGCAGCAGTTCTCGCGGCCCACCTGGGCGCGCAGCTGGCGGATCGCCTCGAGGAAGGGCAGCGACTCGATGTCGCCGACCGTGCCCCCCACCTCGCAGAGCAGGATGTCGACGCCGTGGGCCGCCTCCTCGATGCGCGCCTTGATCTCGTCCGTGACGTGGGGAATCACCTGGACGGTGCCGCCCAGGTAGTCCCCGCGCCGCTCCTTGGAGAGCACCGCGTCGTACACCTTGCCCGCGGTGACGTTGTTCTTCTTCATCATCGTCGCGGTGGTGAAGCGCTCGTAGTGGCCCAGGTCCAGGTCGGTCTCGGCCCCGTCCTCGGTGACGTAGACCTCGCCGTGCTGGAAGGGGTTCATCGTCCCCGGATCCAGGTTGAGATAGGGGTCCAGCTTGAGGAAGGTGACGCGCAGCCCGCGCGCCTCGAGCAGGGCGCCGATCGACGCCGAGGCGAGCCCCTTGCCCAGGGAGGAGAGCACCCCCCCGGTCACGAAGATGTACTTGGTCGGCCGCTGGTTCATGGTCCCCCCTCACCCCCTCAGCGCACGGCTGCCTGCGGCGAGCCCGCCAGGGCATCGTCGAGGCGCACCGCATGAATGGCCACGAACGGCTCGGGCAGGCCGTCCGCCGGAAAGTAGCCGGTCTCGAGCGTCTCCTCCGGCGTGGTCGGCTCGCCGCTCCCCACGCCTCGGGCCTCGAAGCAGAGGTTCACCGCCTGCACGCGCGCGCCGTCCGGGTACTCGATGACCTGGCGCTCCGGCTCGGAGTACACGCCGATGAGACGGCCCACCTCGATGCGCACGCCGGTCTCCTCGAAGACCTCGCGTGCTGCCGCCTCGCTCACCGACTCGCCCACCTCGACGTAGCCGCCGGGAAGCCCCCAGTGGCCGTTGTCGCTGCGGCGCATGAGCAGGAGCTCCCTGCGCTGGCGGTCGCCCCACACCACGGCCGACACCGAGAGACGAAGCTCCTGCGGATCCTTGGCGAAATAGCGCGTCGTGGCGCGCGCGGAGCCCGCGGCTTCGTTCATGCTCTACCTGTGAGGCGGTTTTTCCACTTATAGCGCGCACTTCCGAGGCCCGTCAAACGCGTGTCGCGGGCTTCAGGCGAGACGCCGTTCTGCCGATTCCCCCGCGCAGGAGGATTCCCCGGATGCGCCTCGTCCACTTCGCGATCGCCCTGCTCGCCCTCGGCCTCGCCGCGCCCGCTGCGGCACAGAGCGACCTGAACAGCCTGCGCGGGGAGTCGCGCAGCGTGAACGACGCGCGCGACCAGGGCGCAGCGTCCCTCGACGACTCGATGCTCGGGGGCACCGACACCGTCGACCGCAATCGGGGCGACGGATCGACCTCGATCGACAACCTGCGCCGGTCGAACCGGGGCTGGCAGCCGCCCGAGTGCGGCCCCCGCCCGCCGGCGGGCATGAAGCTGCCGCCGGCCGGAGATGCGGATGCCTGGGAGCTGGCTCTCGGCCGCGCCGAGGATCGCCACAAGCGCATCCGCGAGCGCTGGCAGGCGCTCGAGACCGGGGCGTCGGTGGCCCGGCCGGCCCCGGACAGCGGGGTCTCCCAGAAGGCGGCCACCCAGCGTGCCCTCGAAGAGGCGCGCTCCGGCTACGGCGAGGCCCGCTGCGAGCTGAAGTCCCTCCTGGCCAGTGCGCGCCACGGAGGCCTGGGCGTGACCCGGCTGCAGCCCTACGTGGATCGTGCCCCGGCCGACCTCCGGCCCTGGTAGCGAACGCCGCTAGGGAACCAGCGGCGCCTCCAGGAGCGCCTCGGTCTCCGGGAAGCCGCGCATGAGGTTCATGGCCTGCACGGCCTGGCCGGAGGCGCCCTTCACCAGGTTGTCGAGGGCCGCTAGCAGGATGAGGCTCCCGGTGCGCTCGTCCATCACCGCCTGGACGTCGCAGAAGTTGCTGCCGCGCACCCCCGCCAGGCTGGGTGTGGCGCCCTCCGGCAGGACCCGCACGAAGGGCTCCTCCGCGTAGGCCTCCTCCAGGACCGCGCGGGCCTCGGCCTGCGGGAGCGATGTCCGGGGCCGGGTGAAGACGGTCGTGGCGATGCCCCGGATGGTCGGCAGCAGGTGGGGCACGAAGGTCACGACCACGTCCTCCCCGGCCGCCAGCGAGCCCTGCTCCTCCATCTCGGGGACGTGCCGGTGCACGCCGCCCACCTTGTAGGCGCTGACGTTCTCGTCGATCTCGGCGAACAGGAAGCCCGCCTCCAGCTTGCGTCCGGCGCCCGAGACGCCGGACTTGGAGTCGACCAGCACGCGCGGCTCCACCAGCCCCCGGCGCAGGAAGGGCACCAGGGGCAGGAGCACGGAGGTGGGATAGCAGCCGGGCGAGGCCACGAAGTCGCAGTCCGCGAGCGCCTCGCGGTGCAGCTCGGGAAGCCCGTACACCGCTGCCCCGAAGAGCTCGGGAGCACCGTGGGGCCCGTAGGCGCGCTCGTAGGTGGCCGGATCCGCCAGCCGGAAGTCGGCGGAGAGGTCCACCACCGCCACCCCGGCCTTGCGCAGCTCGGCCACGCTGGGCGCCGAGGCGGCGTGGGGCAGACAGGTGAAGCAGAGATCGGCGCGACCGGCCAGGGCGGCCGGCTCGGCGCGCTCGAAGCAGAGGTCGCTGAGGCCCGCCAGCGAGGGGAACGCCTCGCCCAGCGGCAGCCCCGCTCGCTGCTCGGAGGTCACGGCGACGATCTCGGTACGCGGGTGGCGCAGCAGGATCCTCAGGAGCTCGAGTCCCGTGTATCCGCTGGCACCGACGACGGCGACCTTCATGGCTGTCTCCCCGGGGTGGCTGGTTCCGAACGTACAAAAGCGAACGGGGCGCCGCGTGGCGCCCCGTTCGAGGAGAAGGGTGTCCGCCCGCGGCTAGCGCTTGGAGAACTGGAAACGCGCACGGGCACCGCGCTGCCCGTACTTCTTGCGCTCCTTCTTGCGCGCGTCGCGGGTGAGGAGCCCGGCCGACTTGAGCGGGGGCCGGTTGGCCTCGTCGAAGCGCTCCAGGGCGCGGGAGATACCGTGGCGCAGGGCGCCGGCCTGACCGGAGATCCCCCCGCCGTGCACGCGGGCGTCGATGTCGAAGCGACCGGTTCCGTTGGTGACCTCCAGGGGCTGGCGGATCACGATCTGGAGCGTCTCGCGGGGGAAGTAGTCCTCCATCGACTTGCCGTTCACCCGCACGGCCCCGGAGCCGAGCGTGAGACGCACGCGCGCGACGGATGTCTTGCGCTTGCCGGTTGCGGAATAGACCTGGGCTTCAGCCAAGGGTGAGCTCCTCGGGCTTCTGGGCCGCGTGGGGGTGGTCCGGGCCGGTGTAGATCTTCAGCTTGCCGAGCAGCTTCCGGCCGAGTGCGTTCTTGGGGAGCATCCCGCGCACGGCGTTCCGCACGACGCGATCCGCGTGCGGCCCCTCGAGGAGCTTCGCCGCGGTGGTCGAGCGGAGGTGTCCGGTGTAGCCGGTGTGGCGGTGGTAGGTCTTCTGCTCGCGCTTGCGCCCGGTGAGCTTGACCTTCTCGGCGTTGATCACAATCACGAAGTCGCCCACGTCCGCGTGCGGCGTGTAGTGCGGGCGATGCTTGCCGCGCAGCCGGTTGGCGACCTCGGTCGCGAGCCGGCCGAGAACCTGGTCGTCCGCGTCGACGACGAGCCAGCGGGGCTCGACGTGGCGTCGGTCGAAGCTCTTGGTGGCCTTGTGGGCGGTGGCGCTCATGAGGGCGTGATGGGTACCCCAACGGGCCCGGGGCGTCAAGCGATCTTCGGCCCCAAATCCTCGGTTTCGCTGGGAAAGTGCGCTCTCCCCCCCAGGGTCCCTCAGGGCCCGTAGTCCACGGCCACCAGGGTCAGGCCGTGGGCCGGGGCGGTCGCCCCCGCCGCGGCGCGGCTGCGCGCCTCCAGCACGCCCGGGAGATCGTCCGGAACGCGCCGGCCCCGCCCGATCTCGAGGAGCGTCCCCACCGCGATCCGCACCATGTGACGCAGGAAGCCCTCGCCGCGCACCTCGAAGCGGATCTCCCGGCCGGCCGCCCCCTCCAGATCCAGGGCCGTCAGGGTGCGGATGGTGGTGCGCGCGTCGCTCTTCGCGGCCTGGAAGGAGGCGAAATCGTGGGTCCCGACCAGGTGGGCGGCGCCGCGCCGCATGGCGGACACGTCGAGTGGCGTCGCCACGAAGAGATGGGTGCGGTCGCGGAGCGGAGAACGCTCGCGCGCGTTCCAGACCGCGTAGCGATAGTGCTTGCCGCGGGCGTCGCGCAGCGCGTGGAAGCCGTCCGGCGCCTCCTCCAGGCCGGTCACCGCCACGTCCCGAGGCAGGACGGCGTTGAGCGCGCGGCGCAGGGTGTCGGGCTCGAGGCCGCTCTCGATCCGCATGCTGGCCACCTGGGCCTCGGCGTGCACCCCGGCGTCGGTGCGCCCGCTCCCGGTGGGAACGACCCGCTCCCCGGTGATCTCGGCCACGGCGTCGGCCAGCGCGCCCTGGACCGTGCGGGCGTCCTGCTGGACCTGCCAGCCCTCGAAGTCCGTGCCGTCGTACTCGAGCGTGAGGCGCAGGGTCCTCACGGAGCCGGGCGGGCGAGGCTCGCACCGCTCCGGGGGGTCCGATGGCTGCGGCTCGGGCGCCTCACGAGGCCCGTCGCTGGAGGGGACGCGCCTCGGCCAGGAGAGCGGCGTTGCGGGCCGCCAGCCGGATGCCGTCGGCCGAGATCCAGAGCTGGAGCCCGCCCGGCGCCGCCCGCACCCGGCCCACCAGGGCGGCGTCCTGCTCCACCGCGGTGCGGCTGCTGGGGCCCGCGCCGCCGGGCCAGACCACCACGCCGGAGGCCTTCTCGAGCGCCGCCACCGCGTCCCCGACATCGAGCGGGCGCTCGGTCTCCACGAATACCGAGAGCCCGTCGCCGCTGAAGGTGGGGACCCGCACCGAGGTGACCCCCAGGGCGATCTCGCGGCCCAGCAGGCGCGACACGGTCGTGGCGAGGCGCAGCTCGTGGCCGGTCGCGCCATCCGCGCCCGGCGCCCCCACGGCCGGACGGCAGTCGAACGCCAGGGGCTCGTCGGGCAACGGCTGCTGGTTGAAGAGCGCCACGCTCTCGGACGAGAGCGCATCCATCCCGGCGCGGCCGGTCACCGCCGCCGCCTCGAAGGTGGTGACGATCGCCCGCCCCACTCCGGCCGCCTGCTCGAGCGGCATCAGCACCAGTGCCAGGGCCAGCGCCGTGCCTCCCGGCGAGGCCACCAGGGGGCGGTCGATCACCTCGTCCGAGTCGAGCCACTCGCCCACCAGGAGGTCCACGTCCGGCTGGTCGAGGAGCGCGCCCGAGAGATCGATGGCCGGGACCCGCGCGCGCAGCGCCAGCCCGGCGAACTCGAGCGAGGCATCGCGCGGCGCACAGAGGAAGGCCAGGTCGACACCCTCCAGCGAGCCCAGCTCCACCTCGACCGGGACGTCCGCCCCGCCCCATTCCACGTGCTCGCCGAGGCTGCGGTCCGTGGCCACCGGCACGAGCCTCCCGATGGGAAGCGCGCGTTCGGCCAGGACGTTCACCAGCTCGCCGCCGAGCGCCCCGGTGGCGCCGACCACGGCGACTTCGAGCAGGCCCCTCTCGCTCACGACGCCGCGAGCGCCTCCAGCACCCGGTCGCCCATCTGCCTGCAGCCCAGCGCCTCCCCGTCGCCCCCGAGGATGAGATCGGCGGTGCGGTGGCCGTCGGAGAGCACCCGGGACACGGCATCGCGGACCTCGGCGGCCGCTTCGGGCGCCGCCAGGCTGTGCTCGAGCAGCATGGCGGCCGAGAGGATCGTGGCAAGCGGGTTGGCCAGGTCCTGCCCGGCGATGTCCGGGGCCGAGCCGTGCACGGGCTCGTAGAGACCGACGCCTCCTTCACCGAGGCTCGCCGAGGGCAGCATTCCGAGCGAGCCGGTGATCATCGCCGCCTCGTCCGAGAGGATGTCGCCGAAGAGATTCCCCGTGACGATCACGTCGAAGCGGGCGGGCTCGCGCACCAGCAGCATGGCGCAGGAGTCCACCAGCTGGTGGTGGAGCTCGACGTCCGGGTAGTCGCCCGCCAGCTCGTCCACGACCTCCATCCAGAGCTGGGACACTTCGAGCACGTTGGCCTTGTGGACGTGGGTCACGTGGCGGCGCCGGCCGCGAGCGGCCTCGAAGGCCACGCGGCCGATCCGGCGCACCTCCACCTCGTCGTAGACCATGGTGTTGCGCGCCTCGCGCACCCCCTCCACCAGGGCCCGCCCGCGCGGCTCCCCGAAGTAGATCCCGCCGGTGAGCTCGCGCACCACCAGCATGTCGATCCCCTCCACCACCTCCGGGCGCAGCGAGGACGCGCCGGAGAGCGCCGGAAATACCGTCGCCGGCCGCAGGTTCGCGAAGAGCCCCAGCTCCTTGCGGATGCGCAGGAGGCCCTTCTCCGGGCGCGTGTCCACCGGCATGTCGTCCCAGCGGGGCCCGCCGACCGCACCCAGCAGGACCGCGCCGCACTCCCGGGCCAGCTCCACCACGTCGTCCGCCAGGGGCGTCCCGGCGGCGTCGATGGAGGCGCCGCCGATCAGCCCCTCCTCGAAGGCGAGCTTGCGACCGTGGCGCTCGGCCACCGCCTCCAGGACGCGACGCGCCTCGCGCGTCACCTCCGGGCCGATTCCGTCGCCCGGCAGGACCAGGATGCGATCCATGCGCTAGATCCCCCGCGGCCCGCTCTCGGCGCGCCGCTGCTTGTGCCACTCGAGCTTGTTGAGCGCGTGGACGTAGGCCTTGGCGCTGGCCACGATCACGTCGGTGTGGGCCCCGTGCCCGATCACCTTGCGCTCCCCGTCGCGGACGGTGACGGAGACCTCTCCCTGTGCGTCCATGCCCCCGGTGATCGCGTTCACCTGGTAGCGCAGGAGCTCGCTCTTCGTCTCCGTCAGATCGGCGATCGCCTTGAAGACGGCGTCCACCGGACCCACGCCCATCGCGGTGGTCTTGCGGCGCTCGCCTGCCACCGTCATCTCCACGGTGGCGGTGGGCGTGGCGAAGCTCCCCGAGACCAGCGAGATCTCGCCCAGGTCGTAGACGTCGTCGCTGTAGGTGACGGCGTCGGAGACGATGGCCTCGAGATCCTCGTTGAAGACGCTCTTCTTCTTGTCCGCGAGGGCCTTGAACTGCTTGAAGGCGCGCTGGAACTCCTCGTCGTCCAGATGGAAGCCCAGCTCCGAGAGGCGGTCGCGGAAGGCGTGGCGCCCGGAGTGCTTGCCCAGCACCAGCTCGTTGGAGGGGCGCCCGATCGACTGGGGCGTCATGATCTCGTAGGTGATGGCCGCCTTCAGGACCCCGTCCTGGTGGATCCCGGCCTCGTGGGCGAAGGCGTTGTCGCCCACGATGGCCTTGTTCGGCTGTACCGCCACGCCGATGATCGACGAGAGCATGCGGCTGGTGGGGTAGATCTCCGAGGTGACGATCCCCGTATCGGCCGGCCCGTACACGTCCGGACGGGTCTTCAGGGCCATCACCACCTCTTCCATCGCCGTGTTGCCGGCCCGCTCGCCGATGCCGTTGACGGTGCACTCCACCTGGCGGGCGCCGGCGCGGATGGCCGCCAGGCTGTTGGCCACGGCCAGGCCCAGGTCGTTGTGGCAATGCAGGCTGAAGGTGACTTCGGCGCTTCCGCGCACCTGCTCCTTGAGGAAGCGGATCAGGTCGTAGTACTCGGTCGGCGTGGTGTAGCCGGTCGTGTCCGGCACGTTCAGGGTGGAGGCGCCGGCGGCGATCGCGGTCTCGAAGACCTGTACCAGGAAGTCCCAGTCCGAACGCGTGGCGTCCTCCGCCGAGAACTCGACGTCGTCCACGTAGCCGCGCGCCTGGCGCACGGCACGGTCCACCTCCTCCAGCACCTGCTCGCGGCTCATGCGGAGCTTGTGCTCCAGGTGGATGTCGCTCGTCGCGATGAAGGTGTGGATGCGCGGGCGCGCCGCCGGGGCGAGTGCCTCCTGGGCGTGCTCGACATCGGCGGCCGCCGTACGCGCCAGGGCGCAGACGACGGGCTCGCGGACCTCGCGCGAGATGGCCTTCACGCTCTCCAGATCGCCCTCGCTCGCGATCGGGAAGCCCGCCTCGATGATGTCCACCCCGAGGCGGGCGAGCTGCCGGGCCAGCTGCAGCTTCTCCGCCAGGTTCATGCTGCAGCCGGGGGACTGCTCCCCGTCGCGGAGGGTGGTGTCGAAGATGAGCACGCGGTCCTCGGGGCGCATCAGGTCGCCTCCTCGACGGGCTCGGCGGGGGTCTCGGTCAGCGGCCGCCCGGAGACGCGGCGCCAGGCCCACTCCACGGGCCCCGCGAGGACGTAGAGCAGGCAGAAGACGAAGAGCGCCGCCATCGGCTCCTGGACGACCACCGCCAGAACCAGGATCACCAGAACCAGGGACCCGAAGGGATGACGGACGTCGACCTCCTTGCCGCTCCAGTACGGGATCGCGCTCACCATGAGGAGCCCCAGGCTGGCGGCGCCCAGGCCCACCATCAGCTCCGGAGCCTGGAAGGCGATGCCGTTCTCGCGCAGCAGCCCCACGCACCACTGGGTGGTGGCGATCATCCCCGCCGCGGCCGGGCTGGGCAGGCCCTGGAAGTGGCCCTTGTAGCGGCCGGGCGAGACGTTGAAGCGCGCCAGGCGCAGCGCCGCGCAGGCGGTGTAGATGAAGGCCATCGCCAGCCCGGTGCGACCCAGGGCCTGCAGGTTGCCCCCCCAGTAGGCCAGCAGCGCCGGCGCCACGCCGAACGAGACGGTGTCCGCGATCGAGTCGTACTCGCTTCCGAAGCGGCTGGTGGAGCCGGCCAGTCGCGCGACGCGCCCGTCCAGGATGTCGAAGACCGCGGCGAGCACGATGCCCGCCGCCGCGCGGTCGAAGTTGCCCAGGCTGGAGTGGACGATCGCGAAGAACCCGAAGAAGAGGTTCCCGGTCGTGAAGAGATGCGGCAGCAGGTGGACGCCGCGACGCCGGCCCTTGCGCGAGCGGCGGCGGCGGCGTTTGCGCAAGGCCTGCGGCGGCAACGGCGCGCTCACGTCAGATCTCCCAGCCACGCCAGCGCCGTGCTGCCGCCGTGCACCCTCGCGCCGCGCGCGACCAGCGGCACCGCACCGAGCGGCAGCACCACGTCGGTGCGGGAGCCGAAGCGGATCAGGCCGTAGCGCGCGCCGCGCGGGATCTCGTCGCCCACCTGGGCGTGGCAGACGATGCGCCGGGCGATCAGTCCCGTGATCTGGGTGACCTGGAACGGCAGCCCCGAGTCCGTCTCGCAGCGCAGCGTGCAGCGCACGTTCTCGTGCTCCGCGCGCGGGTTCATCGCATTGAGGAACTGGCTGCCGTTGCGCTCGATGGCCAGGATCCTCCCCGCCAGGGGCATGCGGTTCACGTGGACGTCGAGGACCGAGAGGAAGATCCCGATGCGCAGGGCCTTCTGGCCTTCGCCGGTCTCCACCTCGGAGACGTCCAGCACCCAGCCGTCCGCGGGCGCCACCACGCAGCGCTCGTCCGCTGGGAGCGAGCGCTCCGGGTTGCGGAAGAACGCCACGACGAAGCCCGCCAGGCCCGCCGCCAGCCAGGCCAGGAGCGCCCAGCCGAACAGCGTGAACAGGAGCGCGACGCCGACCAGCCCCCCCGCGAACGCCCAGGCGTCCGGGACGATGCGCTCCACGGGGCGCTCGCGGAAGGCGGTCACGTCAGTTCTTCGAGCGGTCCACCAGCCTGTTCTCCTGGAGCCAGGGCATCAAGCCGCGCAGCTTGGCGCCCACCTCCTCCAGGGGGTGCTCCTCGCCCCGCCGGCGCAGGGCGTTGAAGGAAGGCTGGCCGGCCTTGTTCTCCAGGATGAACTCCCTGGGGAACTGGCCCGACTGGATCTCGCCGAGGATGGCCTTCATCCGGGCCTTGGTCTCCGCATCCACGACGCGCGGGCCGCGCGTCAGATCGCCGTACTCGGCCGTATTCGAGACCGAGTAGCGCATGTTGGCGATGCCGCCCTCATAGATCAGGTCCACGATGAGCTTGACCTCGTGGATGCACTCGAAGTAGGCCATCTCGGGCGCGTAGCCCGCCTCGACGAGGGTCTCGTAGCCCGCCTGCATCAGGGCGGTGAGTCCCCCGCACAGGACGGCCTGCTCTCCGAAGAGGTCTGTCTCGGTCTCCTCGCGGAAGTTGGTCTCGATGATCCCGGCACGGCCGCCGCCGATGCCCGATGCGTAGGCCAGCGCGATCTCCTTGGTGTCACCCGAGGGGTCGGCACCCACTGCGATCAGGGTCGGAACGCCGCGGCCCTCCTGGTAGTGACCGCGCACCGTGTGGCCGGGCCCCTTGGGCGCGGCCATGAAGACGTTCACCCCGTCGGGCACGCGGATGGTCCCGAAGTGGATGTTGAAGCCGTGGGCTACCGCGAGGCAGTTGCCGGGCACCAGGCCGGGCTCGATGTCGCCCTTGTAGATGTCCACTGCGAGCTCGTCCGGAACGGTCAGCATCACCACGTCGGCCTCTCTCGCTGCCTCGGCGGGCGTGACGACGCGCAGCCCCTCCGCCTCGGCCTTGGCGACCGAGCTCGAGTCCTTGCGCAGCCCCACGATCACCGAGACCCCGGAGTCACGCAGGTTGAGCGAGTGGGCGTGGCCCTGGCTGCCGTACCCGATCACCGCCACGGTCTTGCCGTCGAGGCGACCGAGGTCGGCGTCCTTGTCGTAGTAGATGTTCACGGCCATGGGGGTTCCATTCCTTCCTTCTGCTTCGTGGCGGTTCCGCCGGGTCAGGCACCGCCGCGCGCGACGGCGATCGGTCCCGTGCGGACCACCTGCTGCAATCCCAGGGGCTCGAGGAGCCGGGCCATGGCGTCGATCTTGTCCTGGCCCCCGGTGACCTCGATGGCGAACGACTTGGCGGACACGTCCACCACCTTGCCGCGGAAGATCTCGACGATGCGCAGCACCTCGGCGCGGGCCTCGGGAAGCGGGGCGACCTTCAGCACCGCCAGCTCGCGGCCCACGAACTCCGCCTGGCCCACGTAGTCCTTCACCGTGATCACGTCGATCAGCTTGTGCAGCTGCTTCGTGATCTGCTCGATGATGGCGTCGTCACCGTGGGTGACGAGCGTCATGCACGACACCTCGGGGTCCAGTGTCGGTGCGACGTTGAGGCTGTCGATGTTGTAGCCGCGTCCGCTGAACATCCCGGAGACGCGCGAGAGCACGCCGAACTCGTTGCGGACCAGCACGGAGATCGTGTGGCGCATCGGCCTAGCCCATCGGATCCGGATCGGAGAGCACCATCTTCGCGGACGGGCTTCCGGCCGGGACCATCGGGTAGCAGTTCTCGGTCTCCCGCACGATGAACTCCATGAAGACGGGCCCGTCGTGTGCGAAGGCCTTCTCGATGACGGGCTCCACCTCGTCCACGCGACCCGCGCGCAGACCCAGCGCTCCCAGGGATTCCGCCAGCTTCACCCAGTCGGGGCCGACGTGGAGGTCGCTTCCGCTGACCCGGTTGTCGTAGATGAGCTGCTGCCACTGGCGGACCATGCCGAGGTAGTGGTTGTTGATGATCGCCACCTTGACGGGCAGGCGCTCTTCCACCGCCGTCACCAGCTCCTGCACGGTCATGAGGAGGGACCCGTCGCCGCAGATCGCGAGCACGGTCTCGCCGGGACGCGCCACCTGGGCGCCGATCGCCGAAGGCAGGCCGAAGCCCATGGTCCCGAGGCCGCCGGAGGAGATCCAGTTGTTGGGCTCCTGGCAGTGGTAGTACTGGGCCGCCCACATCTGGTGCTGGCCCACGTCGGTCGTCACCACCGCCCGACCCTGGGTCATCTGATAGAGCTTGTCGATCACGAACTGGGGCAGCAGCGGGCCGTCGGCGGGCTGGGTGTACGCGATCGGCGCCTCCTCGTTCCACGCGTCGATCTTGGAGAACCAGGGCGCGGTGCGACGGTGGAACCGCTCCAGGCCCTTCTCCTCCTCCAGCAGCTTGATGAACCGCTGCAGGCAGTTCTTCACGTCGCCCACGATCGGGATGTCCACGTGCACCGTCTTGCGGATCGAGGTGGGATCGATGTCGATGTGGATCTTGCGCGAGCGCTGGCTGAACTCGTCCAGCTTGCCGGTCACGCGGTCGTCGAAGCGCGCGCCGATGGCCACGAGCACGTCGCACTCGTCCACGGCCAGATTGGCGCGGTAGGTGCCGTGCATGCCGAGCATGCCGAGGGAGAGCGGGTGGTCCCCGGGAATCCCGCCGATCCCCATGAGCGTATAGGTGGTGGGGACGCGCAGGAGCTCGACGAAACGCAGCAGCTCCTCGGCCGCACCGGACAGGATCGCGCCGCCGCCGAAGTAGATCACCGGGCGCTGGGCCTGCAGGATCATCGCCAGGGCCTTCTTGATCTGGCCCCAGTGCCCCTCGTAGCGCGGCTGGTAGTGCTCGAGGTGGATCTCGCGCGGGTACAGGTACTCGCACTCGGTGTTCGAGACGTCCTTGGGGATGTCCACCAGCACCGGGCCCGGCCGCCCCGTCGTGGCGATGTGGAACGCCTCCTTGATGGTGCCGGCCAGGTCGCGCACGTCGGTCACCAGGTAGTTGTGCTTCGTGACGGGCCGGGTGATCCCGACGTTGTCGGCCTCCTGGAAGGCGTCGCTGCCGATGGCGGCGGTGGGCACCTGGCCCGAGAAGCAGACCACCGGGATGGAGTCCGAGTAGGCGGTGGCGAGGCCGGTCACCGCGTTGGTCAGTGCGGGACCCGAAGTCACCAGGGCCACGCCGGGCCGACCGCTCGCGCGCGCGTAGCCGTCGGCCATGTGCACCGCACCCTGCTCGTGGCGCGCGAGGATGTGCTTGAAGCCGAGCTTGTGGATGGCGTCGTAGATGTAGAGGACGGCCCCGCCCGGGTGTCCGAACATCACCTCCACACCCTCTTCGTTGAGGGCATGGATCAGGATTTCCGATCCGGTGAGCCTCACGTGCCGATCCCCGTCTTGTCAGGAAGGCGATCCAGGATCGCCTGGATGCGATCCCGTCCCGCCAGCTTCGCCTTCTGAAGTTCCCTGCGCCGCAGGCCCTCCTGCGGAGTCAGAAAGCGCTGGCCGTCGAGCGCATCGAGCTCGGCCGCCAGCGCGCAGTGTCGGTCCCAGAGCTCCCGGACGGTGTCGTCCCGCGCCGCGAGCTGCCGGATGCGTTCGATATCCCGCGGATCCAAGTTCGCCCGACGCTCCCGCGTCCCCCGAATCCCGCTTTAGCCTGCTGGGACGGGAGGTTAAAGCACCCCAGGGGAGGTGTCAAAGAAGCTCGCCCGCGGGGTCCGGCGGCTCCAACGGCGAGCCCAGGCGACGCGCCTCGGCCTCGGCCCTGCGCACGTAGCGGGGCACCAGCGCCGAGGGATCGACACCGCCCCCGCGTGCCAGGATGCGCGCGCCCAGCGCCGCGACGGCGGCCGCACCGGGAGCCGCGGGCACCAGGGTCAGCGAAGGGGGCGCCGACGTGAGCCGCTCGAGCCCCTCCCCCGCCACCGTCGCCCCGTCCGGCGTCCGGGCGACGACCGCAGCCGGGGAGAGGACCGCCTCGGACCAGCGCGACTGCAGGCCCCCACCGGCGACCCGATAGCCCGCGGCGTAGAGCTCACCCCGCTGGGCGTCGAGACAGGCCACGAGGTCTTCCGCCTGGTCGCGAAGCGGCCAGGCCAGCGCAGCCAGGGTCGGTACGGGCGCCGCCGGTCGCCCGGTTCCGAGCGCGAACGCCTTGATCGTGGCGAGACCGATGCGCAGTCCCGTGAAGGAGCCCGGTCCGATCGAGACCGCGAAGCCCTCGATCTCGCCGAGGGCGAGACCGGCGTCCGAGAGCACGCTCTCCACGGCGGGCAGGAGCGCCGCGGCGTGGGGCCGTCCTCCCTCTTCCACCTGCGCGGTCAGCCGGTCGCCGTCGAGCACGGCCACCCGGGTCACGGACGTGGCCGTATCGATCGCCAGGATCCTCACCGGCGTCGCGCGCGGGCTAGAGACCGGCGCTGCCGCGCAGCCAGTCCACGAAGCTCGACCACGACCGGGAGATGTCGTTCCAGAGGGCGAAGCCCATCAGGAGGACGACCATGGTGACGCCGATCTGCATCGCGATCTCGCGGGTCTTCAACGACAGCGGAGAGCGCTTGATGCCCTCCAGCGCGAAGAGGACCGCCTGCCCGCCGTCGAGGATGGGGATCGGGAGCAGGTTCAGGATCGCGAGGTTGATCGAGATCATGATCAGGAGGTTGAGATAGATCTCCCACCCCGCCTGGAAGGCCATGTGCGCCTGGCGCGCGATCTCGACGGGGCCGCCGATCTGCTTGCGGGAGACGTCGCCGGTGACGATCTTGCCGACCGCCCGCAGGATGAGGGCGGTGCGCTCCCAGGTCATGCCCACGGCACGCGGCACCGACACGAACGGGTTGACCTCCCGGTCGAGGAGGGTGGCACCGATCAGGGTCGCGTCCTCGGCGCGGATGCCCACCATCCAGGCCTGCTGGCCGCTGGGCCCGATGGCGTCGTCCATCAGCGTCGGCGTCACCGGCGTGGCGTGGGTCTCGCCCTCGCGCGCGTAGGTCAGCTCGAGCGCGCGCCCCTCGCTGGCGCGGACCGACTCGGCGAAGGAGGCGAAGCTCCCCACCGGCGTCCCGTCCAGGGTCAGGATCAGGTCGCCCGCGGCCAGCCCCGCCGCCGAAGCCGGCGAGTCCGGCGTCACCGCCGAGATGAGCACGGTGGCCGGAACGACGCCCAGGGCGTCCAGATCGCCGAGCGCGGGGACCCGGACCGGATCGCCCTCCTCCAGGGTCAGCTCGACCGGGCCGCGCTGCGCCGCGTAGACCGCCGCGAGCTGGGACCAGTCCTCGACCGGCTCGCCGGCCACCGCCACCACCTGGTCGCCCGAGCGGAGTCCGGCCAGGGACGCCGGCGAGTCGCTGGCGGGCACACCCAGGGTGGTCGCCTCGCGCCGGTGCTGGAGGCCCAGCCATCCCACCTGGCTCGCTTGCAGGAAGACGTCGAGGCCCTTGCGGCCCGCCACGTCGAGATTCGCCACCAGGGTCTCGTCCCCGCGCGCCACGCTGAGGTCGAGCGAGCTGCCTGGCGCCTCGCGCACCCGGGTCTCCACGTCGCCCCAGAAGCGCACGGGCTCGCCGTCGATCGCCGTGATGCGATCGCCGGGCTGCAGCCCGGCGGCCGCGGCGGGCGAACCGTCTTCCACCGAACCGATCACCGAGGCGGCCCGCTGGATCCCCACGGCCAGACTGATCGCGAGGATCACCACGGGCAGCACGAGGTTCATGCCGGGGCCGGCGAAGACCACCGCGAGCTTCTGCCACACGGGCTTGGCGCCCAGGGTGTGCTCCGGATCCGCCAGGGCCTCCTCGGACTCCTCCTCCCCCGGCTGCTCTCCGAGCATCTTCACGAAGCCGCCCAGGGGAATCCACGCCACCACGTACTCCGTGCCGTTCCGCTCCCAGCGCATCCGGAAGCGGCCCAGCCCGACCGTGGGACCGAAGCCGATCGAGAACTTGAGCACCCGTACGCCGCACCACTTGGCGACGATGAAGTGTCCGAACTCGTGGACGGTGATCAGGACGCCCAGCAGCAGGACGAAGGCGAAGACGAAATCCAGCGCGATCACTGAGCAGCCCCCCGGTGCTTGACCACGGCTTCGCGCGCCCGTCCGCGCGCCCAGCCATCCACGGCCCGTGCGTCCGCCAGGTCGCGGATCGGCCCCGCGCCCGACGCAACGTGGGCCGATAGTACGTCGCCGTTCACCGCCGCGATGGCCGGGAACGGGATCGCGCCGTCGAGGAACGCGGCCACCGAGACCTCGTTGGCCGCGTTGAGGACGGCCGGGGCGTCCTCCCCGGCGCGCAGCGCCGCGAACGCGAGATCGAGGCACGGGAAGCGGCGCACGTCCGGCTTCTCGAAGTCGAGCCTTGCACAGGCGGCCAGGTCGAGCCGATCGAGCGGAAGCCGAAGCCGCTCCGGGTGGGCCAGGGCCACCGCGATCGGCACCCGCATGTCCGGGAGACCGAGCTGCGCCAGCACCGAGCCGTCCACGAACTCCACCAGCGAGTGGACGATCGACTGGGGGTGCACCACCACCTCGACGCGCTCCGGCGGCACGTCGAAGAGCCAGCGCGCCTCGATCACCTCGAGCCCCTTGTTCATCAGGGTCGCCGAGTCGATCGTGATCTTGGCACCCATGTCCCAGTTGGGATGGGCGAGCGCGTCCTCGACGGAGGCGGAGGCGATGCGTTCGGCGGACCAGGTGCGGAAGGGTCCGCCCGAGGCCGTGAGGATGAGCTTGTCCACGTCTTCGGGACGCTGACCGGCGAGCGCCTGGAAGATGGCACTGTGCTCGCTGTCGACGGGAAGGAGCGAGACGCCGTGGGCGCGGACGGCGCGCAGCACCAGGGCGCCCGCCATCACGAGCACCTCCTTGTTGGCCAGCGCCACGTCGCGGCCCGCCGCGATGGCCGCCAGCGTGGGCTCGAGCCCCACGGCGCCCACCAGCGCGGACACGACCAGATCGGCATCGGCCGAGGCCACGGCGGCCAGTCCCTCCTCGCCCCAGACGATCTCGACGGGGGATCCGGCGCCGAGGCGCTCGCGCAGGGCGCGCGCGCCCTCGGCATCGCCCATCGAGACGATCGCCGGGCGGAAGCGGCCGACCTGCTCCGCCAGCTTCTCCACATTGCTTCCGGCGGCCAGCCCGACCACCGCGTAGCGATCCGGGAAACGCGCAGCGACGTCGAGGGTCTGCTCGCCGATGCTCCCGGTGCTGCCCAGCAGCGAGAGGCGCTTCACGCCTCGCCCTCCCCCGAATCCCGCACCTGGGCACTCGTCTGCCCGAAGCGACGCTCGCGCTGCTGGTAGTCGATGATCGCGTCGACCAGGTGCTGCTTGCGGAAGTCGGGCCACATGAGATTCGTGACGTGGATCTCCGAGTAGGCTATCTGCCAGAGCAGGAAGTTCGAGACCCGCCATTCGGCTCCCGTGCGGATCAGCAGGTCGGGATCCGGGAGGTCGGGCTCGTAGAGACAGGACGCCACCAGCTTCTCATCCACCGCGTCCGCGTCCAGCTTTCCGGACTCCGCTTCCGCCACCAGCTTCTTCACCGCGTCCACGATCTCCTGACGGCCGCCATAGGAGAGCGCGAAGACGAGCACCATCTCGTCGTTGCCGCGGGTGCGCTCGATCGCGACATCCAGCTTCCTGCGGATCGCGCCGGGCACCTCGTCCAGACGGCCCACCGCGCGGATCTGGATCCCGTTGCGGTCGACCTCGTCCACCTCGCTGTCGACGTAGCGGTCGAGCAGCCTCATCAGGGCGTCGACCTCGCCCTGGGGGCGGTTCCAGTTCTCCTGGGAGAACGCGTACAGGGTGAGGACGCGTACCCCCAGCTCGTGGGCGGACCGCACCACCTCGCGCACCGCCTCGAGCCCGGCGTTGTGACCTTCGTTCCGGGTCAGCCCGCGGCTCTCCGCCCAGCGGCCGTTCCCATCCATGATGATGGCCACGTGGCGAGGCAGGGCGTCGGTGCGCAGGCGGCGTTCCCTCACGACTAGACCTCGAGGACCTCCTTCTCCTTCCCAGCGGTCTGCTCATCGATCTTCTTGACGAAATCGTCGGTCAGGTCCTGGATCTGCTTGTCGGCGCGGTGGCGGTCGTCGCTGGAGAGGCCGTCGCGCTCCAGGTCCTTCAGCAGGGCGATGCCCTCGCGGCGGGCTTCGCGCACGCCCACCTTGTGGTCCTCGCTCATCTTGTGGATGTGCTTGACCAGCTCCTTGCGCCGCTCTTCGGTCAGGGGCGGGATCGGAATGCGGACCAGCTTGCCGTCGTTCTGCGGGGTCAGGCCCAGGTCCGAGGCCTGCACCGCCTTCTCGATCGCCCCGACCGAGGACGCGTCCCAGGGAGAGATGACGATCAGGCGCGGATCCGGTGCGGTCAGGTTCGCCATCTGGTTGAGCGGCGTCTGGGCGCCGTAGTAGTCGGCGGTGATCCCGTCGAGAAGCGCCACGTTGGCCCGCCCGGTCCGCACCTTCTGCAGCTCGTGCCGCAGGCTGCGCACCGCCTTCTCCATGGACTCACGGGTCTCCTCGAGAACGACATCCACGTCGGATTGGTCGGCCATCCCTACCCTACCTCCGCTCTACTCGACCCGGGTTCCCACCGACTCGCCGGCCACGGCCTTCGCGATGTTCCCCGGGGTCGACATGTCGAACACCACGATCGGGAGCGCGTTCTCGCGGCAGAGCGCGATCGCGGTCTGGTCCATGAAGCGGAGGTTGTCGCGAATGGCCTGGTCGTAGGTGACCATCTCGAACCGGGTCGCCCCCGCGTCCTTCTCCGGGTCGGCGTCGTAGACCCCGTCGACCTTGGTCGCCTTCAGGATCACCTCCGCGTGGATCTCGGCCGCCCGCAGCGCCGCGGCGGTGTCCGTGCTGAAGTAGGGGTTCCCGGTCCCCGCGGCGAAGATGACCACCCGGCCCTTCTCGAGGTGACGGATGGCGCGGCGGCGGATGTAGGGCTCCGCCACCTCCTTGATCTCCAGGGCCGAGAGGACGCGCGTGTTGAGGTCCGCATGCTCCAGGGCGTCCTGCAGGGCCAGCGCGTTGATCACGCTGGCCATCATGCCCATGTAGTCGGCCGTCCCGCGGTCCATGCCGCGTGCCGCCGCGGAGATGCCGCGGATCACATTGCCGCCGCCGATCACGATCCCGATCTCGGCGCCCCGCTCGTGCGCCTTGCCGATCTCCTGCGCCAGCGCGCCGATCCGCTCGGGATCGATGCCGAATCCGCTCTCTCCGGCGAGTCCCTCGCCCGAGAGCTTGAGCAGGATTCGACGCGTACGACTCACGATCGGGTGCTCTCCCCCAGCTTGAAGCGCCGGAAGCCGGCGACCGTCACCTCGGCGCCATGTTCCTTGCCGAAGTCGGCGAGCAGGGCCTTGATGGTGCGGTCGGGATCCTTCACGAAGGGCTGCTCGAGGAGGACGACCTCCTTGTAGTACTTGTTCACCTTGCCATCGACGATCTTGTCGATCACCTGCGCGGGCTTGCCTTCCTGCTCCGCCTGGCGGCGGAAGATCTCGCGCTCCTTCTCCACGGCGTCCGACGGCACTCCGTCCCGGTCCACCGAGAGGGGGCTGGGATCCGCAGCGGCCACGTGCATGGCCAGATCCTTGGCCAGCGCCTCGCCGGCGTCGCCCGCCGCGCCGCCCAGCGCCACCAGCACGCCGAGCTTCCCGCCCGCGTGCACGTAGCCGCCCACCAGGCTGCCCTCCAGGCGCGCCACCCGCTTCACGACGATGTTCTCGCCCAGCTTGCCGATGGCGGCCTTGACGGCCTCCTCGACCTTCTCGCCGCCCAGCTCGGCGCCGAGGAGCGCGTCGGTCGAGTCGTTGGCCGCGTCATCGGCCACGGCGCGGGACAGGGACCCGGCGAGGCCCTGGAAATCATCGGTCTTGGCGACGAAGTCCGTCTCGCAGCCCAGCTCCACCATGCCCCCCGCCGCGCCGCCGATCGCGATGCCGATGGCGCCCTCGGTCGTCTCGCGCCCTTCGCGCTTGACCGCCTTGGCGAGGCCCTTCTCGCGCAGGAGCTCGACGGCCTTCTCCGCATCGCCGTCCACCTCGCTCAGCGCCTTCTTGCAGTCCATCATCCCGGCGCCGGTCTTCTCCCGGAGCTCCTTCACCGCTGCTGCCGAAATCGCCGCCACCGCTCTACTCCTGTTCCCGCTTGGGCTCGTCCCCTGCCGCCTCGGCCGGAGCCTCCGCAGCGGGCTCGGCCGCCGCTGCGTCTTCGGCCGGCGGGGCTCCAGCCGCCGTTCCGCCGTCGACCGGCGGGGCTCCAGCCGCCGCTCCGGCCTCCGCCGCCTCCTCGGCCTCCATGGCCTCCTGCTCTTCGCGGGCCCGCCGTGCGCGCCGCTCCTCGCCGCGTCCGCGGCGCGGAGGCTGCTTGATCTCGACCACCACGCGGCCGGTGCTGGGCGCGGCGCCCTCGGCCGGCTTCCGGGCCGCCTCGGCCTCCTTCTCCGCCTGGACCCGCTCGTTGTAGAGCTCGGCGCCGGCCAGGCAGGCGTCGGCCACCTGCGCGCAGTAGAGGTGGATGGCCCGGATCGCATCGTCGTTGCCCGGCACCACGTACTCGATGCCCTCGGGATTACAGTTGCTGTCCACGATCGCGACGATCGGAATGCCCAGGCGCCGGGCTTCGGAGACGGCGATGTGCTCCGCCGAGACGTCGATCAGGAACATCGCGTCGGGCAGCTTGGTCATCTCCTTGATGCCCTCGAGGGAGCGCCGGTACTTGTTCACCTCGCGGTTCAGGCGCGCCTGCTCCTTCTTGGTGACCTCGGACAGCTTCTCCTCGTCGCCGAGGATCTCGACCATCTGCTTGTAGCGGTCGATGGACTTCTTGACCGTGCGGAAGTTGGTGAGCATCCCGCCCAGCCAGCGCTCGGACACGTAGTACTGGCCGGAACGCAGCGCCTCGGTCTCGATCGGGGCCGCGGCCTGTCGCTTGGTTCCCACGAAGAGCACCTTGCCGCCGCTGGCCACCGTCTCCTTGAGGAAGTCGAGGGCCTCCTGGAAGCACGGGAGGGTCTTGTCCAGATCGATGATGTGGATCCCGTCGCGCTCGCCGAAGATGAACCGCTTCATGCGCGGGTCCCAGCGGCGGGTCTGGTGTCCGAAGTGGACGCCGGCCTCCAGCAGGGAGCGCACGGAGAGGGGCGCGGCCTTCATGGCCTCTGCCATCTCGTTCACGGGGTTCGGGTCGCCGCCGATCGGGGCAGGGGAATCCGTCGCCTGGGGTTCGACAGGCGTCTCGCTCATGCTGTCTCCTTCGCGGTTCGGCGTCCGCTCCACCCGTGAACTCCCCCAACCCGGCCGCTGGCCGGGCACCGCCGGGGGCGGGCCGGAACGTGTGATTTCACGGGTTTGTAGCAACCGGGGCGGGCCAGCGGTAGCGGCCGTGCGCGAGGGCGCGGCCTCCCCGAGGGGCGCGGGCGGCCCGGTCGAGGGCGGCGTTATGATCCTCCCATGCCGACGCCGCGCCCCACGCTTCGAGTCCTCGTGCCCCTGATCCTGGCCGCCCTGCTCGCGGGGCCGGCGCGGGCCGACGACCCGAGCATGCCCCCCTCCGAGCTGGTGGCGCAGCAGCACCGCGCCCCCATCCACCACGTGGTGGCCGACATCGTGGTGCGACCCGTCGGGCTGGTGCTGACGGGAATCCTGGGCGGTGGGATGTGGCTCCTGGGCGCCCCCGTCTTCGCGGTGACCGGCGACATGGACTGGTGGACGGACGCCTGCCTCGAGGAGCCGCTCCGCCAGCAGATCGCGCGGCCACTCGGCCAGCTCTGACGCCGCCGTCGCGGCGGCCCCGGACGACCCGCCCGCCCGATCAGGCTTCGGTGTTGATCAGGGCGGCGACGTCGTCGACGAGGCTGCGGATCTGGTCGTCGAAGAGGTCGTAGTCGAGCGCGAATCCGTCTTCGCCGATGTGGCGCGAGACCCAGCCCGTCAGCTCGAAGGGCGCGACCGGCTGGACGAAGACGTACAGCGTGACCTTCGTCCCGATGCAGGGCAGGATGTTCGTCCCGCCGAGCCGTGCACCGCAGTAGGAGATCTCCGCCAGGATTCCGGCCCCCTCCTCCTTGCCGGCGGCGTAGAGGGCGTCGAAGCGGGACTTGAAGCGCGGGCTGCGTCGGCGGTCTCGATCCATCCCAGCCCGTTTCGGCCCGTTTCATGCGTAGCTTGAGCGCATCTCGACCCCCGCCGGGTCTCCGGCGACGCGCAGCCAGCGCCGCTTCGGCCGCGCCCCAGCTGGGGTTCCTGGGCGCCGGCGAGGTCCGGAGTCAGGGGCCCGGAGAGGCTCCTAGGTGGTGTACTCCGCGTTGATCCGGACGTAATCGTAGGTCAGGTCGCAGGTCCAGATCCGGTCGGCGGCCCGGCCGGCCCCCAGGTGGACCTCGATCTCCACCTCGTCGGCGGCGAGCTTCGTCTCCGCCCGCCGCCGTGCCGCCGGCCCTGCCGAGGCGCCGGCCTTGAAGACCGTGACCCCGCCCAGCCGGACCCGCGTACGCGCCAGGTCCAGCGCGACCCGCCCCGCCCCGACGGTCTGGAGGATGCGCCCCCAGTTGGGATCACGGCCGAAGAGGGCCGTCTTCACCAGCATGGAGTTGGCGATGCGGCGCGCGGCCCGCTCGGCCTCCTGCGCGTTGCGCGCGCCGGTCACCTTCACGGTGACCAGCTTGCTGGCGCCCTCTCCGTCGCGGGCCAGCATCCTCGCCAGCTCCTCGCAGACCCCGGCCACCGCGCCCGCGAAGGCGCCCGCTCCCGCGCTGGAGGGGCCGCGCAGCACCCGGTTCCCGGCGCGCCCGTTGGCGAAGAGGAGCGCCGTGTCGCTGGTGGAGGTCTCGCCGTCGACGGTGATGCGGTTCAGGGTCTCGCCCGCGGCGGCGCGCAGCACCCGGCGCACGAACCCCGGTGTCGCCGCCGCATCGCTGAAGACGAAGGCCAGCACCGTGGCCATGTTCGGCTCGGACATCCCCACACCCTTGGCGATCCCCGCGACGCGCACACTCGCGTCGCCGATCCGCACGCGACGCCAGGCGAGCTTCGGGTGGGTGTCCGTGGTCATGATCGCGCGGGCCGCGTCGGGGAGGCCGGCCTCCGAGAGCGCGTCGACCGCCGCGGGGATCCCGGCGCGCAGCTTCGCCATGGGCAGGGGCTCGCCGATCACCCCGGTGGAGGCGACCAGGACGTCGGAGTCGGGGCAGCCCAGCGCGCGCGACGCCAGGCGCGTCATCGCGGCGGCGTCGCGCCGCCCCCGGGCGCCCATCGCCACGTTCGAGATCCCGCTGTTGACGACGACCGCGCGCGCGCGGCCCGACGCGACCCGCTGCCGCGAGAGCTCGACGGGGGCTCCCACCACCGTGGAGCGCGTGAAGACGCCCGCGGCGGCGCAGGGCGCGTCGCTCGCGACCAGGGCGAGGTCCGGCTCCCCTGCCTTCTTGATGCCGCAGTGGAGACCGGCTGCGCGGAAGCCGAGGACGACGGGGACGGTCTGGCGACCGGCTGTGCGGCGGCTCACGCCGCCCCGCAGCACTTCTTGTACTTCTTGCCGCTTCCGCAGGGGCAGGGATCGTTGCGTCCGACCTTGCCGGCCCGCGCGGGCGCGCGCCGCGTCGCGGGAGCCCCGCCGGCGCCCTGGCCGGCGCCCTGGCCGGCGCCGGGCTGGCGTTCGATGGCGGATCCCGGCGCGCGGGCCGCCGCAGGCGCCGCGGGCGCCGCCGCGGCAGCGGGCTGGTCCAGCGACTCCTCGGACAGGTGCATCTTGAAGGCCTGCTCGACCACCTGCTCGTCGACGCGCTCGTTCATCTCCTCGAACATCGCGTAGCCCTCGCGGGCATACTCGATCTTCGGGTCCTTCTGGGCGTAGCCGCGCAGGCGCACGCCCTCGCGCAGCGCGTCCATGTTGTGCAGGTGGTCCTTCCACTGGCGGTCCAGGGTCCAGAGCAGGATCTGGCGCTCGAAGTCGCCGAAGGTCGGAACGCCCTGCTCCGCGTGCTTCTCGGCGAGCCCGTTCCAGTGCTCCGTCTTCATGTCGAGGAGCGCCACCAGGCGGTCCAGCAGTCCGCGCCCCAGCTCGTCCCGGTCGGATTCGGGCCGTCCGTCGCGCTGGAACGGCGCCCCGCGCGGATCCAGCTCCACACCGAACTCGGCCTCCACCGCCTTCGCGATGCCGCCGATCTGCTCGTCGTCCGGATCTCCCTTCTCCGGCCAGTGGGCCGCCAGGATCTCGACGACGACGCCCTCGATCATCTCGAGCAGCTCGTCGTGCACGCCACCACCCGCCAGCACCTCCCGGCGCCGGTCGTAGAAGGCGGTGCGCTGCTTGTTCATCACGTCGTCGTACTCGAGCAGGTGCTTGCGGATGTCGAAGTTGCGGGCCTCGACCTTCTTCTGTGCGTTCTCGATGGCGCGCGTGATCAGCTTGTGCTCGATGGCCTCTCCGTCCTCGACCCCCAGCCGCTCCATCCAGGTCTGGATGCGCTCGGACCCGAAGATCCGCATGAGGTCGTCCTCGAGGGAGAGCATGAACTGGGACGAGCCCGGGTCGCCCTGGCGCCCGGAGCGGCCGCGGAGCTGGTTGTCGATGCGCCGGCTCTCGTGACGCTCGGTACCGAGGATGTGCAGGCCGCCGGCCTCCATCACGTCCTTGCGCTCCGCCGCGCACTGCTCCTCGAACTCGGCGAGGAGGCGCTCGAAGTCCGGGTGCTCGCGGCTCCCGCCGCACTTGTTCAACGCCATCATCTCGGCGTTCCCACCCAGCACGATGTCGGTCCCGCGCCCCGCCATGTTGGTCGAGATCGTGACCGCGCCGAGCCTCCCGGCCTGCGCGACGATCTCCGCCTCGCGGGCGTGGGCCTTGGCGTTGAGGACGTTGTGCTTCACGCCGCGCTTCTTGAGCTTGCTCGAGAGCTTCTCGCTGGTCTCGATCGAGATGGTGCCGACCAGGACCGGCTGCCCGCGCTCGTTGCAGTCCTTGATCTCGTCGATGGCGGCGTCGAACTTCTCGCGCACCGACTTGTAGACCACGTCGCCGTGGTCCCTGCGCACCATGGGGCGGTTGGTCGGCGCGACCACCACGTCGAGGTCGTAGATCTTGGCGAACTCCGGTGCCTCGGTATCGGCGGTGCCGGTCATGCCCGAGAGCTTCTCGTACATGCGGAAGTAGTTCTGAAAGGTGATCGAGGCGAGCGTCTGGTTCTCGCTCTGGATCTGGATCCCCTCCTTGGCCTCCACCGCCTGGTGCAGGCCGTCGCTCCAGCGTCGGCCGGACATGAGACGACCGGTGAACTCGTCGACGATCACCACTTCCTGGCGGCTCGTCTGCTCGTTCCGCTTCACCACGTAGTCGACGTCCGCCTTCTTCAGGGTGTGCGCCACCAGAGCCTGGTTGAGCGCATGGACGACGGGCATCATCTGCGGCGCGTAGAGGTCGTCCACGCCCAGGATCTTCTGCGCCTTGGCCGTGCCCTCGTCCGTGAAGACGGCCACGTGGTCCTTCTCGTCCACCCAGTAGTCGCCGGTCTCCTCGACACCCTTCATCGGGTCGCCCTTCGTGCCGGGCTTGAGCCGGGGGATCACGCGGTTGGCTACCGCGTACAGCTGGGTGTTCTCCTCCGAGGGACCGGAGATGATGAGCGGCGTGCGGGCCTCGTCGATCAGGATCGAGTCCACCTCGTCGACGATGGCGAAGTGGTGCTCGCGCTGGACGAAGTAGTCCAGGCTCGGCTTCATGTTGTCGCGCAGGTAGTCGAAGCCGAACTCGTTGTTGGTTCCGTAGGTGATGTCCGCAGCGTAGGCGGCACGCCGCTCCTCGTCCGAGAGGTCGTGGAGGATGCAGCCGACCGAGAGACCGAGGAAGCGGTAGATCTGGCCCATCCACTCGGCGTCGCGCGAGGCCAGGTAGTCATTGACCGTCACGACGTGGACGCCGCGACCCGTGAGCGCGTTCAGGTAGCAGGGCAGCGTGGCCACCAGGGTCTTGCCCTCGCCGGTCTTCATCTCGGCGATGCGCCCCTCGTGGAGGATGACCCCACCGATGATCTGGACGTCGAAGTGGCGCTGCCCGAGGACGCGCCGCGCCGCCTCGCGAACGGTGGCAAAGGCCTCCGGGAGGAGGTCGTCGAGGGCCTCGCCGTTCTCGAGGCGCTCCTTGAACCAGGGCGTACGGGCGCGCAGGTCCGCATCCGAGAGCTTCACGAGCTCCGGCTCGAGCTGGTTGGTGGCTTCCACGAGCGGCACGAGCCGCTTCAGGATCCGGTCGTTCGCCGATCCGAAGACCTTGCGGGCGATCTGCTGGAACACCGTCTCTCCGTCGGGGGACCGGGAGTGTAGCGGGCAGCCGCGCCGCCGGGCAAAGCGGCGGGATTTCGCAGGGTTGGCGGCGGCTGCGAGGCGGCAGCCAGGGGCCTGGGACCCGGCTCACTCGTCCAGGATGTAGTTCATCGGGTTCACGCGCCGACCGTCCACCTGGACCCCGTAGTGGAGGTGGGGGCCGGTGCTGCGCCCGCTGCTCCCGAGAGCCGCGATCGTCTCCCCACGCTCGACCTCCTGGCCGCGCTTCACCATGAGCTTCTGGTTGTGACCGAAGGTGGTGCGGACGCCGTAGCCGTGGTCGAGGATGACGGTCCGGCCCAGCGGGCCCTTGCTGCCCGCGAAGACCACCCGCCCGCGCGCGGGGGCGACCACCGGAGTGCCCGGCCGACCGGCCACGTCCACTCCGGCGTGGAAGTGCCGGTTGCCGGTGAACGGCGAGGTCCGGTAGCCGTAGCCCGAGGTCACCCAGCCCTGGGTCGGCCAGATGCTGGGCGTGGAGGCGAGGCGCCGGGTCTTGCCCCGCAGCCCCTCCACCAGGCCGTCGAGGCTCTCCTGGCGCGCCGCGGCCAGCCTCGCCAGGTGGCGCGCCCGGGCCTGCAGACTGGCCACGCGCACGGCACGCGCCTCGGGATCGAGCGAGGAGAGCGGCCGCGACGCGGGCTCGTCGGCGGCGGACGGCACCCCGCCCGCCTGCTCCGGCGAGCCCGAGGACGGCGCCCCGCCCGCCTGCTCCGGCGACCCCGAGGACGGCGCGACGTCTGCCTCCTCCGGCGACAGGCTGGGGAGCGGCTGGGCCTCCGTCTCGCCGCCCACGCCCTCGGGCGGGGCGACGGTGCGCTCCGCCGGAGCCGGCAGGTCGGCGATCACCCGGACCTTGCGCTCGAGCTCGGCGACGCGCTCGAGCTCGTGCTCGAGGCTCGAGACCGCGCCCGAGAGGCCCTCGAGCTGTGAGCGCTGCGCCGCGCTCGTCGCGCGGAGCTCGGCGAGCTCGCGGGCATCCAGGCGAGCGCGGATCCAGTCCACGGTCACCACGGCCACGGCCAGCGCCGCCACGCAGCCCGCGATCGCCGCGCGGCGCGCCCGTCGGCGCGAAACGCGATAGCGACGCACGCTGCCCTCGGCATCGGGCACGATCATCACGGTGTAGGAGTCCATGCGCTTCCCTCCGAGGCGCTCAGTCGGGCAGCTTCACGCGCAGCAGAAGCCGTCCCATCTGGATCTCGTCCCCGTCCGATACGCGCGCACGCTCGCGTCGGCTGCCGTTGAGGAAGGTGCCGTTCGTGCTGCCCAGGTCCTGCACGAAGAAGCCTCCCTCGCGGTATCCGACCGCGGCGTGGGCGCGAGAGATGGTGGGCTCGAAGATCACGAGGTCGGCCCCGCGTCCCCGCCCGATCACCAGCCAGTCGCGATCGAGCGGAAGCTCGAGCCCCTCGTAGAAGCCCCTCATCACCCGCACCGAGGCGCCGGCCGGAACGGCCCGGTCCTCGAAGATCTCGGTGGGTACGTTGGCCTGGCCCATCGCGCGCTCGACTCCTCCGGCGGCCGCCACCCGCACCCGGAGCCCGGGGTGCAGCGGTTCCCTGGTGTTCATCGGCGGGCCGGAGCCGTCCCTTGAACCCACGGAAGAGCGGGCTCTTGGAGGCTGCGGCTGCCGGCCAATGGGGGTCAGGCGCGTGCGCGCGGCCCCAGCAGCTCGCGCGCATGGCGCCGGGTCGCCGCGGTGACCTCGCGGCCGCCGGCCATGCGCGCGATCTCCTCCACCCGCTCGCCGCCCTCCAGACGCACGACGCGCGCCCGGGTGCGGCCCTTCGCGGTGCGCTTCTCGACCCGGAAGTGGGCCTCGGCCAGGGCCGCCACCTGGGGCAGATGGGTGATGCAGAGCACCTGATGCTGGTCCGCCAGCTCGGCCAGCGCGCGACCCACGGCATCCGCGACCGCACCTCCCACGCCCGCGTCGACCTCGTCGAAAACCAGCACCAGGTCGGTGTCGGCGCGGCGCAGCACGTTCTTCACCGCGAGGAACACGCGCGAGAGCTCGCCCCCCGATGCGACGCGGCGCAGTGCCCGGGCGGGCTCACCCGGGTTGGCGCGGAAGAGGATCTGCGGGGCCTCGGCGCCACCCGGGCCGCAGGGGACGCCCTGCTCGGGCTCCACGGGATCGAGCGCGATCTCGACCTCGGCATCCGGGAGCGCCAGCTCCGTCAGCGCGGCGTCCAGGTCCCGCGCCAGCCGGTCGGCCGCCTTCATGCGACCGCGGCTCAGCTTCGCCGCGGCCCTCTTCAACGCCTCGACGCGCTGGCCCCGCTCGGCGTCCAGAACCGTCAGCCGCTCGTCGGCCGTCGCGTCTTCGCCGCGTTCGGCGACCGCCCGCTCGCGGAAGGCCAGGATCTCCTCCACGCTGCCGCCGTACTTGCGCCGCAGCCGCTCGAGACGATCGAGACGCTCCTCCACCTCGGCCAGGCGGCGCGGGTCGGCGTCGATTCCCCCGGCGTAGCGCTCGAGCTCCGCCGCCGCGTCGGCGAGCTCCGCGTGAGCCCCGGCGAGACGCTCGGCCTGGCTCGTCAGCTCGGGATCGAGCTCCGCCAGC